>JADCHX010000004.1:300000-600000 GCA_020248265.1 Rhodocyclaceae bacterium
CTCGTCGACGGCGCGGGCGCACTGCCGCCCCTCCCGGATCGCCCATACGACCAGTGACTGCCCGCGCCGCATGTCGCCTGCCGCGAACACCTTCGGCGAACTGGTCGTGTAGCTGGCTGCGCCCTCGGTGGTTGCCTTTGCGTTGCCGCGGGCATCGCGCGCGACCCCGAAGGTATCGAGCACGCTCGCTACCGGGCCGGTGAAGCCCATGGCGAACAGTACCAGGTCGGCCTTCACTTCGAACTCGGAGCCAGGCACCTCGCGCATCTTCATCTGGCCGGTGGCCTCGTCCTTCGCCCACTCGACCCGGGCGCCGATCAGCGCCGCGACGTTGCCGTGCCCGTCGTCCTTGAACGACTTGGTGGTCACGGCCCAGTCGCGCTCGCAACCTTCTTCGTGCGAGGACGAGGTGCGCAGCCGGATCGGCCAGTACGGCCACACCAGCGGCTTGTCCTCCTCCTCGGGCGGCTGCGGCAGCAGTTCGAACTGGGTGACTGCGCTGGCGCCATGGCGGTTCGAGGTACCGACGCAGTCGGACCCGGTATCGCCTCCCCCGATCACCACCACGTGCTTGCCGGTCGCCATCAGCTGCCCGGCGACCTGGTCGCCCGCGACCACCTTGTTCTGCTGAGGCAGGAACTCCATCGCATAGTGGATTCCGCGCAGGTTGCGGCCTGGTACCGGCAGGTCGCGTGGCACTTCCGCTCCCCCGGCCAGCACGACCGCATCGAATTCCGATGTCAGCTGTTCCGGCGAGACCGTCTGTGTCGACGATGCGCTCACGCCGGCCGCCTCGACCTTGCCTACCAGCACGCCAGTGCGGAACTCGACGCCTTCGGCCGCCATCTGCTCGACGCGACGGTCGATGTGCGACTTCTCCATCTTGAAGTCGGGAATGCCGTAGCGCAGCAGCCCGCCGATGCGGTCGCTCTTCTCGAATACGGTGACGGAATGGCCGGCGCGCGCGAGCTGCTGCGCGCAGGCGAGCCCCGCCGGGCCGGATCCGACGACCGCGACCTTGCGGCCCGTGCGGTGCGTCGGCGGCAGCGGCACGACCCAGCCGTTCTCCCAGCCTTTGTCGATGATCGCGTGCTCGATCGACTTGATGCCGACCGGGTCATTGTTGATGTTCAGCGTGCAGGCGGCCTCGCACGGCGCTGGACAGATCCGGCCCGTGAACTCGGGAAAGTTGTTCGTCGAGTGCAACGTGTCGAGCGCCTGCTTCCAGTCCTGGTTGAACACCAGGTCGTTCCAGTCGGGGATGATGTTGTTGACCGGGCAGCCGTTCATGCAGAACGGCGTGCCGCAATCCATGCAGCGCGCGCCCTGTGTCTTGGCTGCGTCGTCGGTCAGCCGCAGCACGAACTCGCGATAGTGCTTCACGCGCGACTGCGGGGCCTCGTACGTCTCGTCGACCCGCTGGAACTCCATGAACCCGGTGATCTTGCCCATTGCCGTCCTTGCTGTTCAGGTGGTGCAGGGTGGTTGTACTAAGCAGCCATCCGGCTGCCGCTGGCGGCCATCTCGCCCAGGGCTCGCCGATACTCGCCCGGGAATACCTTCACGAAACGTACACGCCAGCTCGCCCAGTCGGCGAGGATCGCCTTCGCGCGTGCGCTGCCCGAGAGCTGCGCATGGCGGGCCAGCATTCCCAGGACGATCGCCTCGTCGGACTGCCCGCGGTGCCAGAGGCCACGCGCGAGTTTCGCTTCCTGTTCCGACTCCGGCAGCAGCGGCTCCAGTGCGACCATCGACAGGTTGCAGCGTTCCGCGAACTGACCGTCCTCGTCGAGCACGTAGGCGAGCCCGCCGCTCATGCCGGCGCCGAAGTTGCGGCCCGTCTTGCCGAGCACCAGTACCGTACCGCCGGTCATGTACTCGCAGCCATGGTCGCCGACGCCTTCGACCACCGCGTCGGCCCCCGAGTTGCGCACCGCGAAGCGCTCGCCAGCCACGCCCCGGAAGTAGCCCTCGCCAGCGATCGCCCCGTAGAGCACCGTATTGCCGACGATGATGTTCTCGTGCGGCTCGCCTGTGAATTTCGACGATGGCTGCACGATGATGCGCCCGCCCGACAGGCCCTTGCCGACGTAGTCGTTGCCTTCGCCGATCAGGTTGATCGTGACGCCACGGGCCAGGAATGCGCCCAGGCTCTGGCCGGCCGACCCTGCGAAGCGGATGTGGATCGTATCGTCGTCCAGCCCTTCATGGCCGTAGCGGCGCGCGACCTCGCCCGACAGCATCGTACCCGCGGTACGGTTACCGTTGCGGATCGGCATCTCGATCGTGACCTTCTCGCGCCGCTCGAGTGCAGGCAGTGCCAGTTCGATCAGGCGATGGTCGAGTGCACCGTCGATGCCGTGGTCCTGTGTTTCGCGCTGGCAGCGCGCGATCGATTCGGCGACGGCCGGTTGGTGGAAGATGCGCGAAAAGTCGAGGCCCTTGGCCTTCCAGTGCTCGATGCCCTTCTTCATGTCGAGCAGGTCGGCGCGGCCGATCAGCTCGCTGAAATGGCGCACGCCGAGCTGCGCCATCAGCTCGCGGATTTCCTCCGCGATGTAGAAGAAGAAGTTGATCACGTGTTCCGGCTTGCCCTGGAACTTCTTGCGCAGCTCCGGATCCTGGGTGGCGACGCCGACCGGGCAGGTGTTCAGGTGGCACTTGCGCATCATGATGCAGCCTTCGGCCACCAGCGGTGCAGTGGCGAAGCCGAACTCGTCGGCGCCGAGCATCGCGCCGATGACCACGTCGCGGCCGGTCTTCATCTGGCCGTCGACCTGCACGGCGATGCGGCCGCGCAGGTCGTTCAGCACGAGGGTCTGCTGCGTCTCGGCCAGTCCCAGCTCCCAGGGCGTGCCGGCGTGCTTGATCGACGACCACGGGCTCGCGCCGGTGCCGCCGTCATGGCCGGCGATGGTCACATGGTCGGCCTTCGCCTTCGCCACGCCGGCGGCAACGGTGCCCACGCCCAGCTCGGAGACCAGCTTGACGCTGATCGAGGCGCGCGGGTTGGCATTCTTCAGGTCGTGGATCAGTTGCGCGAGGTCTTCGATCGAATAGATGTCGTGGTGCGGCGGCGGCGAGATCAACCCGACGCCGGGCACCGAGAAGCGCAACTCTGCGATGTACTCGGACACCTTGTGCCCGGGCAGCTGGCCACCTTCGCCGGGCTTCGCGCCCTGCGCCATCTTGATCTGGATCTGGTCGGCCGATGAAAGGTATTCGGCGGTGACGCCGAAGCGGCCGGACGCGACCTGCTTGATCTTCGAGCGCAGGCTGTCGCCGGCCTGCAGTGGCAGGTCGATCGCGACCCGGTCGGCGCCCAGCCGGCTGGCCAGCGTGTCGCCTTCGTTCACTGCCTGGTAGCGGCGGCGGTCTTCGCCGCCCTCACCGGTGTTCGACTTGCCACCGATGCGGTTCATCGCGATCGCCAGCGTGGCGTGTGCCTCGGTCGAGATCGAGCCAAGCGACATCGCACCGGTGGAGAAACGCTTGACGATTTCCTTCGCCGGCTCGACTTCCTCGATCGGCACCGGCTTGCGGCTGTCGAAGCGGAAATCGAACAGGCCGCGCAGCGTCATCAGCCGCCGGCTCTGGTCGTTGATGATCTGCGCGTACTCCTTGAACGTCGAATAGCTCGACGCCCGTGCCGCATGCTGCAGCTTGGCGATCGCGTCCGGCGTCCACATGTGCTCTTCGCCGCGCACGCGGAAGGCATACTCGCCGCCGGCGTCCAGGGCGTTGGCGAGCACCGGGTCGTTGCCGAAGGCCGCCCGGTGCATGCGGATCGCTTCATCGGCCACCTCGAACAGGCCGATGCCCGACACATTGCTTGCGGTGCCGCGGAAATACTTCTGCACCAGCGGCTGCGCAAGGCCGACCGCCTCGAAGATCTGCGCGCCGGTGTAGGACATGTAGGTCGAGATGCCCATCTTCGACATGACCTTCATCAGGCCCTTGCCGATCGCCTTCACGTAGTTCTTGACCGCGACCTTCGCGCTGGTGCCGCTGGCGGCGCCGATCGCCATCACGCTTTCGAGCGCGAGCCAGGGGTGCACCGCCTCGGCGCCGTAGCCGGCGAGCAGCGCGAAGTGATGGGTTTCGCGTGCCGAGCCGGTCTCGACGACCAGGCCCGCGCTGGTACGCAGGCCCTTGCCAACCAGGTGCTGGTGGATCGCCGAGGTGGCGAGCAGGGCCGGGATCGCGACCTGGTCGCGGTCGACCTTGCGATCCGACACGATCAGGATGTTGTAGCCCGACACGACCGCATCCTCGGCTTCCGCCGCGAGGCTGGCGAGCCGTGCCTCGATCGCTTCCTTGCCCCAGGCGATCGGGTAGCAGATGTCGAGTTCATATGAACGGAACTTGTTCTCGGTCGCCGCCGCGATGCCGCGGATCAGGGTCATCTGTTCGAAGTCGAGAACCGGCTGGCTCACTTCGAGCCGGATCGGCGGATTCGTCTCGTCGATACCCAGCAGGTTCGGCTTGGGGCCGATGAACGACACCAGACTCATCACCAGCTGCTCGCGGATCGGGTCGATCGGTGGGTTGGTGACCTGGGCGAACAGCTGCTTGAAGTAGTGGTACAGCGGCTTCGGGCGGTTCGACAGCACCGACAGCGGGGAGTCGTTGCCCATCGAGCCGACGGCTTCCTCGCCGACCACGGCCATCGGCTGCATCAGGAACTTGAGGTCTTCCTGGGTGTAGCCGAAGGCCTGCTGACGGTCGAGCAGCGTCTCGCGGGGTTCCTGGGGCGCGCTGTCGCCGGCCTCGAGGTCGTCGAGCTTGATCCGGATGCGATCGATCCATTCGCGGTACGGCTTGGCCGAGGACAGCGTGTACTTGAGCTCGGCGTCGTCGATGATGCGGCCGGCCTCGGTGTCGATCAGGAACATCTTGCCCGGCTGCAGGCGCCACTTCTTGACGATCTTCTCTTCCGGGATCGGCAGCACGCCGGTCTCGGAGGCCATCACGACCAGGTCGTCGCTGGTGACGATGTAGCGTGCCGGACGCAGGCCGTTGCGGTCGAGCGTTGCGCCGATCTGGCGGCCGTCGGTGAACGCCACCGCTGCCGGCCCGTCCCACGGTTCCATCATTGCGGCGTGATATTCGTAGAACGCCCGGCGACCCGCGTCCATCAGCGTATGGCCTTCCCAGGCCTCGGGAATCAGCATCATCATCGCGTGGGCGAGCGAATAGCCGCCCATCACAAGCAGTTCGAGCGCGTTGTCGAACGAAGCCGAGTCGGACTGTCCGTCATAGATCAGCGGCCAGATCTTCTCGAGATCGTCGCCGAGCACCGGCGAGCTGATCGCCGCCTGGCGTGCGCGGATCCAGTTCACGTTGCCGCGCAGCGTGTTGATTTCGCCGTTATGCGCGATCATCCGGAACGGATGAGCGAGGTCCCAGGTCGGGAAGGTGTTGGTGGAGAACCGCTGGTGCGCCAGGGCGAGCGCCGAGGTGACGCGCGGGTCTTTCAGGTCGACGAAATAGTCGGCCAGACTTTCGGCCAGCAGCATGCCCTTGTAGACGATGGTGCGCGCCGACATCGACGGCACGTAGAACTCCTTGCCGTGCGCGAGCTGCAGTGCCTGGATCGCATGGCCGGACGACTTGCGGATGATGTACAGCTTGCGCTCGAGCGCATCGGTGACGGTCACGCCGGCGCCGCGGCCGATGAACACCTGGCGGATCATCGGCTCGATCGGTTTCACGCTCTCGCCCAGGAAGGAGCTGTCGACCGGCACGTCGCGCCAGCCCAGCAGCACCTGGCCTTCGGCCCAGATCGCGCGTTCGATCTCGCGCTCGCAGGCATAGCGGCTGGCCGGTTCGCGCGGCAGGAAGCAGAAGCCGACGCCGTACTCACCGGGTGCAGGCAGCTCGATACCCTGCCTGGCCATCTCTTCGCGGAAGAAGGCATCCGGGATCTGAATCAGCACGCCGGCGCCGTCGCTCGCCTTCGGATCGGCTCCGACCGCGCCGCGGTGGGTCAGGTTCTTCAGGATCAGCAGGCCTTGCTCGACGATCGAGTGGCTCTTCTTTCCCTTGATGTGCGCGACGAAGCCGACGCCGCAGGCATCGTGCTCGCGCGCCGGATCGTACAGGCCCTGCGCTTCCGGGAGGCCCGGACGGGACAACGGCTGCGTCTGGCCTTGGAACAGGGCGTCGTCGGAGCTGCCCGATCGCTGTGCTTGCGGGATTTGTGAGTGATCACTCATGGCCGACCTCGGTGCAGGAAGGGAACGCAGCCCCGGGTGCGGCACCAGCCACCCTGCAGGTACGTCCAGAGGCGACGAAAGCCGCGGCGGGCGCGGCTTTCGGAAGGTCTACCGGGGGCATTCGACGCATCCACCAGGGCGCGTACGAGCTTCGACCGGTCGAGCCCGCAAGTGTAACCTCGGAGCCGCATTGCAGCAATGCGGGCGCAGGTTGTGCGGGCTCGGCCTTTCCGGCTCAGTGTTCGTCGACGCTGAAAAGGCGGCGGTGTTCGCGCATCGCGTAGCGGTCTGTCATGCCTGCAATATAGTCTGCGATCGCTCTGGCTGCGTCGACTCCGGCCCTGGCCTGGTCCTGCGGCGGCAGCAGCCGGTGGTCGCCGATGAAGGCCGAGAACAGTTCGGTCAGGATGCGCTGCGACTTGCCGCTCATCCGCACCACCCGATAGTGCCGGTACAGAGCGTGGCGCAGGAACTGCTTGAGTTCCATCTGCTCCGCCGCGACCGCCGGGCTGAAGCCGATCAGCGGCGGCAGGGCGCGCACCGCGTCGATCGAATCCGGCGCGTGCAGCGCGATCAGCCGGCAGCTTTCGGTGGTGAGGTCGATGACCAGCGTGTTGATCATCCGGCGGATCGTCTCGTGGATCAGCCGCCGGCCGTCGAGCCCTGGATGGCGCTCGCGCACCTGGGCCACATGGCGAGCGAAGATGCTCACCCCTTCGAGTTGCGCGAGGGTTATCAGCCCGGAGCGCAGGCCATCGTCCACGTCGTGGTTGTTGTAGGCAAGCTCGTCGGCGACGTTGGCCAGTTGCGCTTCCAGCGACGGCTGTTCGCCGCGCAGGAAGCGTTCGCCGATCGGACCAAGCTGCTCGGCATTGCGGCGTGAACAGTGCTTGAGGATGCCTTCGCGGGTCTCGAAGGTGAGGTTCAGTCCGTCGAAGTCGGCGTACCGCTCCTCGAGCAGGTCGACCACCCGCAACGACTGGAGGTTGTGCTCGAAGCCGCCGTGCTCGCGCATGCACGCGTTCAGCGCGTCCTGTCCGGCGTGGCCGAAGGGCGTATGCCCGAGGTCGTGCGCGAGCGAAATCGCCTCGGTGAGTGCCTCGTTCAACCCGAGGTTGCGCGCGATCGAGCGCGCGATCTGCGCCACCTCGAGGCTGTGCGTCAGGCGTGTACGGAACAGGTCGCCCTCATGGTTGACGAAGACCTGGGTCTTGTATTCGAGGCGGCGGAACGCGGTCGAATGGATGATCCGGTCACGGTCGCGCTGGAACTCGTCGCGCCCGGCGGGCGGCGGTTCAGCGTGTACCCGTCCGCGTGACCGGCCGCTCGATGCCGCATACGGTGCCAGGCCCGTCTCAGCCATGGGCGGCGGCTCCTGCGAGCGTCGCCTCGAGCGCCGCCGGGTCATAGTCGCCAGTCGTCAAGGCGTTGCCCAGTCCGTGCAGCAGCACCAGCCGGATGCGCCCGCCGCGGACCTTCTTGTCGTGTCCCATCAGGTCGAGCCAGCGGGCGGCCGGCATCGTCGGCGCCTCGATCGGCAGTTGCGCCAGCGAGAACAGGCGCCTGACCCGCCCAACGTCGGACTCCGACAGCCAGCCCAGGCGCGCGGACATGTCTGCGGCCAGCACCGTGCCGGCCGCGACGGCTTCGCCATGCAGCCATTGGCCATATCCGACACCGGTTTCGATCGCATGGCCAAAGGTATGGCCCAGATTCAGCGTTTCGCGCAGGCCGGCCTCGCGCTCGTCGGCCGCGACCACCTCGGCCTTGTGCTCGCAGGAGCGACGCACCGCATGCGCGAGCGCTGCGGGGTCGCGCGCCAGCAGCCCAGGCAGGTTCGGCTCGAGCCAGTCGAGGAAGACGGTATCGCGAATCAGTCCGTACTTGATCACCTCCGCTAGCCCTGCGGACAGTTCGCGGTCGGGCAGGGTGTCGAGCAGCGCGGTATCGGCCAGCACCAGCCCGGGCTGGTGGAACGCGCCGATCATGTTCTTGCCCTGCGGGTGGTTGATCGCGGTCTTGCCGCCGACCGACGAATCGACCTGGGCCAGCAGGGTGGTCGGGATCTGCACGAACGGTACGCCGCGCTGCCAGGTCGCGGCCGCGAAGCCGGCCAAGTCTCCGATCACCCCGCCGCCAAGAGCGATCACCGGCGTGCGGCGATCACAGCGGTGTGCGATGAGGTGGTCGAACACGGTGTTGAGCACCTGCCAGTTCTTGTTTTGCTCACCGTCGGGCAGCACGATCGGCACGGCCTCGACGCCGGCAGCGGCGAGCGCGGCGCAGACCGGTGCGAGGTAGAGCGCTCCGACCACCTCGCTGGTGACCAGCGCCGCCCGGCCGGGCTTCAGGTGGGTGCCGATCAGCGCGCTGTCAGTCGACACGCCGCGGCCGATGATGATCGGATAGCTGCGATCGGCGAGACATACTTCGACGGTTTCGATCGGCCCGGCAGCGGTCCCCGGGCCTGGACGGGGGGATTCGACGATCATCGTGACTCCGTGGCGGATGCGGCCGGGACACAGGTTTCAAGGCTGGCGGCCGTATCCGCCTCCCCCCTGAGCCGATCGTTGAGCCGGTCGACCAGCCGCGTGACCATCGACTTCACGCTCTCGTGCGTGCTTTCGATCGTCACGTGGGCGGTCTCGACGTAGAGGGGTTCGCGTGCCGCCAGCAGGTCGACGATCCGCTGCTGGGGATCGCTGGTCGCAAGCAGCGGTCTGCTGCGGTCGCGCCGTGTTCGATGCCAGATCTCGGCTGCGGACGCCTTGAGGTAGATGACCAGTCCGCGCTCATGCAACCGGCTGCGGCTTTCTCCGGACAGGACGGCGCCACCGCCGGTCGCGAGGACGATGTCCGGAAGCATCGTGAGTTCGTCGATCACCTGGCGTTCACGCTGCCGGAAACCTGCCTCGCCCTCGATCTCGAAGATGACCGGGATGGTGACCCCGCAGCGCGCCTCGATCTCCTGGTCGGTGTCGATGAACCGCTTGCCCAGTCGCTGGGCCAGTAACCGGCCGACCGAGGTCTTGCCCGCGCCCATCATGCCGACCAGGAAAACGCTGCCTTCGATCACGCACGGCGCCTGCGCGCAGGCGTCTTCGCACGCAGCGTCGACGGATTGCGGCAGGTCGGTGCAGGGTTCGTTGACTTCCATGTGTCGATTGTAGCGCGCGCTGCAACGCCGCCTGCCGCGCGCCGAAAACGAAACGGGCGTGCATTGCACGCCCGTCTGTTTCCGGATGAGGCGACCTGCTAACGCGAGGAGAGCCGGTCGTTCAACACGCGTGGGGTGACGAAGATCAGCAGTTCGCGCTTGTCGTCGACGATCGTACGGTCGCGGAACAGGAAACCGACGAACGGAATGTCGCCGAGCACCGGAACCTTGTTGACCGTCTGCCGGGAGTCCTGCGTGTAGATGCCGCCGATCACCACCGTGCCGCCGTTCTCGACCAGCACCTGCGTGCTGATCTGGCGCGTGTTGATGGCCGGGCCGGACTGGGTGTTCTGTCCGACGCTGTCGTTGTTCACGTTGAGCGTCATGATCACGTTGCCATCGGGGGTGATCTGCGGCCGTACCTTCAGCGACAGCGTCGCCTTCTTGAACGACACTGCAGTCGCACCGCTGGCGGTGGCCTGCTGGAACGGGATCTCCGTGCCCTGCTCGATCGTCGCTTCGATCTGGTCGGCGGTGATCACGCGCGGGCTGGACACGATGCGGCCACGCCCCTCGGCCTGCAGTGCCTGCACTTCCAGGTTCAGGAAACGCGACAGGCTGTCGTTGAATACGACCACCGAGAACGCACCTGGCCGGGCACCGCCGATCGTCTGGGCCGGCAGGTTCACGCCGAGACTCTGTGTCAGGGTCGGGATCGGCGTGGCGATCTGGCTCGTCAGGAAGCCAGTGCTCTCCAGGTTGCCGCCGAAGGTCAGCCGCTGTGAAGAGTTGCCCAATGCGTGGCCAGGCTGCCGGTCGAACACGCCGAGCCGTGCGCCGAGGTTGCGGGAGAACGTGTCTGCTGCCTCGACTACGCGTGCCTCGATCATCACCTGCCGCACCGGCACGTCGATCTGCCGCACCAGGCGGCGCATCTCGTCGAGCTTGCTCGGGGTGTCCTGGATGAACAGGGTGTTGGTGCGTGGATCGATGACCGCGCTTCCGCGTCGCGACAGCACGCGCTGCTGAGGATCCGTGAGGATCTTCTGGAACGCCTCGGCGCGTGCGTAGTTGAGCTGGAAGGTCTCGGTGCGCACCTGTTCCAGTTCGGCCAGCTGCTGCCGTGACTCTGCCTCGAGCTTGTCGCGTGTCGCGAGTTCATCGCGGGGCGCGATCCACATCACGTTGCCGGTCTTGCGCAGGTCCAGGCCTTTCGCCTGGAGGATGATGTCCATCGCCTGGTCCCAGGGGACGTCCTTCAAACGAAGCGTGAGGTTTCCGCTGACCGTGTCGCTCGTGATGATGTTCAGGCCGGTGAAGTCGGCCAGTACCTGGAGAACGGCACGCACTTCGACGTTCTGGAAGTTCAGCGACAGCTTGTCCCCGGTGTAGCGGCGCTGACCGCTACCGAGCCGGGTCGCGTCCTCGATCACCGGCTTCACCTCGAGGATGAAGCGGTTGTCGGCCTGGTATGCGGACTGCTCCCACTGGCCGCGCGGCTGGATCTCCAGTCGGACCATGTCGCCAGCCTGTTGCGCGTTGATGAACTGCACCGGCGTCGAGAAGTCGGTGACGTCCAGACGCCGCTGCAGGTGCTGCGGCATCTGCGTGCGCTGGAACTCGACGACGATGTTGCGGCCCTGCTGCCTGACGTCGATGCCGGTGTTGTTGTCGGCGAGGTCGATCACGACATTACCGGCGCCTTCGCTGGTGCGCCGGAAATCGATGTTCAGGATGCGGTGCTGCCGGCCGCCGCCCGTGTCTTCCGCGAAGCGCGTCGGCGCGGGTGCGACGCCAGCGGCGATACCGCCTGCGCCCTGCAATGCGACGATGATCGTGTTGCCCTCGACACGCGCTTCGTGCGGGACCGTACGAGTCATGTTGAGCACAAGACGCGTGCGGTTGCCGACCTGCACCAGGTTCACGCTGCGCAGGTCGCCCTGGCCGATGTCCTGGGAGTTCCTGCCAGTGCCGTTCGCAGTGTTCGGGAAGTCGAACGACAGGCGCGACGGGTTGGAGATCTGGAATCCGGCCGGCGCGGCGCTCGGCGCTTCCTTCAGCGTGATGCGTACCAGCACGTTGCCGCCCTGAGCGATCGCCGCGGTGACCGACTGGATGGCATTGCCTGCTTGCGCTGCAGGTGCGTTCTGCGCGAGCGCGGAGCCGGCAACGACCAGGGCCAGAACCGAGACAAGCATCTTCCACGCTGCGGTCAAGCCGCGCACCGAGCGATGGTCCACCAGTGTCCGGGCCGACCCGCACTGCGAGATCGAGCGATTCATTTTTTTGTCTCCGTTTCGTCTTGCATGAACAGCGAAGTGATCCGTTCGGTCCACTCGCCGGCGCCGTCCTGAATGAGTTCTTTCAGCTTCATGCCAGCCTCATCCACCTCGATGACCAGGCCGAAATTCTGGCCCATGTAGTTGTTCACGCGCACGCGGAACAGGTTGCTGTCGGGCGTGCGGATCAGTGCGAACAGCGTCTTCCCCTGCTGCAGCGAGCCGACCATCTTGAGGTTGTCGAGCGGGAAGGACTCGAGCGGCTCGCGCCGTCGGTTCAGGTCGGGTTGCAGCGCCCCCTTTGAACCTTTGGTGGGTTCGATCTTGCGCGGGCGAAACGGATCTTCCAGTTCGGCCGGGTTGTAGACGAATGGCTGGTTCACCTCGACCTTGGGCAGCGGGTCGATACGGGCGCGCGTGCCGGCGACCGTATCGGCGTCGGTGACGAACTGCTTGAGGTCCTGGAATTTTTCGGAGCCGCATCCGACCATCGCGAGGCCGAGTGCCAGCGGGACCAATTGGCGGCTGAATCTGTGCAGGGCGTTCATTATTTCTTCGCGGCGGCGGCTTGCGCTGCCTTGCGTTGTTTCGCGAGTTCTTCTTCGTCCAGATAACGGAAGGTCTTGGCGACCGCGTCCATCGTCAGGGCACCTTCGCGGCTACTTGCCACCGAGATATCGTTAAGTGTCACGATGCGCGGCAGCCGCGCGAGGTCGCTCGCGAATGCACCGATCTCGTGGTAGTTGCCTGTCACCCGGATGCTGATCGGCAGCTCGGCATAGAACTCGGACATGGTTTCCTGCGTGGCCGGCCGGAACAGTTCGAACTGCAGTCCGCGACCCAGGCCGGCCTGGTTGATGTCGGTGAGCAGCGCGTCCATTTCCGAGCGGTTGGGCAGTTGGCGCAGCAGGGCACCGAACGCCTGTTCGATGTCCTCAAGCTGCTTCTGGTACGCGGGCAGGTTGACTGCTTGCCGCTTCTTCTCGATGAAGGTCGTGCGCAGCGTCGACTCGCGCTCGCGCAGTGTGCTGATCTCGGAGAGCTGGTTCCGCCAGTCGAACCAGTAGCCGAGGAAGATCACCAGCAACAGCAGCAGCAGCAGGGTCACCAACTGCACCGCGATCGGCCACGACCCGATGTTCTGCGGGTCTAGGCGTCTGAGTTCGTTGAGTGTCATGGGAGGTGGCGGCGTGCGGTTGAGTTACGTTCGTGGGTCGGGCGAAGCGCTACTTCTTCGCCGCTGCAGCGCCCGGCGCGGCAGACGGAGCCCCGGGCGCACCGGGCGCTGCTGCCGCTGCAACATCCGCCCTGCGGCGCGCGACGTCGACGTTCAGGCTGAATTCGTTAAGCCGCTGGGACAACACCGTCGCGGCCTTGATCTCGATCAGGGTGGCATTCTCGAGCCACGGCGACGATTCGAGGTTCCGCAGCAGCGTGGACACGCGCGCGTTCGACTGCGCATAACCGGCGATGTTGATCTTGGTCCCGGTCTGCTTGATGTTGCGCAGATACACCCCGTCGGGCAGCTGGCGGGCGATCTGGTCGAAAAGCTGGACCACTTCCTCGCGATTCGACTGCAGCGTTTCCACCACGCGCTTGCGGGCGAGCAGTTGCGCCGTCTGTTCGCGTGTGCGCCGGATATCCTCGATCTGCTTGTTGACGATCACGATCTGTTCGTCGAGGAATTTGTTGCGCGCGCTTTGCGCTTCGATCCGACTGGCCAGTACACCGTGCACAAGGAAGACCACCGCGGCGCCAAGCACGATCATCGCGACCGCGGCAATGATGAACGCGCGCTTCTGCGCAGCGCGTTTCATCTGGCGGTGGGGTAGCAGGTTTACGCGGATCATCTGGGCGGTCGGCGGCGGTTTCGGTTTCGGGGAGGGCGGAGACGGCAGTACGGCGATCGGGAAGGTCCGTTCGCCCGTGCCCGGGCGCGGGCCCGGACGTGGTGCGGGTCCTGCGTCAGGTGGGGTCGAAGCGGCGCAAGGCGAGGCCGCAGGCGATCATGAGGGA
Organism: Rhodocyclaceae bacterium; assembly: GCA_020248265.1. Classification (NCBI taxonomy): domain Bacteria; kingdom Pseudomonadati; phylum Pseudomonadota; class Betaproteobacteria; order Rhodocyclales; family Rhodocyclaceae; species Rhodocyclaceae bacterium. Next base: position 313,671 of record JADCHX010000004.1, read on the forward strand.
GGGCGAGTCGAGCTGCAGTTGCCGCGGACGGATCTTCGAAGAAACCACCATTCCGGCGAACGGGTTCGCAACGACGGTGGGTACCTGCGTCCGTCGGCTCACTGCCTGGTCCAGGTCCGGGATTGCCGCGCAGCCGCCAGCCAGCAGCAGCTTGTCGATGCTGCCGTACTTGCTGGAGGTGTAGAAGAACTGAAGGACCCGTGATACTTCGAGTGCGAGGTTGTCCATGAATGGCTGGAGTACCTCCGACTCGTAATTCTCGGGAAGGCCGCCGTTGCGCTTGGCCACCTCTGCCTCCTCGGCGGTCAGGCCGAAGTGGCGCTGGATCTCCTGCGTCAGTTGCTGACCGCCGAACGGTTGCTCGCGCAGGTACACCGACTCGCCGTTGCGCAGGATGTTCACGTTCATCACGCTGGTGCCGACGTCGACGATTGCAATCGTCTGGTCGTGGCCGCCTTCCGGCAGGCCCTGCGCGATCAGGTCGAACGCTGCCTGCGTGGCGTGGGACTCGATGTCCACGACGACGGCCTTTAGGCCTGCCGCCTCGGCGGCGGCGACGCGGTCTTCGATCTTTTCCTTGCGCGAGGCGGCGATCAGCACCTCGACATCATCCTTGCTGGTCGGCGAAGGGCCGAGCACCTGGAAATCGAGATTGACTTCGTCGAGCGCGAACGGGATGTACTGGTTGGCCTCCGTCTCGACCTGCAGTTCGAGTTCCTCCTCGCGCTGGCCAGCAGGCACGGCGATCTTCTTCGTGATGACCGCAGCGGTAGGCAGGGCGAGAGCGACATTGCGCACCCGGCTGTTGAGCTTCTTCCAGCCGCGCTTGAACGAATCGGATACCTGATCGAGATTCACGATGTTGCCGTCGACGACCGAATCCTTCGACAACGGCTCGATCACGTACCGTTCGAGACGGTACTGGCCGCGTCCGGACTCTTCCAGTTCGACGAACTTGACTGCGGACGAGCTGATGTCCACGCCGATCAGCGGCGGGGACGCGGGCCGGAGCAACCTGCTCAGCGCGTCGAATTTGAAGTCAAGTTTTCCTTTGAACATGGAAGGTTCAGGCCATGATTGCATAAACGAGTTTAAAGGCTAGCAACAACTACTTGGACTGTAAAGCGTTTTTTCAGTCGGTAATCGCTGCCTGGGCGCTACGCTGTCTCTTTTTCGTGTCTGATCCGGGCTACGACATCTGTCTATAATCGCTGATGCTCAAACGCTGGTTGCTGATCGCTGCCCTCGTTGCCGCCGGAGGGGTCGGCCTTGCCGTGCTCGTGGTGGTATTTGCGGCGGCGGTTGCCTTTCCCAATCTTCCCTCTCTTGAGGCGCTGACCGACTACCGGCCGAAGGTGCCGCTGCGCGTGTTCAGCGCGGATGGCAAGCTGATCGGTGAGTTCGGCGAAGAGCGCCGGGCGGTGGTGAAGATCGATGCCGTACCCGACCTGATGAAGAAGGCTATTCTCGCAGCCGAGGATGACCGTTTCTATGAGCATGGCGGGGTGGATTACCTCGGTGTCATTCGCGCAGCTGCCTCGAACTTTACCGGTGGCGGCGCGCGCCAGGGCGCGAGCACGATCACGATGCAGGTGGCCCGGAACTTCTTCCTGTCCCGGGAAAAGACGTTCACGCGGAAGTTTCACGAGGCACTGCTTGCCTTCAAGATCGAAGCGAGTCTGACCAAGGATCAGATTCTAGAGCTCTACATCAACCAGATATTCCTGGGCCAGCGCGCCTACGGATTTGCCACGGCCGCACAAGTGTATTTCGGCAAATCGCTCGACCAACTTGAGGTGGCCGAGATGGCGATGCTCGCCGGGCTGCCCAAGGCGCCGTCGCGCTTCAATCCGGTGGTCAACCCGCAGCGCGCGAGGCTGCGCCAGCAGTATGTACTCCGCCGGATGAACGCGCTCGGCTACATCGACGCGACCCAGTTCGCGCAGGCCGAGAAGTACGTGATGCCGGCGCGCCGCGAAGGCGCTGAAACAACGGTCAACGCAGACTATGTGGCCGAAATGGTCCGCCAGGTGATGTACGAACGGTTCCGGGACGAAGCGTATACGCGTGGTCTGCGCGTGTACACGACCGTTGTAAGCGAGCACCAACTGGCAGCCTATATGGCTGTACGTCGTGGTGTCGTCGCCTACGATCGGCGGCATGGCTTTCGCGGGCCGGAACGCTTCGTGGATCTGCCAGCGAACTACACCGACGAGCAGCTCGAAGACCTGCTGCAGGACGATCCGGACAGCGAAGGCCTGTTTCCGGCGGTCGTGCTGCAGATCGACGACAAGTCGGCGGTCGTCTACCGCCGCGGGCTGGGCCGGGTCACCGTTGCCGGCGAGGGCTTGCGCTTCGCGCAGCGTACGATCGGCGAGCAGGCGCCGCTCAAGCAGCGGCTGCGGCCGGGGGCGGTGGTTCGCCTGCAGCGCGACGAGAAGTCGAACTGGAGCATCACCCAGCTGCCGCAGGTCGAGGCGTCGCTGGTCGCGGTGGACCCGTCCGACGGCGCGATCCGGGCGCTGGTCGGTGGTTTCGACTTCAACCGGTCGCAGTTCAACCATGTCACCCAGGCGATCCGCCAGCCCGGGTCGAGCTTCAAGCCGTTCATCTACTCGGCCGCGCTCGAGCGCGGCTTCACGGCGGGGACGGTGGTCAACGATGCCCCGCTGACCTTCGGCGCACGGGAGACGGGGTCGGAGCCCTGGGAGCCCAAGAACTACGATGGCAAGTACGACGGTCCGATGCGGATTCGTACTGCACTCGCGCGGTCGAAGAACCTGGTGACCATCCGCGTGCTGCAAGCGATCGGTACACAGTATGCTCAGGACTACATCACCAAGTTCGGCTTCGACCCGAAGCTGCACCCACCCTACCTGACGATGGCGCTCGGCGCGGGCGGCGTGACGCCACTGCAGGTGGCTGCCGGCTACGCGGTGTTCGCCAACGGCGGTTACCGCGTTGCCCCGTTCCTGATCCGGCGCATCGAAGACGCCAAGGGGGCCGTGTTGTTCGAAGCAGCGCCGGCCGTCGCGAACGGGGGCGCGGAGCGGGTGATCGACGAGCGCAACGCGTTCGTGATGACCAGCCTGATGCAGGATGTCGTGCGTGCCGGGACCGCAACGCGTGCGATGTCCCTCGGTCGCAGCGACCTCGCGGGCAAGACTGGCACCACGAACGACTTCCTCGACGCATGGTTTGCCGGCTACCAGCCAGGGCTGGTCGCGGTCAGCTGGATCGGTTTCTCGACGCCGCGTACCCTCGGTAACGGTGAGACGGGTGGTACGGCGGCTCTGCCGATGTGGATCAGCTACATGGCCGTCGCACTCAAGGGCGTGCCCGAGCAGCCGCTGGTCCCGCCGGAGGGTATCGCCACCGCACGTATCGACCCTGCCACTGGCCTGCGCGATGCGGGCGGAGGCGGCATCAGCGAGTTCTTCTACCAGGAGAACCTTCCGCGCGAGGTCGAGGGTGCTGCACCGGGCGCCGATGCCCGGCCGCAGGACGAGGTGAAAGCGCAGATTTTCTGAGATCGGGCAGCGCGTGGCACGAGAGACCCATTCAAGGCAGCGCCAGTTGCGCGAGCAGATCGCGCAACTGGCTGCACGCCTGATCGCCGAGGACGGTATCGACGACTGGGGCCTCGCCAAGAAGAAGGCGGCCCGTACGCTGGGACTGACCGAGGCGCACTGCCTCCCGACCAACGCCGAGCTGGAAGCCGCGCTTCTGGAGTATCAGCGCATCTTCGACGAGGAAGGGCAACGGGAGGAGCTTCACTGGCTGCGTTCGCAGGCGCTCGACCTGATGGACCTGTTCGAGCGGTTCCAGCCGCATCTGGTGGGGCCGGTGCTGTCCGGGGCGATCGGCAAGTATCCGACCATCCACCTGCACCTGTTCACCGACGACGAGAAAGCGATTGAGTGGTTCCTGCTGAAGGAAGCGATACCGTACGATCCCTCCCAGCGTCGGGTATTCATTGGCGGAGCGGCATCCACCGTGCCGTGTTTCGAGCTGAACGTCGAGGGAACCGACGTGCACCTGGTGCAGTTCATCGGTGCCGACCGTCACCAGCCCGTCCGGCTGTCGGCAGAGGGCAGGCCGATGGCACGCGCCGGGCGGGCGAGCCTGGCGTCGAAACTGGACGACACCGCGGCACCGGAACCGTTTCGGATCGAGCGATGAGCCGCCGTCCCCTCAGGAGCTGGAGCCAGCATGAGCGCTGAAGACGCCGTCAATTCCGGCAACGGCGAGGGCCAGGACCAGGACCTCAGCCGGTTCCTCGTGCGCTCACCGACGCAGATCAGGCAGATCCTGTCGGCGATCCGCGATAACCGTGAGATCGTCACCGCCTACTTCAACCGCGGTCGCCAGTTCCTGTTGACCGCGATCGTCGATATCGACGTGCCCGGCGCGCGTATCGTCATCGACCGCGGTTCGGACGAAGCGACCAACGCCAGACTGCTGGAAAGCGACCGGATCGTGCTGGTGAGCGCGCTGGAGAAGGTCAAGGTGCAGTTCAGCGTGAAGCAGGTGCGCGATATTCAGTACGACGGTGCACCTGCCTTCTCGATTCCGCTGCCGGCGGAACTGCTCAAGTTGCAGCGGCGCGAGTTCTTCCGGGCGCGCAGCAGTGCGAGCGAGCCAGTCCACGTGCGCCTGCCGCTGCGCGACACCGAGACGCTGGAACTGCAGGGCCTCGATCTGAGTATCGGCGGCATTTCCGCCTATGTGCAGTTGCCTGCCGACCGGGTCGCGATCGGTACTCGCTTCCCCGGTGCCAGCGTGCGGATCGGCGCCGGCAGTTCCTTCTCGGTCGAGCTCGAACTGCGGAACGTGAACGACGTGCGCCTGCGCAATGGCACCGACGCGACGCGCGCCGGATTCATGTTCGTCGCCCTGCCGGAGTCCGCTCAGCAGCAGATACAGCGCTATCTGATGCGGATCGAGCGCGAACGGCGCAGCCGTGAGGCCGAGCTCGATCTCTGAGCCGGCTCAGTCCCCTTCCCGTATCCAGCGGGCCGCGTCGAGCGCGAAATAGGTCAGGATGGCATCTGCCCCGGCGCGCTTGAAGGACAGCAGCGCTTCCATGGCGACAGCCCTTTCGGTGAGCCACCCGTTCGCGCTTGCCGCCTTCAGCATCGCGTACTCGCCGCTGACCTGGTAGACGGCGGTGGGCACGCCGAACGTCTCCTTCACCCGGCGCACGATGTCGAGGTAGGGCATGCCCGGCTTCACCATCACCATATCGGCGCCTTCCGCGAGGTCCAGGGCGACCTCGCGCAGCGCCTCGTCGCTGTTCGCGGGATCCATCTGGTAGGTGTACTTCGAGCCGCCGCCGAGGGTGGCCGCCGAGCCGACCGCATCGCGGAACGGCCCGTAGAACGAAGACGCGTACTTGGCGGAGTAGGCGAGGATGCGCGCGTGGATGAGGCCGCCGTCGTCCAGTCGGCGGCGGATCGCGCCGATCCGCCCGTCCATCATGTCCGACGGTGCGACCACGTCGACGCCGGCGTGTGCGTGGACGTACGCCTGCTCTACCAGTACGGCGACCGTCTGCTCGTTGAGCACGTAGCCAGACTCGTCGATCAGGCCGTCCTGCCCGTGGCTGGTGTACGGGTCGAGCGCAACATCGGTCATAACGCCGAGTTGCGGAAAGCGCGCCTTCAGCGCGGCGACCGCGCGGGGCACCAGGCCGGCCGGGTTGAGCGCTTCGCGTCCGTCCGGCGTCTTGAGCGCGGTCTCGATCACCGGGAACAGGGCGATCATCGGGATGCCTGCCTCCACGCAGCGGCCTGCAACCGCCAGCAGCCCCTCGACGTTGATCCGCTCGACGCCGGGCATCGACGGGACCGGCTGTGCGGGCGCATGGCCGTCGTGCACGAAGACCGGATAGATGAGGTCGTCGGTGCTCAGCCAGTTCTCGCGCATGAGCCGGCGCGAGAACGCGTCGTGCCGCATCCGGCGCATGCGCGTCGTCGGGAAAGCCGGTGAGTTGGCGGGCGCGGGACGATTCGGGATGGACATATTGCGGACCTCGTTGCGGCGACGGGAGCGGAGCCGGGATTCTGCCCGCCGCGGCTTACAGCGGCAATGTGCAGCACGGCGGGAACTTCCAGCCGCGGCCACGGTCTCAATCCACGACGACGCTGTTCGTCTCCCGCACCCTCCCTGAGCGGGAGCCTTAACCCCCTTAAGGCATGTTTTCCCCGGCGCGAGCCCCCTCGCGCCGGGGCTTTTTTTGCTGGCGCTGCCGACTGCCCCTTCAGGCGCGGCGCGGTGGTCGCTTCGGTACAGGCCCCGACGCCGGCTTGCGGGTCGCTCGCAGTTCGCTGCTGCTCACGGGCGATTTCTCCTCGATACCGAGGAAGCCGGCGACCGCCGACGCGAGGGTGTCAAGTCCCAGCCGTTTCGGGCTCGATAGCGCCTGCACGCTTACCGGCAGCGGTGCCAGGGGCGCCAGCGCAGCGGTCACTTCGCGCACGACCTGAGCCTGCTGCTGCCGGGTCAGCTTGTCGGCTTTCGACAGCACGATATGCAGCGGCAGTCCGCGCGGAGCGATCCACTCGATCAGCCGGATGTCCAGCGGGGTCAGCGGGTGCCGGATGTCCATGATCACCACCAGTGCGGCCAGTTCCTGGCGCTCCTGCAGGTATCGTTCGAGCAGAATGCCCCAGTCGCGCTTGATGTCCTTCGCGACCTTTGCATAACCGTAGCCGGGCAGGTCGACGATCCGGTGTCCGGGGATGACCTCGAACAGGTTGATCAACTGGGTCCGCCCGGGCTGCTTGCTCACGAAGGCGAGCCGTCCGATGCCCGTCAGGGCATTGATGGTGCTCGATTTTCCGGCATTCGACCGGCCGACGAAAGCGACCTCGCGGCCACCGTCGGCGGGCAGTTTTTCGATTTCGGCAGCGCTTTCGCGGAACACCGTCTTGCTGAATACGGACATCGACAGGATCGCTTTCGCCGATCCGACTGGCGCCGGAAGGGTCGGTCAAGTTAAAATCGAAAGTTACAGGTAATTAACGCAAACCGGATTGATGAGTGTCCGGCAGGGAGTCACGAATGACAAGGAATCTTGCGATCGCCGCGCTGATGGCAGGCGCAGCGCTGGCATCGGTTTTTCCGGGCAGTACCGCCCAGGCTGCAGCAGCGGCGGCGGAGGCGCCAGCCGCACCCAGGGGTGATCCGGCGAAAGGCCAGACGATCGCTTCGGGCGTCTGCGCAGGTTGCCACGGTGCCGACGGCAACAGTGGCATGCCTGCCAACCCGACGCTGGCCGGCCAGCACGCCGGCTACACCGCCAAGCAGCTGGCAAACTTCAAGTCCGGAGAGCGCAAGAACGCGATCATGCAGGGCATGGTCGCTGCGCTGTCGCCGCAGGACATGCTCGACCTGGGCGCCTACTATGCGCGGCAGCCGGTCAAGCCGCGCCCGGCGAACGACAAGGAACTGGCGCTGATCGGGCAGAAGCTGTATCGCGCGGGTAACGCCGCCGTCGGATTGCCGGCCTGTTCCGGGTGCCACTCGCCCAACGGTGCAGGCATTCCGGCGCAGTATCCGCGGCTGGCTGGCCAGCATGCCGAATACACCGTTGCGCAGTTGCGGGCATTCCGTGCGGGCGAACGCGGCAACGACATGAACAAGGTCATGCGCACGATCGCCAGCCGGCTGTCCGACCGCGAGATGCAGGCGCTGGCCGAGTACGTGTCCGGGCTTACCGGCGTGCGCTGATCGTCCCCGAGGCGTCTGCCTGCAACGGGCCTCCCTCGGGAGGCCCGTCTGTTTTCTGCCAGCGTCAGTGCTTCGCCATCGCCGCTAGCGCTTCGCGCGCAGCGGCACCCGTGGCAGCGATATCTTCGGCGCTGTGGGTGATCGACACGAAACCTGCTTCGTAGGCAGAAGGCGCCAGGTAGACCCCGTGCCCCAGCATCTGGTGGAAGAAGGTGTTGAAGCGCGCGCTGTCGCACTGCATCACCTCGGCGAAGTTCGTCGGCGGCTCGCTGCGGAAGTAGAGGCCGAACATGCCGCCTACCGACTGCGCCGACAGCGGGATTCCGCTTCCCTCCGCGGCGCCGACGAACGCTTCGCAGACCGCCCGGGTGGTCGCCGCCAGACGGTCGTGGAAGCCCGGCTCCAGCACCTGTTGCAGCGTAGCGAGCCCGGCGGCTACCGCGACCGGGTTGCCGGACAGCGTGCCCGCCTGGTAGACCGGTCCGGTCGGTGCGACGAAGGCCATCACGTCGGGCCGCCCCCCGAACGCCCCCAGCGGCATGCCGCCGCCGATCACCTTCCCGAACGTGCTGAGGTCAGGCGTGATCCCGTAGAGACCCTGCGCACTGCCCGGGGCCACGCGGAAGCCGGTCATCACCTCGTCGAAGATCAGCACCGAGCCGTGGCGGGTGCAGACCTCACGCAGTGCCTGCAGGAACCCGGGCTTTGGCAGCACCATGTTCATGTTGCCGGCGATCGGCTCGACGATGACGGCGGCGATCGTGTCACCGATCTCGCGGAACGTGCGCTGTACCTCGTCGATGTCGTTGTACTGAAGAACCAGCGTGTGCTGCGCCAGTTCCGGCGGCACGCCGGCCGAACTCGGCTGGCCCAGCGTCAGTGCGCCCGAGCCAGCCTTGACCAGCAGGCTGTCACCGTGGCCGTGGTAACAGCCTTCGAACTTCACGATGCGGCTGCGCCCGGTGAAGCCGCGGGCGACCCGGATCGCGCTCATCGTCGCCTCGGTGCCCGAGGACACCAGACGCACCGATTCGATCGAAGGGACCGCCTGGACAAGCGCCTCGGCCAGCTTCAGCTCGCCGGCCGTCGGTGCGCCGAACGACAATCCGTTGCGCGCCGCGCGCTCGACGGCGGCCAGCACGACCGGATCGGCATGGCCGAGGATCGCCGGGCCCCATGATCCGATGTAGTCGATGTAGCGGTTGCCGTCGACATCCCAGGCGTGGGCACCCAGCGCCCGCTCGAAGAACACCGGCGTGCCGCCGACGGAGCGGAACGCGCGCACTGGCGAGTTCACGCCGCCCGGGATCAGTTTCTGGGAACGCTCGAACAGCGCGTCGCTGTTGGGTCGCATCATTGGGCTCCGTTCAGGGATGGCAGGTTCCGGACGGCGCCGCTGCCAGCCGCGTCCGGTGTTCGTTCTCGATCAGTTCGTTGAAATCGCGCACGGCGGTGCCGATGTCGGGTGCCGCGTAGAGGGCGCTGATTACCGCTACTGCATCGGCGCCGGCGCGCAGCACTCCGGCGGCATTGCCGAGGTCGATGCCGCCGATCGCGACGATCGGTATCCGCAGCCGTGCGCGCGCCTGACTCAGCAGTTCGTGCGATGCACGGACCGCCGCCGGCTTCACGCGCGACGGGAACATCGCCCCGAAGGCGACGTAGTCTGCGCCCTCGTTTTCCGCTTGTACGGCACGCTCCAGCGAGTCGTAGCAACTGACGCCGACCAGTGCACGGCCGACGCGCGCCCGGGCCTCGGCGACCGTGCCATCGTCGCGCCCCAGATGCACTCCGTCCGCCCCGACCTCGGCCGCCAGCACGGGATCGTCGTTGACGATCAGCCGAGCGCCGGCAGCCCGGCAGGCGGCGGCTATCGCGCGCGCTGCCTCGGCCCGGGCCCGGACCCCACCATCGCCTGCCGACTTGGCCCGGTATTGCAGCAGGCGTACGCCGGCAGACAGCGATCGCTCGACCTGGTCGAGCAGTTCCGTTGCCGATGGATCGTCAGGGGTGACGGCATAGAGGCCTGGGAGGTGCAAGGGCATCGGTGCCCGCCTGTCGGTCGTCTGTTGCAGGATGGTGGTGGCCGCAGCCTCGTTCAGTGGGCCGTGGCCCGTGCCGGTGGCAGGCCACCGCCGGCATTGTCCGCAACTGCCCCGGTACCGGCGGCGTCCGTCGCATCGACTCGGGTTGCACCCTCCGTGTCCCCCGCAGTGTCGTCGGCTGTCGCGTCTTCGTCGGTCTCGCGGGCCCAGAACAGGCGATCGGGGACGAACTGACCCATGCCGGGACGGAACCCGGCCTTCAGCGTCTGCCACGTGTACTCCTGGGCGTCACGCGCGGCTTCCTCGACCGGCAGGCCATTCGCAAGCGTGGCTGCCAGTGCCGAAGCCAGCGTGCAGCCCGATCCGTGGTAGCTGCCGGGCAGCCGTTGCCATGCGTCGGTCCGGATCTCGCCCTGCTCGCCGTAGAGGCGGTTGACGACCTGCACGGTGTTCTCGTGGGTGCCGGTGATGAGTACGTATTCGCATCCGGCGGCGAGCAGGCGCTTCGCGCAGCGCGCGAGATCGAGGTCTTCATCTTCCCGGTCGTCGGCGGCGAGGCGGCGCGCTTCGTAGCTGTTCGGGGTGATGATCGTGCACTGTGGCAGCAGCAGTTCACGGATCGCCGCGATCATCTCTTCGTTGGCGAAGGGGTCGCCGCGGCCCGAGGCAAGGACCGGGTCGAGGATCAGCGGGATATTCGGATAGTCGGCGACGACTTCCGCGATCGCCGCGATGGTCTCGATGCTTCCCAGCACCCCCAGCTTGAATGCGCTGACCGGCATGTCTTCGAGCACGCAGCGCGCCTGGTCGGCCACCCAGTCGGCGTCTATCGCCAGCATGTCCTCGACGCCACGCGTGTCCTGCACCGTCAGTGCCGTGATCACCGGCAGCGGATGGCAGCCCATGCTCGACAGGGTCAGCAGGTCGGCCTGGATGCCGGCGCCACCGCTGGGATCATTGGCGGCGAACACGAGCACGATCGGGGGCGTTTCGGGCACTGCGTCGGACATTGGTGAACGGGCCTTCGGGTACACTCAGGATGCGAACTTGTATTGTAGACGTTCGCTACCTTCCGTTCCGTTTCCGTCGCGCCCGACCGTCGTGCGGCCCTCGTCTGGCGGGGTGTCCGGTCTGGTGCCAGCCGTTCAACCTTCTTCCTCGAGGTCAGTACACACATGTCCGCAGAATCCGAAGTCGGAACCCCGTTCAAGCAGTGGATGTGCCTCGTGTGTGGCTGGATCTACGACGAGGAAGCGGGATCGCCCGAAGAAGGCATCGCCGCTGGCACCCGCTGGGCCGACGTCCCGCCGAACTGGACCTGTCCCGAGTGCGGCGCCCGCAAGGAAGACTTCGAGATGGTGGAGATCTGAGATGCGACTGCTGCACACGATGATCCGTGTCGGCGACCTCGATCGTTCGATCGCGTTCTATACCGACGTGCTCGGCATGAAGCTGCTGCGGCGGAAGGATTATCCCGAAGGCCGCTTCACCAATGTGTTCGTCGGCTATGGCGACGAACGCGAACACGCAGTCCTCGAGCTGACCCACAACTGGGATACCGCGCAGTACGATCTCGGTACCGGCTACGGCCATGTCGCGGTTTCGGTCGACGACGCGGCACAGGCCTGCGACCGCGTACGTGCGCGTGGTGGCAAGGTCACCCGCGAGGCCGGGCCGATGAAGCATGGCACGACGGTCATCGCGTTCGTCGAGGATCCCGACGGCTACAAGATCGAGTTCATCCAGCACGGCTCGATCGGCTGAGCATCCCGCGCGCATCCGCACGACGGTGGCCCGCGGTCAGGCCGACGGTGCGCCGGTCCCTGCGGCATTTGCCAGGCGGACGAAGTCGGCGACCCGCAGATCCTCTGCGCGTGCCTTCGGATCGATGCCGAGTTCCTCCAGTCTCTCGGCATCGAACCAGCCACGCAGCGTGTTGCGCAGCATCTTCCGGCGCTGACCGAAGGCTGCCTGCACCACCCGCGACAGCACGCCGATGTCGCGCGCGCCAAGCGTGGCTGTCGCGCGAGGGACCAGCCGAACCACGCTGGAGTCCACCTTCGGCGCCGGGCGGAAGGCCTGCGGGCCGACTTCCAGTACCGGTTCGGCCTCGAACCGGTACTGCATCATCACCGACAGGCGTCCGTAGTCGCCGGCCTGGGGCGTCGCCACGATACGTTCCACGACCTCACGCTGCAGCATCACGTGCACGTCGAGCAGCCTCGCCGCCACGTCGAACAGCCTGAACAGGATCGGGCTCGATATGTTGTAGGGCAGGTTGCCGACCACACGCAGCCGTTCGGGCAGTGTCGTGAAGTCGAAGCCAAGCACGTCGGCTTCGTGTACCTCGATCTGCGCGCCCGGCAGCCGTTCGTGCAGGCTGCGCGCGAGGTCGCGGTCCAGTTCGATCACGTGCAGCGGATGGCCGGGCCCGGCCGCGTTGATGCGCGCGGCGAGCAGACCAGTGAGTGCGCCCATGCCGGGGCCGATCTCGACCAGCGCATCGCCCGGCCGCGGATCGATCGCATGCACGATCGCTTCGATCACATGCCGGTCGACCAGGAAGTTCTGGCCGAAACGGCGCCGCGCGCGGTGCTGTTCCAGGGTCAGGTGCTCCTCCGGTGCCGTGCGAGATCGATGGCCAGCGCCACTGCCTCGCGCAGGCTGCCGTCCAGGGCGCGGCCGGTGCCGGCGAGGTCGAGTGCCGTACCGTGATCGACGGACGTGCGGATGATCGGCAGGCCCAGCGTGACGTTCACGCCGGCGCCGAAGCTCGCGTACTTGAGCACTGGCAGGCCCTGATCGTGGAACATCGCAAGGACTGCATCGCATCCCTGCAGGCGGTCGGGATTGAACAGGGTGTCTGCGGGCAGCGGGCCTTGTGCGTCGGTGCCTGCCGCCCGCAGCGCATCGATCACCGGCGTGATCACGTCGATTTCCTCGCGGCCCAGGTGTCCACCCTCGCCGGCATGCGGGTTCAGGCCCGACACCAGGATGCGCGGCCGCGCGATGCCGAAGTCGCGCCGGAGTGCCGCGTGCAGGATCTGCAGCGTGCGCGTCAGCGACGCGATGGTGATCGCCCCTGGCACGGCGGACAGCGGCAGGTGGGTGGTCGCCAGCGCGACGCGAAGGCCACCACCGACCAGCATCATCACCACCTGGGGTGTGCCGGTGAGCTCGGCCAGCATTTCGGTATGCCCGGTGAACGGCAATCCTGCGTCATTGATCACCCCCTTGTGCACCGGCGCGGTGACCAGCGCATCGAAATGGCCCGACTGGCAGCCCCGCACTGCGGCGGTGATCGTCTCCAGCACATAGTGTGCATTGGCGGCCTCGAGCCGCCCCGCTTCGACCGGCACGGCGGCGTGGACGACCGCCACGTCGAGCGTTCCGGCCGGCGTGGAATCGGTCGCCTCGCCCGCCCGCCACTCCCGCACCGCCACCGGTCGGCCGAGTGCCCGGCCGCGCGCCTTCAGGACTTCCGGGTCGCCGAAGACCACGAGGCGGGCGCCGGGCGGCGGCGCGAATGCAAGCGCTACGCACAGGTCGGGGCCGATGCCCGCCGGCTCGCCGGAGGTCAGTGCGATCGTTGGCGGTGCCCCGCCCGGACCCGCTGGGGATGCGGCCATCCGGTCGGTCAGCGCTCTTCGAGGCGCAGGTTGACGAATGCGCGATCGCGTATCTGGCGCACCCATTCCTGGTAGGTCTCGTCGGCCTTGCGCGCGCGCAAGGCCTGCCGGGCTCCCAGTCGCTGTCGCTCGTTGGACAGGTCTTCGCTGCGCCGCTCGAGCACCTGGATGAGGTGAACGCCGAAATCGCTCCGTACGGGATCGCTCACCTCGTTCACCTTCAGTTGGTCCATGGCGCGCTCGAAGGCGGGCACGGTGTCCCCGGGGGAGATCCAGCCGAGTTCGCCGCCTCGGGCGGCACTGCCATCGTCCGAATGCAGGCGGGCCAGTTCGCCGAACGGCGCACCGTTTTCGATGCGCTCCTTGAGCCCGCGCAGGCGCTGGTTCGCGTCGGCCTCCGGGACGAGCTCGTTCACCCGGATCAGGATATGGCGCGCGCGCGTCTGCTGGACGAGCACGCTGTTGCCGCCGACCCTGCGATCGACGATGCGAATGATATGGAACCCGGCCGGGCTGCGCAGCACCGGGCTCACTTCGCCGACCTTCAGGCTTCGTGCCGCATCCGCGAACAGGGTCGGCCAGCGATCGGTCGGCCGCGCGCCCATCACGCCGCCCTTCAGTGCATCGGGTGCGTCCGAGAACGCGGCAGCGACCTGTCCGAAGTCGGTGCCCGCCTTGACCTGGCCGAGCGCTTGCTCGGCGCGAGCCCGGCGTTCGGCCAGTTGCTCCGGCGACGCGCCTTCCGGCACGCGCACCAGGATGTGTGCCAGGTTCAGTTCGTCGTTGCTGCCCTGGGCTGCGCTGTTCTTCAGGAAGTTGTCGATCTCCGATTCCGTGACGACGACGCGCGAGTCGACCTCGCGCTCGCGCAGCCGGCTGATCAGCACTTCGTCGCGCAGGTCTTCCCTGAAGCGCGTGAATGCCATGCCGTCGCGCTCGATCGCCTCGCGGAACTGCGGCAGTGTCATCTTGTTCTCGGCTGCGATGCGGGAGAGGATCTTCTCGAGCTGTCCGTCGTCGATCCGGATGCCGGTTTCCCTCGCCAGCTGCAGCTGCACTCGATCGGAGATCATGCGCTCGAGTACCTGCCGCTCGAGTATCTCGGCGGGAGGGAGCGCCGTGCCCTGGCGCGACAACTGCGCGACGGCCAGCTTCGTGCGCAGCGTGAGGTCGAACTGGGTGATTACCTCGTCGTTCACCACCGCGACGATGCGGTCGACGGTCAGCACGCGCGCGGGCATGGGCCCCTGGGCAGGGGCGGCGCCCGGTGCGGCCAGCAGCACGGCGGCCAGCAGCAGGGCGGAGAGGAGTGTCGGCAGGCGGCGTGACATGGGGGTGGCAGCTGTGGTGCGCGCGCGTCAGCGCAACGGGTAGGGGACGGTCGTGACCGGCTGGGTCCGGTTCAGTTCGGAATCGACGTAACCGGGAATGCTGCGCCTGAGCAGCTCGAAAGGATTGGAGCCTACCCGCGACAACCCCCCGAGCTCGACCTGGAAGAGGAAGGCGGTATTCGCCTGCTGGGTGGCGACGGCGATGCGGTTTGCGACGAACCGGAAGCTCCAGCAATCATCATCATACTGGAAGCCCGCCAGCCCTTCCAGAATGGTGCCATCGCGGAACGAGTAGTTGTAGCGCGCCAGCGTCGACCAGCCGCGGCCGAGCCGCCACTGCGTGGACAGATCGATCTGCTCCAGCTGGGTACGCGAGTACCGGTAGGACGCGTTGAACACCATGCCGGGTTCCGGGATGAAACGCACGCCGAGCACCGAGCGCTCGACGGTAGACAGCGTCGAGCTGTACTGCAGGCCGGCGTCCAGTGTCCAGCCGCGCCACAGCTGCCCGGTGACCGAACCGATCAGGTCGGACTTCGAGCGACCGCGCTCGGGCGCTCCGGGTAACGTCACCTGCAGGCTGTCGAGGTAGAAGCGCTGCGCGACGCCGAGCCGGAGCCGTTCCGAGCCGGTGTCCGGGTCGATGACGCGCGAGATCAGCCCGGCCGTCACCTGGTTCGCATCGGCGATGCGGTCGCTGCCGGAGTAGAGATTTTCCTGGAACAGCGTGACGAAGTTGGGGTCCGGCAACGCGCTGTCGAACACCGGCAGGCGGGACTGGTCGCGGAACGGAATGTACGAATAGAACAGCCGTGGCTCCAGGGTTTGCGTGATGTTGCGCCCGAACATGGACGAGTCGCGCTCGAAGACCACGCCGCTGTCGAGGCTGAAGACCGGCAGCGTCCGGGTAGCGTCGCCGAGGGTGGTCGTCTGCGGATCCATCGCGTAGCGCGTGTGGTGCAGCGCGGCCTTCGGCTTGATGAACCCGAACGTGCTGAGGAAAGGCAGCGTGATGCTCGGGTTGACGACCAGCCGCTGGCCGTTGGGCAGTGTCGGGTGGCTGAAACTCACGTACTCGCTGTTCAGCCCGAGGTCGCTGCCGAACACATCGAGCCGGTTGCCGACGTAGGAAATCTGCGGCAACCGCGCGTAGGGAGGCGTGATCGGTGCCAGCGGATCCTGCAGCGTCTGGAAGCGCTGGGCGCGGAAGAAGAGGGTGCCGAAAGCATCGTTGCGGCTGAGTATCGCGTCGCGGTTCAGGTTGGTCAGCGAAGTCAGCGCGATGCGCGTGGCCATGTCGCGGAAGTACAGGTCATCCGAAACCTTCTGCATGTTGACCAGGCCGGTCCAGCTGCCGCCGAGAGGGTCTGCCCCGACCCGCTGTGTGTGCCGAAAGGCCAGCAGGTACCGGTTGTCCTGCATGATCCGGTCGTTGGGCAGGAATTCAGCCCGCGCCTCCCCGGCGTAAGCGGTACCGAGGTAGCGGAATTCGTTGCCCACCTGCATGCCGCGCTTGGCCATCAGTCGTGGCGTGACCGTGTAGTCCATGTCGGGCGCGATGGCCCAGTAGTAGGGCGTCCCCAGTTCCGCACCGTTGCGGCCCGACAGCGCGAAGGTCGGCGCGAGGAAGCCCGACTTGCGCTCGCTGGCCAGCGGGAACGACAGCGCCGGCGCATAGAAGATCGGGACGCCCTGGAATACCAGCGAGGCATTGCGCGCGATGCCCACGTTACGGGCCTGGTCGATCAGCAGTTCGTCGGCGCGGATGTACCAGTCTTCGCTTTCCGGTCCGCAGGTCGTGTATCGGCCACGCTCTGCCCGGAATCGATCCTCCCCTTCGAAGAACATGCGCTCGGCCGTACCGCGTCCGCCCAGTTCGGGCAGCCTGTACACGGGGTTGTCCATGAACCCGCTCAAGCGGTCGATGTTGAGGAACAGAAAGGGGCCGAGCACTTCGTTCCGGCGTTGCACGAGTACCACGTTGCCCTGCGCGGTCAGGTCGCCGCTGGCGGCGTTGTGCCGCAGGAAGTCGGCGAACACGGCCTGCCCGCGCCTGCGCAGGATCGCGTCGCCTTCAGCCTCGATTTCGTCGCGTCCACGCCCGCGGATCACGTCGGCATCGACGAACAGCGGGACCGGATCCTTGTTTTCGATCGGGATACGGACAAGATCGGACTCGATGCGCAGGTCCACTCCAGGCGACTGACCCGACGACTGGGCGAAGCCCGAGGCGGAACCGGTGGCGAGGAGTGCCGCACAGATGAGCCGCGGCGGAAACCGGCGCATGCGCAGTCAGTGAAAGGAGGGAAGGGGTACTCTGGATGTCGATCTACCTTCGCATAATTCGGAGGTGCAGGCAATCCGGCTTCCGGCACGCGGGCGAGGCTGCGCCGCCGGCAGTCGGCCGGCGGCTGCGCGATAATCGAGCCGTGCACGAACCCGGACTGAAGCCTGCGGCGGTACCCCCCGAGACCCTCCCCGACGAGCGGCAGCTTGCAGCCGCGCGCTGGGCGGGCGACGCGCTCGGGCTCGGTGCCCCGGTGTCACTGGCGACCGCGTCCGCGGATGCCAGCTTCCGGCGCTACTTCCGACTCGCCGACCCGCGCGACGGGCGCAGTCTGATCGTGATGGACGCCCCCCCGGCGCACGAAGATTGTCGCCCCTTCGTCCACGTCGCCGCGATGCTTGCCGAGGCCCGCGTCAATGCGCCCGCAGTGCTCGCACAGAACCTCGATCAGGGTTTTCTGCTGCTGACAGACCTTGGCCGGGTGACCTACCTCGACGTGCTCGTACAGCGTGATGCCGGACGGGTCGATGCGCTCCATGCCGATGCAATCGCGGCCCTGGTCGCGATGCAGCGTATCGACGTACGCGGCCGGCTGCCCGCATACGACCGGGCGCTGCTCGGTCGGGAACTCGACCTGTTCCCGGAGTGGTATCTGGGTCGCCATCTCGGTCAGTCGCCGGATGCTGCCGCCTCCGCTACGCTCGCGACCGTTGGCGCCCGCTTGCTCGATCGGGCGCTTGCCCAGCCCCGTGTGTTCGTGCATCGCGACTACCACTCGCGAAACCTGATGTGCAGCGAACCCAATCCCGGCATCCTCGACTTCCAGGACGCGGTCGAGGGACCGATCACCTACGACCTGGCCTCGTTGTTCAAGGATGCCTACATCGACTGGGACGAGGCGCTGCTGCTCGACTGGCTGGCGCGCTACTGGGACCAGGCCCGGCGCAGCGGGCTGCCGGTAAACGCCGATTTCGGCGAGTTCCATCGCGACTTCGAATGGATGGGCGTGCAGCGCCACCTGAAGGTGCTCGGCATCTTCGCGCGCCTGGCGTGGCGCGACGGCAAGCGCGGCTACCTCGATTCGATGCCCAGGGTACGCCGCTACCTGCGCAGCACCTGCGCGCGCTACCGTGACCTGGCCCCACTCGCGCGCTGGCTGGACGAGACCGGTCCGGCGCACGAACCGCCCTGATGATCGCGATGATCCTCGCCGCCGGCCGCGGCGAGCGCATGCGGCCGCTCACCGACAATCTCCCCAAGCCGCTGCTGGAGGCTGGGGGGCGGCCGCTGATCGTGCATCTGATCGACGGGCTGGTGGCGGCGGGCTGCCGCCGGCTGGTCATCAACACGGCCCATCTCGGAGGGATGCTGGAGGCGGCGCTCGGCGATGGCGGCGGACTGGGCGCGCAGATCCGCTGGTCCCACGAGGGCACGGCGCTCGAGACGGCTGGTGGCATCGCGCTGGCCCGGCCGCTGCTGGGCGAGCAGCCGTTCCTGGTGGTCAACGGCGACGTCTGGACCGACCTTGCATTCGGCCCGTTCATCGAGCGCGCAGGCGCGGCCCTTGCCGATCCGGCCTGCGACGCACACCTGCTGCTGGTCGACAACCCGGTGCATCATCCCGCGGGAGACTTCCGGCTGCTGCACGGCCGCGTCATCGACGATACCGCGCCGGGCGCCGCCACCGCGCCGAAGCATACCTTCGCCGGCATCGGCGTCTATCGGCCGCGGCTGTTCGATGGGGTGGTGCCGGGTGCGCGCGCCGCGCTGGCGCCCCTGCTTTTCGACTCGAGGGCGCGCGGAGCGCTGTCGGCCGAGCACTTCGGTGGCGGCTGGATGGACATCGGTACGCCCGAGCGGCTGGGCGACCTCGACCGACGGTTACGGGCCGGTCAGCAGGCTGCGCCCTCCCTATAATGGAAGCTCCTCTCGCTCTGACACCCTCCATGCCGCCGTTCGAACCGATCCCCCTGCCCGAACTCGCGCGTGCGGCGCGTGAGCGCCGTACCCGCCTCGCCGGGTGCTTCGGCGAGGGCGTTGCCGTGCTCTCGACTGCGCCCGAGCGCGCGCGCAACCGCGATACGCACTATCCGTATCGCTTCGACAGCTACTTCTACTACCTCACTGCCTTCCCGGAACCGGACGCGGTGGTCGTTATCGTGGGTGGAGCATCGCCGAGGCACATCCTGTTCTGCCGTGCCCGCGACCCGGAGCGCGAACTGTGGGACGGCTTGCGCCACGGGCCGGAGGCTGCCTGCGAGCGGTTTGGTTTCGACGAGGCACATCCGGTGTCGGAACTCGATGCGCGGATGCCCGGGCTGATCGCGGACCAGCCGGCGCTCTACTGCGCGATCGGCGAGGACGCGGCCTGGAGCGCGCGCGTCTCGGGCTGGTTGAACGAGGTGCGGGCGATGGCCCGCACGGGTGTCGCCGCCCCGGCCACCCTCGGCGAGGTGCGGGTGCTGGTCGACCGGATGCGCGTCGTGAAGGATGCGCAGGAGTTGTCGATCATGCGTCGCGCCGCAGCGATCTCGTGCGACGCCCATCGGCGGGCGATGCGCGCTGCGCGCCCTGGCCGCTTCGAATTCGAGGTGGAAGCGGAACTGCTGCATGCCTTCCGCACCGCTGGGGCGCAGGCACCTGCGTACACGTCGATCGTGGCTGGCGGCGCGAATGCCTGCGTGCTGCATTATGTCGAGAACGCTTCGAAGCTGGCCACCGGTGACCTGTTGCTGATCGATGCCGGTTGCGAACTCGACGGCTATGCGTCCGACATCACGCGCACCTTCCCGGTCGACGGGCGCTTCACCGGCGCGCAGCGCGCGCTCTACGAATGCGTCCTCGAGGCGCAGCGCCTGGCGATCGACGCAGTGCGCCCGGGCGCGAGCTGGCAGGCGCCGCACGACGCGGCCGTGTCGGCGCTGTGTGACGGATTCGTCGACCTCGGGCTGTGTGAAGGGCCGGTCGAGCGCGTGCTGGAATCGGGCGACTACAAGCGGTTCTACATGCACCGGACCGGCCACTGGCTCGGGCTCGACGTGCACGACGCAGGCGACTACAAGCGCGACGGCCAGTGGGTACTGCTCGAGCCGGGGCAGGTGACCACGGTCGAGCCCGGCTGCTACGTGCGCCCGGGAGACAAGATTCCAGAGGCCTTCTGGAACATCGGCATCCGCATCGAGGATGACGTCGTGGTTACCGCCACGGGCAACGAGGTGATCACCGCCGACGCGCCCAAGCGCATCGACGACATCGAGGCATGGATGCGCGAGCGGCCGTGACCGGCGGTACGCGCCTGCCGGGTGGGACATGGCCGCCGGCTCTTCAGCCGTCTGCCGCAATGCCCGGGGCCACGCCAGCGCTGCCGCCGCCGGTGGCGATCGTCGGCGCCGGGCCGGTTGGTGCGGTCGCCGCGCTGGCGCTGGCCGCGCGCGGCGTGCGTGCGCAAGTGTTCGACGCCCGTGAACCGGCCGCCGGCAAGCCCGACCGGCGGGCGATGGCGTTGTCGTGGGGCACCCGGCTTGCCCTCGAACGGCTGGGCGTATGGGCGCGCATCGCGCGTCCCGATCCGATCACGCGCGTGAGCGTCAGCGAGCGGGGCGCCTTCGGCAGCATCGAATTCACGTGCGAAGACCTCGACACGCCGGCGCTGGGTTTCGTCGTCGACTACGGCGACCTCGCGCTCGCCTGCAGCCATGCGCTTCAGGCCGCCGGGATTCCCATCAAGTGGAAGACACCAGTGGCCTCGGTCGATCCCGTCGCGGAGGCGGTCGAACTCGTGCTCGCGCCCGAGGGCGAGGCCGGTTACCGCGTCGGTGCACGCTGCGTGGTGCTGGCCGATGGTGCCGAAGGCGTCGATGGCGGTGCCGCACCGTCCCGCATCGCGCGGGCGTATCGACAGGTCGCTCTGGTCGGCGACGTCGGCTGCGAGCGCTTTACGCCCGGACGTGCGTTCGAGCGGTTCGCCGGAAGCGGGCCGCTGGCGCTGCTGCCCCGGTCCGGGCACTTCTCCTGCGTCTGGATCGTCGAGCCCGAGGTTGCACAGGACCTGCTCGATGCGGGTCCGGCCGCGCTGGCGCGGGCACTCGAGCAGGCGGCCGGCCCCGGGTTTGGCGCGATGCGCTGGCTGACGGCGCCGGTACGCGTGCCGCTGGCGCTGCGGCGCGCCGGTCGCGCGGCCGATCCGCGCGTGGTGCCCATCGGCAATGCCTCGCAGATGCTGCACCCGGTGGCCGGGCAGGGCTTCAACCTTGGCGTGCGCGATGCACTCGGGCTCGCCTCCGCGTGGCCCCTCGGCGATCCGCCAGTGACCGCGCAAGGCGATGCCCTGGCGCGCTCGCTCGCTGCCTTCGCCCGTTCGCGCCGGGTCGACCGCGGCTTGACCGTCGCCGCGACCGATGCGATCGCGCGCTTGACCGCAATCGACAATCCCGTCGCCGCGGCCTTGCGCGGCTTTGGTCTCGCCGCCATCGATGTACTGCCCGCGGTGCGCCGGCGCGCACTCGACACGCTGGTCTTCGGCGCGTCCTGACGGCGCGCCGTGGCTGCGCCGCCACCCGCTACCACAGGCGGGCATGCGGCGGGATGCCGGGCCGCCGTGACGCGTGCGGCTTTGCATCGAAGCGCGCAGTCATTACAATCCCCTCCCCCGAGGTTCGTCGACGGTGCGCTGGCCGGCATTTGATCGCCTCCAGCGCAGTTTCCGGTCACGTTGGCGATTCCCGCTTCCGAACGCTCCATCCAGCCTGTGACGCCATGCGCATCGGTCCCCACGACATATCGCCTTCACTCGTCGTCGCGCCGATGGCCGGGGTCACCGATCGTCCGTTCCGGAGCGTTTGCCGCCGCCTGGGAGCGGGGCTCGCGGTGTCCGAGATGGTGTCGGCCGATCCCCGCCTGCGCGAGACGGCGAAATCGCGGCGCCGCAGTGACCATTCCGGTGAAACCGGGCCGATCGTCGCGCAGATCGCCGGCGCCGATCCGCAATGGCTGGCCGATGCGGCACGCTGCAACGTCGACCTCGGCGCGCAACTGATCGACATCAACATGGGCTGCCCTGCGAAGAAGGTGTGCAATGTCGCGGCGGGCTCCGCGCTGCTGCGCGACGAGCCGCTCGTGGCCCGCATCCTCGAAGCCGTGGTGGCTGCGGTACCGGTACCCGTGACCCTGAAGATTCGCACTGGATGGGATCGTGCTTCGCGCAACGCCGTTCCGGTGGCCCGCATCGCCGAGCAGTCCGGTATCCAGGCGCTGACGGTGCACGGGCGCACGCGTGCCGATGCATTCGAGGGCGAGGCCGAGTACGCGACCATCGCAGAAGTGAAAGCCGCTGTAGGCATCCCGGTGATCGCCAACGGCGACATCGTCGATCCCGAGGGTGCCCGCGCGGTGCTCGATGCAACAGGCGCCGATGGGCTGATGATCGGCCGTGGCGCGTTCGGCCGGCCATGGTTGTTCCGCGAGATCGCGCATTTCCTCGCGACCGGGCGGCACCTTCCGCCACCGGATGCGCGCGAGTGGAGCACGATCGTGCTGGCGCACCTCGACGACATCCACGCCTTTCACGGCGAGCAGGCGGGTGTGCGCTTCGCCCGCAAGCATGTCGGCTGGTATGTCCATGGCATGCCGGGGGGCGAAGTGCTGCGCGACCAGGTCAACCAGGCATCGACCATCGCCGTCCAGCGCGCGGCAGTGCAGGCATGGTGCGCGCTGTTGCAGGCGCGAGAACAGTGCGGTTCATGGCAGGCGGCACCCGCGTCCAGGCCGGTCTACAACAACCACCGCAGGTCCGTCGGGCGCGATCGCGTCCGCCAGGAGGAAATCCATCGATGAAGGAAGAAAGCGAACTCAGCCGTACCGTCCGGCGCGCGATCGACAGCTACTTCCGTGATCTCGACGGGCAGAAGCCGCATGCCATCTACGAGATGGTGATCCATTGCGTAGAGCGGCCGATGATCGAATCGGTGCTGCAACTCGCCGACGGCAACCAGAGTCGTGCCGCCGAGATCCTCGGGCTGAACCGGAACACGCTGCGCAAGAAGATGAAGGAACACGGGCTCGACGGGGCCCGGCCGTAACGTGGCTGGCTCCGACTATCCGCGGCGCGCGCTGCTCAGCGTCTCCGACAAGACCGGGCTGGAAGCGTTCGCCGCCCGGCTTGCCAGCCTCGGTTACGAACTCGTGTCCACTGGCGGAACCGCCGCGGCGCTGCGGGCGTCCGGCCTGGCGGTGACCGAAGTGGCGGAGCTCACCGGCTTTCCCGAGATGCTCGACGGGCGCGTGAAGACGCTGCATCCGAAGGTGCACGGCGCAATCCTCGCGCGCCTCGACCTGCCGGCGCATCGTGACGCGATCGACGGCGCGGGCATCTCGCCCATCTCGCTGGTCGTGGTCAACCTGTATCCGTTCCGCGAAGTGTCTGCGCGGCCCGGCGTCACGCTCGACGAGGCGGTCGAGAACATCGACATCGGCGGGCCGGCGATGGTGCGTGCGGCGGCCAAGAACTACCCGCATGTCGGTATCGTCACCGATCCCGGCGACTATTCCTGCGTGCTCGACGAACTGGCCGCCTCCGGCGTGCTGTCCGATGCCACGCGCTTCGAACTCGCCCGCAAGGCCTTCTCGCATACCGCTGCCTACGATGGCGCGATCAGCAACTACCTGGGCAGGGTGGCGGCCGGGGGCGATGGGGATGCATGGCCCGCCCAGATCAATTTCTCGTTCAGCCGCGTCTCGCGGCTGCGCTACGGCGAGAACCCGCACCAGGCGGCAGCGTTCTACCGTGATCTCGGCAGCGCGGCGTCGGTGACTGCCGGCACCATCGCGGGCGCCGTCCAGCGCCAGGGCAAGGAGCTTTCCTACAACAACATCGCCGATGCCGATGCCGCCTGGGAATGCGTGCGCGGCTTCGAGGCAGACGCCGGCGCGGTGGCCTGCGTGATCGTCAAGCATGCCAACCCCTGCGGCGTGGCGGTGGGTGCGGATACGGCCGAGGCCTACCGCCGCGCATTCGCGACCGACCCGACCTCCGCATTCGGCGGCATCATCGCGTTCAACCGGGCGCTGGATGAAGCGGGGGCGCGGGCGGTGTCCGGCCAGTTCGCCGAGGTGGTCATCGCGCCCGAGGTGCTGCCGGCCGCGCTCGCAGTGCTGGCAGCCAAGCCCTCGCTGCGCGTGCTCGAGACCGGCTACGGCACGGTGCGCAACACCGTGCACCTGCAGCGCGTCGGCGGTGGCGTGCTGGTACAGGGAACCGACCTGCCCTGCCACGATGCCGCGCAGCTGAAGGTGGTCACCCGGCGCGCGCCGACGCCCGCCGAACTGACAGACCTGCTGTTCGCCTGGAAGGTGGCGAAGTTCGTGAAGTCGAACGCGATCGTGTTCGCCGGTGGCGCGCAGACGCTCGGTGTCGGTGCCGGCCAGATGAGCCGTATCGACAGCGTGCGTATCGCCCGGCACAAGGCCGGCGAGGCGGGGCTCGATCTGACAGGCTCCTGCGTCGCGTCCGATGCGTTCTTCCCGTTCCGGGACGGCCTCGATGCGCTGGTCGCGGCGGGCGCGCGAGCGGTGATCCAGCCCGGCGGCAGCGTGCGCGACGCCGAGGTGATCGCTGCGGCCGACGATCAGGGCGTCGCGATGCTGTTCACCGGTATCCGCCACTTCCGGCACTGATCCGCGGCCCGGTCGCCCGCAATCACGGGTAGGACGCGTGTCTGCGCGTGGCGAATCGGTTACGATCCTGCGCGTGATGAACGATCGCCGCTGTCTTCCCCGCCCCGCACGTGCGCCGTGCCGGGTCTATCCCTCCACCATGGTGGCCCGATGAAGGTGCTGGTGATCGGCGGTGGCGGCCGCGAGCATGCGCTGGCCTGGAAGCTCGCCGCCTCGCCGCGGCTGCAGTGCGTGTTCGTCGCACCCGGCAACGCCGGCACCGCGCACGAAGAAGGCGTCACCAACGTGCCGATCAACTCGGTCGCCGAGTGGGTCGATTTCGCTCGCCGCGAGGGTATCGGCCTGACCGTGGTCGGTCCCGAGGCCCCGCTCGCCGACGGCGTGGTCGACGCGTTTCGGGCCGCCGGCCTGCGCATCTTCGGGCCCACCGCGGCGGCAGCGCAGCTCGAAAGCTCGAAGGAGTTCGCGAAGGCATTCATGCAGCGCCACCGGATCCCGACCGCGCCCTACGCCGCGTTCGACGATCCGGCGGCGGCCCATGCGTATGTCGACTCGGTCGGCGCGCCGATCGTCGTGAAGGCGGACGGACTGGCGGCAGGCAAGGGCGTGGTGGTCGCCACCGACGTCGCCGAGGCGCATGCGGCCATCGATCGCTTCCTGGTCGGGCGCTCGCTCGGCAATGCCGGCGCCCGGGTAGTGATCGAAGGCTTTCTCGCCGGCGAAGAGGCGAGCTTCATCGTGATGGTCGATGGCGAGCGCGCGGTGGCTCTGGCGACCAGCCAGGACCACAAGCGTCTGGGCGACGGGGACGTCGGGCCGAACACCGGCGGCATGGGCGCGTACTCGCCCGCACCGGTGGTCACGCCGCAACTGCATGCGCGGGTGATGCGCGAAGTGATCAACCCGACCATCGCCGGCCTCGCGGCCGAGGGCATCCCGTTCAGCGGATTCCTGTACGCGGGCCTGATGATCGGCGCCGACGGTTCTCCGCAGGTACTCGAGTTCAACTGCCGGCTGGGCGATCCCGAGACGCAGCCGATCCTGATGCGCCTGAAGACCGACCTGGTCGACCTGATCGAACTCGCATTGGCCGGTCGCCTCGACCAGGCAGAGCCAGAGTGGGACCGGCGCGTCGCCGTTGGCGTGGTGATGGCTGCGGCCGGCTATCCCGAATCGCCGCGCGCCGGCGACGCGATCACCGGGCTGCCCGCACCGCAGGCGGACTGCCGTGTGTTCCATGCCGGCACTGCCCTGTCGGGCGACGCCGTGGTCACCTCGGGCGGCCGGGTGCTTTGCGTCACCGCGCTCGGCGACAACATCCGGGCGGCGCAGGGCCGCGCCTATGAAGCCGTCGAACGTATCCGCTTCGCGGGCGCGCAGTTCAGGCGGGATATCGGGCACCGTGCGGCAGGGCGCACCGGTGGCCCGACGCAGGGGTAACCATCATGTCGACAGCCGATGCAGTGCAGGTCAAGAGTTTCCTCACCGGGCTGCAGGCCGGTATCGTTGCCGAACTCGAGCAGGCCGACGGCGGCGAGTTCCGCCGGGATGGCTGGGAGCGTCCGGGTGGCGGTGGCGGTCTGTCCTGCGTGATCGAAGGTGGCGCGCTGTTCGAGCGTGGCGGAGTGAACTTCTCGCACGTGACGGGCGACCGGCTGCCGCCGTCGGCCAGTGCTGGTCGGCCGGAGCTGGCCGGGCGCGGCTTCGAGGCGATGGGCGTGTCGCTGGTGCTGCATCCGCGCAACCCTCATGTGCCGACGGTGCATATGAACGTCCGCTTCTTCATCGCCAACCCGGTGGCGGGCGACACCACGGGCGAGCCGGTCTGGTGGTTCGGCGGCGGCATGGACCTCACGCCCTACTACGGCTTCGAGGCCGATGCGGTGCATTTCCATCGTACCTGCAGCGATGCGCTTGCACCGTTCGGCGCGGGCCGCTATGCCGAGTACAAGGCGTGGTGCGACCGCTACTTCTTCCTCAAGCACCGCAACGAGCCGCGCGGGATCGGCGGAGTGTTCTTCGACGATCTGTCGGCGCCGGATTTCGACGGTGCGTTCGCGCTGACCCGGTCGGTCGGCAGCAGCTTCACCGCCGCCTACCTTCCGATCGTCGAACGGCGGCGCGGGCTGGCGTACGGCGAGCGGGAACGCAGCTGGCAGGCATTGCGTCGCGGCCGCTATGTCGAGTTCAACCTGGTCTTCGACCGCGGCACGCTGTTCGGCCTGCAGTCGGGCGGGCGCACCGAATCGATCCTGATGTCGATGCCGCCGAAGGTCGAGTGGCGCTACGACCATCACCCCGAGCCTGGCACCGAAGAGGCGCGGCTGCATACCGACTTCCTGACCGGCCGCGACTGGCTCGCCGGCGGCTGACCGCCGGCGTCAGGACCTGCGCCGCTGCAGCCCCAGGCGTTCGCCGAGTGCGCGGACGTGCTCGAGCCAGTGGCCCGGCAATGCCAGCCTCGGTGCCGCGGACGGTTCAGGTGCCTGGCGCCGGACCAGCAGCGGGGCCTGCTCGAACTGCTGCGCACGCTCCACCGCAGCGATCAGGTGCCCGCGCAGGCTCTTCAGTGCTACCGGCTTGTTGATGAAGCGGAAGATCTGTGCCTCGTTGATCAGGCCGATCATCAGTTCCGAATCGGATGCCTCGGTGACGACCAGCGTCAGCAGTTGCGGGTGGTCCTGCTTCAGCGTCTTGATCAGGTTCGCGTTGTCCGAGGGATTGCCGGCATCGATGTCGAACAGCACGACCGCGATGTCGCCTGCAGCCAGCTCGCCAAGCGCGGCTTCCGTGCCGCTCGCCTGCCGTACGGGCGCGACGTCGGCCATCAGTTCGCGCGTGGAACGGTACAGTTCGCCGTTCTCGTCGACGACCAGGAGGGCCCGGTCGGGCTGCATCCGTACCGACGGCGGGGGCGCAAGGTCGGCCAGTTCGATCGACACCGCGACCGCCTCGCGCACGATCGAGCGCAGTTCGTTGTTGTCCCAGGGCTTCGCGACGAAACGGTAGATCTCGCCGTCGTTGATGGAGCCGACGATCGCCGCGAGGTCGGCATAGCCAGTCAGCAGGATGCGCATCGAACCAGGCGCGATCTCCTTCGCGCGACGCAACAGCTCGACGCCGGTCATGCCCGGCATGCGCTGGTCGCTGACGATGGCATTCACGCGATACTTGGCAATAAACGCTAGTGCGCGCTCGCAATCACTGGTTGCGAATACGTGGTAGTCGGTGCGGAACACCGACTTCAGCGCGCTCAGGATACGCTCCTCGTCGTCCACCACCAGGAGCCGTGGCTTGTGCGCCGAAGAGATCGGCCGCGCGGCACTGCGCCCGCCGGGGAACGTGCCACCCGGCGGTACGGTGTGCTGGCGCCGCAGGGCGGCCAGCCGGCCGCCTGCGCCAGCCAGCCCTGCCATCGGCATGCCCATGGCCAGCCCCGGCAGGGCGTCGCCGAGCGTGGCATCCCCGGTCAGCGCGAGGCTGTCCACGATGCCCTGCGCGAACAGCGTGCCGAACTCCGCGGCGCTGGCGAAACGGTATTCGATCGGCTTGGCCAGCGCGGTCAGCACAGCCTCGTCGAGCGTGACCGACGCGTTTGCATTCAGGCGCGAGGGAGGGATCGGCAGTGTCTCGAGGTCGAGCACCTGGCGCATGATCTGCGGCGTACCACCGCTGTACGGTCGGATGCTGGTGAGCAGCTCGTAGGCGATCACGCCTGCTGCATACAGGTCGGCCGCCGGCCCGGCCTGCTGGCCGAGGAACTGCTCGGGGGCCATGTAGTACGGCGTGCCGAACATCTGTCCGCTCTGGGTCAGGTTGGACGACTCGATGCGGGCGATGCCGAAGTCGGTGATCTTCACGCGGCCGTCGGCGTTGAGCAGGATGTTCGCCGGCTTGATGTCCCGGTGCACTACCCCCTGCGCGTGGGAGTGCGCAAGCGCATCGAGCAGTTCGGCCATGATGCGCGCGACCTCGCGCAGCGTGAACCGGCGCCGTGCCGCGAGTTCCTGGTGCAGCGAACAGCCTTCTACCAGCTCCATCGCGATGAACGCGGTGTCGCCGTCCTCGCCGTATTCGAAGACCTGCACGATGTTCGGGTGGACCAGTCGTCCGGCTGCCTGCGCCTCGCGCCGGAAGCGGTCGAGCGTGGCCGCCTGCTCGTCGAACGGCAGCGATGTCCGGCTGATAGCCTTGATCGCCACGGCACGCTCGATCGCGGTGTCGAAGCCGCGGTAGACGAGGCCCATGCCGCCGCGCCCGATGACTGCGTCCACCCGGTACTTCCCGATGCGATCCGGAAGCATCATGCCGGGGTCGCCTGGGCGATCGCGTCGTCGGCCATGGACTGCGCGCCGGCGCGCGGCAGCCGGATACCGAACGTGGTGCCCAGCCCCGGGCGAGACGCCACGTCGATCCGGCCACCGTGCTGGGCGATGATCTTGTAGCAGATCGAAAGCCCGAGACCGGTGCCCTGGCCCACGCCCTTGGTGGTGAAGAACGGATCGAATATTCTGGGCAGCACCTCGGGCGGGATGCCGGCACCGGTGTCGATGACCTCCAGTATCAGTTCCCGTTCATCGCCGCCGGTGGCGAGCGTGACGGTACCGCCGCCCGGGCCGATCGCCTGTGCGGCATTGGTGATCAGGTTGAGCAGCACCTGGTTCAGCTGAGATGGCGAACCGACCAGGTGGCCGTCCGTCCCGAACCGGCGCTCGATGCGCACCCCCTTGAGCAGGTGCTGCGCCAGCCGCAGCGTGCTCTCGATGCCTTCGTGGATATCGAAGCGATGTACCTTGCCGCGGTCGAGACGGCTGAAGTCGCGCAGGTGGGTGACGATCTGGCCGATCTGGTCGACGCCGTACAGGCCATCTTTCACCAGTGCGCCCATTTCGGCGACCGCCGTGCTGCCGCCGAGCCCGCGCGCCGCGGCGGACAGTTGCGCGAGCTGCAGGTCGAGCATCGCGTCAGGGGTGTCGCCCGTGTCGAGCATCGCCAGCAGCTTTTCGCACTCCCGGATCATGCGGCCGATCGCGTCGAGCTGTCCATCGACCGAGCCGAGGCTGTTCTTGACGTAGGCGATCGGGGTGTTGATCTCGTGGGCGACGCCGGCCACCATCTGACCAAGCGAAGACATTTTTTCGGACTGGATCAGCTGCGCCTCCGAATCCTTGAGGTGGGCCAGCGCGTCCGACAGTTCG
Organism: Rhodocyclaceae bacterium; assembly: GCA_020248265.1. Lineage (NCBI taxonomy): Bacteria > Pseudomonadati > Pseudomonadota > Betaproteobacteria > Rhodocyclales > Rhodocyclaceae > Rhodocyclaceae bacterium. The sequence continues at coordinate 343,566 of JADCHX010000004.1, forward strand.
CGCGTGCGCTGTTCTACCTTGCCCTCGAGATTTTCGTTGGCCGCGTGCAGGGCGTCGTTGATGCGCGCGATCACTCGGTAGCTCGCCAACAGCCGCGATGCGATCCAGCCCAGCAGCACGAGAAGGGCAGCAGAGTAGAACAGCAGATAGGTACGGAACAGCTGCTGGCGCTGGATGGTGGCCTGGACCTCGGCCGAGAACGCGGTGGTCATCGCGCCCAGTCGCGGGCCCGCCGTCGACAGCGCGAAGCGTTCGAGCGCCGATTCGAGCCGCGACTTGCCGTCGAGTACCGCGCGCGCCGGCTCCAGCATGGCGGAGTCGGCCGGCAGCCGCGCGAGCGCCGCCTCGACCTGCGGCCGGCGCCGGACTCCCGCGTCACCCCAGAACGCCAGCAGTTCGGCAGCCGCGGCCTCTGGCGGGCGCAGAGCGCCCTGGCCCGCGCCGGCGTCGGCGGTGGCACGGGTTACGCTGTTCGCGACGGCCGACGACAAGGCCTCGCCCAGGCTGGCCGCGGTGCGGCTGATCGATGCGGCCAGTGCGATGCGATCCGCGATCGCGGCGTCGACGCCGGGAAGGTTCGCCGCGAGGGCCGGGCTGCCGGTAGTGGCGGCGAGGGCATGCAGGTCGGACATCGCGCGCCGGATCGAGGGAACGATGTTGGCGTCGGCCTGGAGCGCCTGCGCCGGTTCGGTTTTCGCGCGAGCCACAGCGAGGTCCCAGCGCGCGGCCAGTTCGTTCAGCAACTGCAGCTTGCCTGCGGCTTCGACGCGCGCGCCGTCGTCGGTCTGGCGCGTGTTCCAGGCGAGCCACGCCGCGGCGGCGACCAGCGCGAGGGTGACCAGCGCATACAGCGCCGCGCGCCAGGCCGGCACGGATGCACGATCATGCTTGTGGACGGTCATTTGAAGAATCCGGCACGCACCGATCGTCCTACGTCCCCTCCACCGTCGCCGATACCCTCACTCGAGCCTGGTCACGATGCGGCCGGTATCGAGATCGCCGGCAGACCGGCTTCCGGCACTGCCGGCAGTCCGGCATCCGGCACTGCCGGCAGTCCGGCATCCGGTAGCGCCGACTGCCGTGCCATCGGGGCCGGCCGGTACATCTGGACCAGTTCCGGCGATTCGCGCAGCAGTTGGGCCCGTTCGAGGGCAGCCAGCAGGTGCGAACGGATGAGCTGCTGGTTCACTGGTTTGCTCAGGAAGCGGAAGATCTGCGCCTGGTTGATCAGCTCGATCATCAGCTCCGAATCGGATGCGCTGGTCACCACGATCGAGAGAATCCCGGGTTTTTCCTGCTTGAGGGTCTTCAGCAGCGCGATGCCCTCCGCACCGGTGTACTCGACATCCATCAGCACGATGGTCACCGGGTGCTGGTCGATCTGGTCCATCGCGGAGTCGGCGTCGATCGCATGCCGGATCTGGCATACGCCCACCAGCATTTCCTTGACCGAACGCAGCAGCTCGTAGCTGGGATCCACCACCAGCACCGCCATCTCCTGGCGCAATGCCGTGTTCACCCGCATCACCCGCCGCTCGCCCACCGTGAGGCCGATCTCGACGGCTTCGCGCACGATCTGCTTGAGGTCCCGGTTGTTCCACGGCTTGTTGATGAAACGGAAGATCTCGCCCTCGTTGATCGAGCCGACGATCGCGTTCAGGTCGGAGTAGCCGGTGAGCAGCAGCCGCATCGACGTCGGCGAGGTGATCTTCGCCCGGCGCAGAAGCTCGACGCCCAGCATCTCGGGCATCCGCTGGTCGCTGATGATCGCATGCATGTGGAACTTCTCGACGAAGCGCAGGGCATGGTCGCAATTGCTCGTCGCGAACACGTGGAAATCGTCCCTGAACAATGCCTTCAGCGAATTGAGGATGCGCTCCTCGTCGTCCACCACCAGCAGCCGCGGCTTGTGCGCCGAGGAAACGGGCACGCCCGACGTCCTGGTGGTGGTCGGGCTGTCGCGCTGCGGCGCCGATGCCATGCGTCCGTCACTGGTCGCGTCGCGCAGCAGGCGTGCTGCAGCCGCCAGATTGCGCGTGGCCCTGTCGCTGAGCGGTGCAGGCTCGACCACGTCCCCGACCACGCGCAGCGTCGACTCGATGCCCCGCTGGAATGCGAGCCGGAACTCCGCTGCGTTCTGGAAGCGCTCGGCCTGCCGCTTCGCCAGCGCCTTGAGGACCGCTGCGTCCAGATCGGCCGAGATGCGCGGGTCTACCATCGACGGAGGGGCGACATTGACGTCGGGGTCCATCACCTGGCGCATCACGAACGCCGTGCTGCCCGAAAAGGCGCGCTGGCCGGTGAGCAGTTCGTAGGCGACCGTACCCGCGGAATAGACATCGCTCGACGGAGTGGCGGTGTCGCCGTTGATCAGCTCGGGCGCCATGAAATGCGGCGTGCCCAGCGGCTCTTTGTTCACGATCATGCGCGTCGATTCGACATGGGCGATGCCGAAATCGGTGACCTTGATCCTGCCGTCGTTGGTCAGCAGGATGTTCGCCGGCTTGATGTCCTGGTGGATCACGCCGTTCTGGTGTGCATACTCTAGCGCCGACAGCAGCTGCTCGACGATGGAGCCGATCTGCCTGAGGCCGTAGCGGCGCCGCTCGAGCAGCCGCTGGTGCAGCGTCTTGCCGGCAACGAGCTCCATCGCGATGAAGGCCACTTCCTGGCTCTCGCCGTAGTCGTAGACCTGCACGATGTTCGGGTGCATCAGCCGACCGGCCGCCTGGGCCTCGCGCTTGAAGCGTTCGAGGATGCTCATCGCCTGCTCGGGATCGAGCGCGCGCTTGATCAGCGCCTTGATCGCGACCGGCCGCTGGATCGTGGAGTCGAAGGCCGAGTAGACGGTCCCCATGCCGCCCCGGCCGAGAATGCCGTGCACTTCGAACTTGCCGATGGTGGCGGGTAGCGGGCCGATGGCACTCATCTGGGTCGAACCTGGGTCGAAAAGGGACGGAGTTGGAAGCGGTGGATGGTGTGTTGCGGACCGTTCACGGCGCGGACAGCGCCGCGGGCATGGTCGGGGCGCTGCTCGCCTCGGTCGCCGCCGGTGCCGGCGCGTCATCGTCCTCGACGCTGGCCGCAGACTGGCTCGCGGGCAGGAGCACGGTGAACGCGGTGCCTTCGCCAGGGCGGGAGTGCACGAGGATCTTTCCCCTGTGCTGGTCGATGATCTTGAAAGAGATCGACAATCCGAGGCCGGTACCCTTGCCGGTGTCTTTGGTGGTGAAGAACGGGTCGAAGATCCGCGGCAGCACGTCGGGCGGTATGCCCTTGCCGTTGTCGCGCACCTCGATCAACACACTGTGCCCGACCGCCTTGGTGGTCAGCGTGATCAGGCCGGCGCCGGGGCCGCGCTCCTCGATCGCCTGCGCGGCGTTGGTGACCAGATTCAGGAACACCTGGTTCACCTGGGACGCCGCGCACAGCACTGGCGGCAGCGTCCCGAATACCTTGCGTACCTCGACGCCCTTCAGCAGGTGGCGGGCGAGCAGCAGCGTACTCTCCAGTCCCTGGTTCACGTCGAACACCTGCACCTTCAACCGGTCGAGGCGGCTGAAATCCTTCAGGTTGAGCACGATCTCCGCGATCCGGTCGATGCCGTGCAGGCCGTCCTGCACCAGCAGCGCCAGCTCGCCCAGGGTGTTGCGGTTGCGCATGGCTTCGAGGTCGCGGTCTACCCGCGCGAACTGGTCGCGCAGCTGGTGTTCGGGAGTGTCGGTCGACTGCAGCATGCGCAGCAACTGGTCGAAATGCTCGACGAGGTCCACGATCGTGCCGAGGCGGTCGTCTACCATGCCCAGGTTGTTCTTCACGTAAGCCAGGGGGGTGTTGATCTCATGCGCGACGCCAGCGACCATCTGCCCCAGCGAGGACATCTTCTCGGACTGGATCAGCTGCGTTTCTGACTGTTGCAGTTCCGCCAGCGCGTTGGACAACTCCGCGGTCCGCGCAGTCACGCGCCGGTCGAGCGACTCGTTGATGTCCTTCAGGTCATCGTTGACCTGGTTCAGTAACCGGTAGCTCTGCGCCAGCCGCCAGCCGAAGTAAGCCAGCAGGGCGAGCAGGGCGGCTGCATACCAGATCAGCGCCGTGCGGTAGCGCTGCTGTTCCGCGGCCGCAGCCCGCAACTCGGTCTCGAAGCCGGTGATGACCGCGTCGAGTTCCTGGCCGGCGGTCGATTCCGAGATCACCTGGAACAGTTCGGCCGACAACAGCTTGCGACTCACCACGTCACGACCCAGCTTGACGAGGGCTTCGCGTGCGCCGGTGAGTCGGGCCGTCGTGTAGTCGGGCCGAGCCTCGTCGATCACGGTCAGTGCGGCGTTGATCGAACCCGCACGCTCAGCGGAGCCGTCGATCGCGAAGGCGCCGAGGTCGGCAGCCGCCTGCGTGGCCACGCGGTCGAGGTTCAGCAGCGCCTGCCGGGTCGCTTCGTCGACCCGGCGCGTGGCCCGCAGAGCCGAGAGGTATTCGACGAACCACTGCTGCGCCTCCGGCAGGCTGCTGGTGACGAAGTTCGACTCGGACAGGAAGCGCACCGTCACTGCGTTCTTTTCCTGGAACGCGCCGATCATGTCGGGAAGCTGCTCCTGCAGCGTTGAGGAAGGCAGTCTGGTGCTCGACTGCTGCAGCGCGCGCAGCGTCTTGCCGACCATCGGTACGAGGTTCACCGCCGATTCGTAACCGCGCTCGGCATCGGTCGCAGAGCGCAGGAGGAGGGCGTCCCAGCGCGCCTCGAGTTCTTTCAAGGCGCGCAACTGGCCGCTGATCTCGACCACCGCGCGCTCGTCGAGCGGCCGCGTCTTCCAGTACACGAAGGCGAGGGCGCCGAGCAGCAGCACCGTCGCCAGCACGGCCGCACCGATGCGCCACCAGCCGCGGATCGGAGGCGCGAGCCGATTCACCGGAGATCCGGTGCCTGGCTTTGCGGTGCGAAGGGCGAATCGAAACACGGGTAGCGAACCTCTCTGAGGTATCTGTACCTAACGGATCGCGCCGCCCGTACTTGAGAAAGCAGCGCCGGGCAGCGGGGCAATTCGGCTGCTGGCCGCGCGACGCGGACCCGGGGGAATTCGTCAATGCCGAAACTTCTTCAGGAATCAGCGGCAAGTAGCTTAGGCTACATGGAAAGTCTCGTCCAGCGCCTCCTTCTGGAGCGGGGCCCGCCGATGAACGATCCCACCGTCCTGAGCCTGTTGTTCCTGTCCGCCCTGGTCGCCGCCACGGTGCTGCCGATGCAGTCCGAGGCGGTCCTGGTCAGCTTGTTGCTGGCTGGCCAGCAACCCGCGTGGCTGCTGTTGCTGGTCGCAACTACGGGCAACGTGCTGGGATCGGTCGTCAACTGGTGGCTTGGCCGTGGTATCGAGCGTTTCCGGGGGCGCCGCTGGTTCCCGGCCAGTCCGCAGTCTCTCGACCGAGCCGCCGGCTGGTACCGGCGCCATGGACGGTGGTCGCTGCTGCTCAGCTGGGTGCCGATCATCGGGGATCCCCTGACGGTCATTGCCGGCGTGCTGCGCGAACCGCTGCCCAGTTTCCTGCTGCTGGTCACGCTCGCCAAGGGCGGACGCTATCTGCTGCTGGCGTTCGGCACTGCGGCACTGTCTTGATCGCCGGCCGGGCCCCTGGTGGGCGCATCATTCCCCGAGGTAGGCTCGGCGGACCGCGTCGCTCGACAGCAACGTCGCCGATGGCCCGGCCAGCGTGACCGTTCCGCCCTCGAGTACATAGGCCCGCGCCGCCAGTTCGAGGGCCGCCCGCGCGTTCTGTTCGATCAGGAGGATCGACACGCGCTCTGCCGATATCAAGCGGATCGTGTCGAAGATCAACCGCGTGACCAGCGGTGCCAGCCCCATGCTGGGCTCGTCGAGCAGCAGCAGCCGCGGCCGTCCCATCAGGGCACGCGCGATGGCCAGCATCTGCTGCTCGCCGCCGGAGAGGGTCCCGGCCAGCTGCCGCCTGCGTTCCGCCAGCCGCGGGAACAGCGCGTAGCCGCGCGCGAGGTCTGCACGCACGCCGGCGGCATCGCGCCGCAGGTAGGCGCCCATGTCGAGGTTCTCGGCGACTGTCAGCCTGGCGAAGATGCCGCGTCCCTCGGGGACCAGGTGCATGCCGCGGCGCACGCGCTCGTGCACCGGCATCCGGGTGATGTCGTCACCGTCGAACAGGATGCTGCCCGCCAGCGCTGGCAGTACGCCCGCGATCCCTTTCAGGCTGGTGGTCTTGCCGGCGCCATTGGCTCCGATCACCGCCACCAGTTCGCCCGTGCCGACGTCGAGGTCGATGCCGCGCACCGCGACGATTGCGCCGTAGCCGAGCTGCAGCGACCGGACGGCGAGCATCAGCGCACTGCCGCCGCCAAGGGCGCCGTCGGCGCGCCGAGGTAGGCCTCGATCACTGCGGGGTCGGACTGCACGGTGGCCGGGACGCCCTCGGCAATGAGCTGGCCGTGATCGAGTACCGCCACGCGGTCGCAGAGGCCCATCACGAGCCGCACATCGTGTTCGATCAGCAGGACCGTCGTGCCGTCCTCGCGCAGCGCGTCGATCAGTTCGCGCAGCGAGGCGGTTTCCGAAGCATTCATCCCGGCAGCCGGTTCGTCGAGTGCGATCAGCTTCGGTGCCGAGGCGAGCGCGCGCGCGATCTCGAGCCGCCGCTGCAGGCCGTAGGGCAGGCTGCCCGCAGGCTTGTCCGCATGGGCCGCGACCGATACGCGCTCCAGGAGCGCATGCGCCGTGGCTTCCAGGCGGGCTTCTTCCTCGCGTACCCGGCGCGTGCGAAGCACCGCGCCGAGCGCGCCAGCCGTGCTGCGCGCGTGCATGCCGACCATCACGTTCTCGAGTGCGCTCATCTGGTGGAACAGCCGGATGTTCTGGAACGTGCGTGCAACACCCAGTTGCACCACCCGGTGCACTGGCTCGCCGGTCAGCTGCCGCCCGTCCAGGGTGCAGGTGCCCGCATCGGGCACGATGAAGCCGGTGATCACGTTGAACAGCGTCGTCTTGCCGGCGCCGTTGGGCCCGATCAGCCCATAGATCGATCCGCGGGCGACCTCGAGCGACACGCCGGACAGTGCCTGCACGCCGCCGAAGGCCTTGCTGAGGCCCTGCACCTCGAGCAGGGGCGCCGGCCCTGCGGTCACGGTGCGGATCTCCAGCCGGCGCTGGCGCCGGTGCGGTGGCTGGTGGCCGCGTCGCCTGCGGCAGCCCGTGCCGCCGCGAACTCGCGGCGCCGGATTGCCGAGGGCCAGAGCCCCGCCGGCCGCCAGCGCATCACCACCACCAGCGCCACGCCGAACAGCAGCAGCCGCAGGTCGGACGGTTCGATGTGCACCTGCCCGAACAGCCAGCGCTGGAGCGGACCGATGTAGCGCAGGGCCTCGGGCAGCGTCACCAGCAGTGCGGCGCCCAGCACCACGCCCCGGATGTGTCCCATGCCCCCGAGCACCACCATGCAGAGCACCATGATCGATTCCATCAGGCCGAAGCTCTCCGGGCTGACGAAACCCTGGAAGCTGGCGTACAGGCTGCCGGCGATGCCGCCGAAGCTGGCGCCCATCGCGAACGCGAGCAGCTTCAGGTTGCGGGTGTTCACGCCGGACGCCCGGGCGGCGGCTTCGTCCTCGCGGATGGCGATCCAGGCGCGGCCCACGCGCGAGTGCTGCAACCGCGCCGACACGAACACCACCAGCAGCGTGAGAACGAGGAACAGATAGTAGTAGTTGTACAGGGACGGGATCGACAGCGGGCCGATCTCATGTGCCTTGGCCATCGACACCCCCGCGAGATCGATCGGCCGGATCATCTTGATGCCCTGCGGACCGTTGGTGAGGTTGAACGGCGCATTCATGTTGTTGAGAAAGATGCGGATGATCTCGCCGAAGCCCAGCGTGACGATCGCCAGGTAATCGCCACGCAGCTTCAGCGTCGGCGCGCCGAGCAGCATGCCGAACAGCCCGGCCAACAGCGCGGCCGCAGGCAGCAGCAGCCAGAACGGCAGGTGCAGGCCGAAGTGCGGGGAGGCGCACAACGCATACAGGTAGGCTCCGACGGCGAAGAACGCGATGTAGCCGAGGTCGAGCAGGCCTGCGAAGCCGACCACGATGTTCAGGCCGAGTGCGAGCATCGTGTAGAGCATGACCAGATCGAGCACGCGGACCCAGGCGCGGCCGAGCAGCGCATCGACCAGGAACGGCGCGAGCAGCAGGGCGGCAGCAGCCAGCGCGAGAAGTACACCCTGCGCCAGCGGCGAGCGGCCGGCGGCGCCCGGCATCGCCGCCTGGGTCGGCAGCCTAGGCACGCTCGGCCACCCGTTCGCCGAGCAGGCCGGAGGGCCGGAAGACCAGTACCAGGATCAGCACCGCGAATGCGAAAACGTCCTGGTAGTGGCTGCCCAGGAAGCCACCGGTCAACGCTCCGATGTAGCCGGCGCCGAGACTCTCGATCACCCCGAGCGCGAGGCCGCCCAGCATGGCGCCGGAGACGTTGCCGATGCCGCCCAGCACCGCCGCGGTGAAAGCCTTCAGGCCGAGCATGAAGCCCATGTGATAGTGCGCCTGGCCGTAATAGCCCGCGATCATCACGCCAGCCACCGCGGCCAGCGCCGAGCCGATCATGAAGGTGAACATGATGATGCGGTCGACGTTCACGCCCATCAGCCCGGCCAGTGCCGGACTCTGGGACGTGGCGCGCATCGCGCGGCCGAGGCGGGTGCGGTGTACCAGCAGGAGCAGCGCGCCCATCAGTACCACCGTCAGCGCGACGATGAGCACCTGCGTACCCGTCACCGTCGCGCCGAGCAGTGCATGCGGCTCGTTGGGCAGCAGCGGCGGAAACGAGATGTACTGTCGGCCCCAGACGATCATCGCCACGTTCTGCAGCACGATCGACATGCCGATCGCAGTGATCAGCGCGGTGAGCCGCGGCGCGTCGCGCAGGGGCCGGTAGGCAACTCGCTCAAGCAGTGCGCCGAGCAGCATGCAGGCCGGTATCGCGACGGCGATGCCGGCAATCACGACCGCTGACGCTGGCAGTCCGCTGCCGGTTCCGATCGCCACGATCACCGAGATCGCGACCATCGCGCCGATCATCACCACTTCGCCGTGCGCGAAGTTGATCAGGCCCAGGATGCCGTAGACCATCGTGTAGCCGAGCGCGACGAGCGCATAGATGCTGCCGAGCACGATGCCGTTGATCAGTTGCTGGACGAAGATGTCGATCGCTACGGCTCCGCTAATGAAAACGCCACCGGCGACACGGCCTGCTGTCCGTGCGCCGATGGCGGCGGGAAGATGCCCGGGAGGCTACTTGACGGCGCTGGCCGGGGCTGCCGGTGCCGGTGCCGGTGCCGGTACAGGGCTGGCGGGTGCGGTGGCTCCGCCCGGGGCGGAGGCTGCAGCCGCAGCCGGCGCCATGCCGCCGATGGTCTCGATGGCCGTCCATCCGTCGCCCTTGACCACATACATCGTGACACCACCGGCCTTGATGTCGCCCTTCTCATCGAAGGCGATGTTGCCGGTGACGCCCCGACGGTCGATCTTCGACAATGCCTCGAGGATCCTGCCCGGTTCGATCGAGTTGGTTGCCTTCATCGCATCGATGATGGTCCAGGTGGCGTCATAGGCGAATGGCGCGTAGATCTGTATCTCGCCGAACTTCGCCTTGAACCTCGTGGTGAACTGTTCTCCGCCAGGCATCCTGTCGATCGGCAGGCCGGGCGAGGAGGCGATCACGCCTTGCGCGGCAGCGCCGGCCAGCTTGATGAACTGGGCACTCTGCGCGCCGTCTCCACCGAGCAACTGTACGCCGAGTTTCAGCGTGCGGACCTGCTCGGCCATCGGCCCGAACTGGGCGTCCATGCCGCCGAAGAACAGGACGTCGGGCTTCTTGCCGCGCAGCGTGGTCAGTATGGCGCGGAAATCGGTCGCCTTGTCGCTGGTGTATTCGCGCCCGACGATGGTGCCGCCAGCCGCCGTCACGGCCTTCTCGAACTCGTCGGCGATACCCTGCCCGTACGCCGTGCGGTCGTCGATGATCGCGATGCGCTTGCCAGCCAGTTGCCTCACTGCGTACTCGCCGAGCACCTTGCCCTGCTGCAGATCGTTCGCGATCACCCGGTAGGTGGTCTTGAAGCCCTGAGCCGTGTAGGCAACCGCCGTGGCCGATGGCGATACCTGTGGAATGCCGGCGTCGCTGTAGATGCGCGAGGCCGGGATGCTGGCCCCGGAGTTCATGTGCCCGACCACCGCGACCACCTTCTTGTCGACGAACGACTGTGCGACCACCGTGGCCTTGGTGCCGGAGGCTTCGTCGTCCTCAGGGACCAGCTCGAACTTGATGCGGGTGCCGCCGATGATGATGTTGGCGGCATTGGCCTCCTCGATCGCCAGCCGGGCACCGTTCTCGACGTCCTTGCCCAGGTGCGCCTGCGGACCGGTCAGCGGGGCGGATACCCCGATCATCACGGTTACCTCGGCGGGTGGCTTCGGTGCTTCGGCGACGGGTTTCGGCGGTTCTTCCTTGCTGCAGCCCGCGATGATCAGTGCGGCGGTGGCAGCCAGTGCGAGCGCGCGGGTCGCCCGGTGGAACAGGTGGACCATCTTTTTCTCCTGGAGGCGGGACCGGGGGGCAGACGCCCGATTATCGTTCCGCGAGACCGCACAGAAAAGGGAAACTGTCCTGCAGGGGGCGCGTTCGCCCGAGAAAAAGCCGGCGCTGGGCCGGCTTCAAGGTGCTGCGGGTGCTGCGCGGCCTACTTGGTCGCGAGAATGAAGCGCACCATCGAGCGAATGTCTGCCTCGGGAATGTGCTTGTGGGGAGGCATGGCGATCTGGCCCCAGACGCCGCCGCCGCCATTGAGCACATGGGCGGTGATCTTGTCTTCGGCCCCCTTGACACTGCGGTACTTGTTCGCGACGTCAATGTAGGACGGGCCGACGACTTTCTTGTCCGCAGCATGGCAGGCCAGGCAGCCACTCTTGGCGAGCAGATCCTTGCCGGAAGCGGCACTTGCTGGCGCGGCCTTGGCCTGCGCAAACACGCCGGACACCGCACCGGCAGACAGCATCGCGGCGACCGCGACTGAACCAACCCAGTTCTTCATTTGAATTCTCCTGAATGAAACCTGCGAAAGTATATCCGACGCGGCGTTGTCGGCGGGGTTGCCAGCGTCGTGGCCAATCAATAACGCCTGGCCCGTGCGCACGTTGACGGGGCGGTCGGTGTGCGAGGCATACATGCGAGTCAGGTTTCGCTCAGCATCCGCTCATAGATGAACAACTGCAGCGAGTTACGTTGCGCCCGTACCAGTTCCGCGAACTCGAGCCCGCAGGCCCGATACTGGCTGGCGGTATCCTCCGCGTCCCGGACGTTCCGGATGACGCCCGGCACATCGAAGGTGGCTGGTTCACCGCTGATCTGCAGGCGGAATGCCACTTCGACCTGAGTGCCGACGACGGCGAGATCGCGCGGGATGTGCACCAGCATCCCGGCGATGCTGAGGTCCTTCATGTTGCAGGCGACCCGCGTACGCCGCCCGGCCCGACCGACCGAAGCTACCGCATTGAGCGTGATCCGGTGGGCCTTCCGGACCGACGTGCACAGCACCTGGTTGGGATACGTCAGGTGCAGGTAAGGATAAGGTGCGAGCTGGCACTTCAGCACCGACACATCGAAGCTGTAGGCGAACTTGCCGCGCATCGCCTTGACCGTTACCGGCTGGCCGTCTTTCACGTAGATCATCCGGCCATCGATGGTCGGATGACTTACCAGCAGGCTGCGCTTGTCCACCGCGCCGATCAGGCGGACCGGGTAGCGGTCTGTGGTGCCATCATCGAAGCGCAGCTGCAGCGGATCGCCCATCCGCAGCGTGGTCTCGAGGAACGGGATCAGCGTTTCGTCGCCCATTTCGGCGGCGGCGATGGCAACCGGAAGGTCTTCGGCGACCGGACCTCGCCGCTCCGCCACCTCGGCGACAGCCACTCTCGCCCCAATCACGGACGGTTGGTACAGCAGCCCGCCTTTGCTCTTCGGCTTCGAGTCGTCGCTGAACATGCCCTGCTCGCGCAGCATGCCCAGAACCGTATCGGATTCGATCACGCAGCCGTGGCCGAGCAGCAGCACCCGGTCCTTGTCATAGACCGAGTACGGGATCGGTTTCCCGATCTGCAAATCGTCCTTGCGCAGTGGTTGAAGGGGCATGTGAAGCAGGTCCGGCGTTTCTTCAGTATCCGGATAACGGCGGCACGCTGCGTTAACTTTAGGCGCGCCTGCCCGCGGTCCTGCGCCGCCCGGAATGGCCGGGTGGCGCAGGACCGGCCCGGTCATTCGAACAGGTCGGTGACCGCGCCCTTGCTGGCGGTGGATACCTGGCGGGTGAACTTGCCCATCAGTCCGCGATTGAAGCGCAGCGGCGGCGCCGTCCAGGCGGCCTTGCGACGGGCGATTTCCGCGTCATCGACGTTGATCTGGATCAGGAGCTTGTCCGCGTCGATGGTGATCGAATCGCCTTCCTCGACGAATGCGATCGGGCCGCCAACCTGAGCCTCGGGCGAGATGTGGCCGACCACCATGCCCCAGGTGCCGCCGGAGAACCGGCCGTCGGTGATCAGGCCGACCGAGTCGCCGAGTTCCTGGCCGATCAGCGCCGCGGTCGGGGCCAGCATTTCCTGCATGCCGGGGCCGCCCTTCGGGCCTTCGTAGCGGATCACCAGGATGTCGCCAGCGACGATCCGGCGCGCCATGATGGCTTCCATCGCCTGGTTCTCGGAGTCGAACACGCGGGCCGGACCGGTGATGTGCCGCTGTTTCAGGCCGGTGACCTTCGCCACGCAGCCCTCGGGCGACAGGTTGCCCTTGAGGATGGCCAGGTGGCCCTCGTCGTACATCGGGTTGTCCCAGGGACGGATCACGTCCTGGTCTTCGCGGCGGGTGGTCGGGTGCAGGGCCAGTTCTTCGGCCATCGTGCGGCCGGTGATGGTCATGCAGTCGCCGTGCAGCAGGCCGCGGTCGAGCAGCATCTTCAGCACGACCGGCACGCCGCCGGCGCGGTGGAAGTCGGCAGCCACGTACTTGCCCGACGGCTTCAGGTCGCACAGCACCGGCACGCGCCGGCGTACCCGCTCGAAATCGTCGATCGTCCATTCCACGTCTGCCGCCGAGGCAATGGCCAGGAAGTGCAGCACGGCATTGGTCGATCCGCCGGTGGCCATGATCAGCGCGACCGCGTTCTCGATCGACTTGCGGGTGATGATGTCGCGCGGGCGCAGGTTCTTCCCGATCGCCTGCACCAGCACCTCGGCCGACAGCGCTGCCGAATCGGCCTTCTCGGGGTCGGGCGAGGACATCTGCGAGGAGCCGAGCAGGCTCATGCCCATGGCCTCGAACGAGGAGGACATGGTGTTCGCGGTGTACATGCCGCCACAGGCGCCGACCGACGGACAGGCATTCTTCTCGATGCCGACGAAGTCTTCCTCGGACATCTTGCCGGCAGTGAAAGCACCGACCGCCTCGAAGGCGGACACGATGGTGAGGTCCTGTCCCTTCCAGCGGCCCGGCTTGATCGTGCCGGCATAGACGAAGATGCCAGGCACGTTGATGCGCGCCATCGCGATCATGCAGCCGGGCATGTTCTTGTCGCAGCCGCCGAAGGTGATCACTCCGTCCATCATCTGGCCGTTGACCGAACACTCGATGGCGTCGGCGATCACCTCGCGCGACACCAGCGAATACTTCATGCCGTCGGTGCCCATGCCGATGCCGTCGGTGATGGTCGGCACGCCGAACATCTGCGGCATCGCACCCGACTTCTTCAGCGCCGCGATGCCGCGGTCGACCAGCGGCTGGATGCCGGCGTTGCAGGGGTTGAGCGTTGAATGGGTGTTGGCCACGCCGACGATCGGCTTGGTGAAGTCGCCATCGCCGAAGCCCACCGCGCGCAGCATCGCGCGGTTCGGGCTGCGGGCGACGCCCGCGGTGATCAGTTTCGAGCGCCAGTTCTCAGCCATCGGGGTAGTCCTCTTTCGCTGTTGCGTGCTGCACGGCCAGGTGCGTGCATGAGGCCGGATGATAGCAGCGCGTACCTCGGTGCCGGCATGCGCGTAGTACCCCGGCGCAGCATCCGCGTCGGCAGTGGCGATGGCGGTGGGATACCATCGCTGCATGTTCGTCTTTCCGGATTTCGACCCGATCGCCATTCAGGTCGGCCCCCTTGCAATCCGCTGGTACGGGCTGATGTACCTGCTCGCGTTCGGGCTGTTCCTCGGCCTGGGCAAGCAGCGGGCGAAGGCCGAGCCGCGCTGGGGCATCGCGCCGTCGCAGGTCGACGATCTGCTCTTCTACGGCGTGCTGGGCGTGGTGCTCGGTGGTCGGCTCGGTTACATCCTGTTCTACAAGCCGGGCGAGTATCTGGCCGACCCGATCAGCGTTCTCTACGTGTGGCAGGGCGGCATGTCGTTTCATGGCGGCCTGTGCGGCGTGCTGGTGGCAACCTGGCTGTATGCCCGATCGATCGGCATGCGCTGGCTGCAGGTCACCGATTTCGTCGCGCCGCTGGTGCCGCTGGGCCTGGCCGCAGGCCGGATGGGCAACTTCATCAACGGCGAGTTGTGGGGGCGTCCGACCGACGTGCCGTGGGGGATGGTTTTCCCGCATGTCGACCATCTGGCGCGCCATCCGTCGCAGCTCTACCAGTTCGCGCTGGAGGGCGTGGCGCTGTATGCAGTGCTGGCGTGGCTGTCGCGCAAGCCGCAGCCGTGCGGCCTGGTGTCCGGCATGTTCCTCGCCGGCTATGCGCTGTTCCGGTTCCTTGCCGAGTTCGCGCGCGAGCCCGATGCGTTCCTCGGCACGCTCGGCTTCGGGCTGACCATGGGACAGTGGCTCAGCCTGCCGATGGCAGCCGTGGGCATCGCGATGGTCGCGGTGGCAATGCGCCGGCCCGGCGAACCGGCCAAGCCTTAGTCAGACCGGCGCCCGGCCGGCACGAGTCACTGCAGCGAGCTGGCCGCCGGGGCTGCCGTGGGTTCCATCGCGGCGGCCCGGTCGGACAGCCGTCGGAAGTTTTCCAGAGACAGCAGGTGCGAGTAGAGGCGTGCGAGCACGCCCTTGCGGGCGAGTTCGATCAGCTTTTCCGGGTCCAGTTCGTTCAGCTTGTTCTCGTTCACGCGATACATGCCGGTGAGCTGCAGGGTGGCGCCAGTCGAGAGCGAGGCCTGCATGTTGAACGGCTCGAGCAACCCCAGACCGGCGACGAGCTTGCACAACTCTTCACTGCGCACCAGGTCGGTCTCGTACTCCTGCAGCAGTTTTTCGAGCGCCTGCCATTCGGCGGTCGCGGTGCCGGTCGTGTCGAACAGCGCGTCGCCGTTCGGCACCACCGCGCGCTTCGCCACGCACACCACGCGCTCGTCGCGCTGCGCGTTGTCCACCGTCACCTTGGCCATGCAGAACGGATAGCGCCGGACATAGGCAGGCAGGTATGCCGACGGGTCCCAGCCCAGCGGCGACACGAACAGATTCTGCTTCGCCTTCAGGCCGAGGATCGCCATCGTCATGAAGGTCGCTCCGTTGTCGGCCGAGACGAAGACGATCGGGTAGTCGCGCTGCGCGACCGGGATCTCGGTGTACGAAACCGGGATGACGTGCAGGTCGTGGCAGAAGGCTGGCGTATTGCCGGGCTTGGGCAATACCACGCGGTCGGTCTTCTTCAGGGTGTCGATTTCGGGGTAGGCGAAGGGCGGGGTGATCTGCATGGGCGGTCGAGGTTCAGGGGAGGGCATGGCACCCCGGGAGCCAGATTATACGGACTGGTGGTGCGGATACCGATTCACGGTGGCGCGGGTTTCAGGCATAATTCAAGGCGCTGGAAACAAGGAAGCCTGTTTTTGAGGCTCCCTTCACCCATTCTGGCCCGTGGGGACGTAGCTCAGCTGGGAGAGCGTCGCGTTCGCAATGCGAAGGTCGGGAGTTCGATCCTCCTCGTCTCCACCATATTCGAAGTCCAACTCTTGTCTGTTGGGCTTTTTGCATATGGGCCTCCCCCAAGCTGTGCGTGGTTTCCGTCGATTCTGCGTGCGCCATAACGACCATCCTCGCCATGGATCCGCACTTCGCTGCGCTGGTTGATGGCGATGTAGCGGGCGGTACGTTCGGCCTCGGACTGGGTGCGGTCATGCGAGGTGTCCCTCCGGGCAGTCTGGCCACATTGTTCAACCCGGATGTGGTCACCGCCCCTGAGGTCGCGGGGCAGGAACTGCTGGCTGGCACCTGGACCGGACGCCGCGCGCGACATCCGCGACTCAGGCACTGCAGGAAATGCGGGTAAGCCTCTCGGCCATCCTCGCCGAAGTCGCCTCAGGTGACCCATGGACCAGCCGCGCCCGCCCCACCTTCCTGCATGTGATCTACGGCGTGATCTTGCTGTCGGTGGTTGGCAACAAGTAGCGCGGCGTGCCGCGATAGACCCTGCCTTCATCCGTTTCCCTTCTCGGGCAGCGGGTGAAGGCGGGGTTCTTTGTCGTTCGTACGAGCATATCCGTGGCCCACAAAAAATTGTCAATGGTAGGGGCCGGAGGTTATAATTTTTTTGCCAATTTCGAAGCAATAGCAGGGTGTTTGCGGTCTTTTCGGGAGGCTGCGATGTACCCTCCCCTCCCCCGTGATCGGGCGCCTTTGATGGCTGTCCGGGCGTAGCGAGCGGGGGTTTCACAGGTGGAGGCGGGTTGATGAATCAACTCAATAAGGTAACGACTGGCATAGGCCTGACGTGCTTGGCAAGTAATGACTCTGGTTCTGATGCGAACGCACAGAGCGCGGTAGCCATCTTGTGTGCTCTGCAAACCGGAGATCGCAAATGAGTATTCTGGTCACAGGCGGGGCTGGCTTTATTGGCAGCAATTTCGTGCTCGACTGGATTGCAAGTTCAGATGAGCCCGTCATCAACCTCGACAAGCTTACCTATGCAGGAAACATCGAAAACCTGCAAAGCCTCGATGGTGACAAACGCCATGTCTTTGTACAGGGAGATATTGGTGATTCAGCGCTGGTTGCGAAACTGCTCGCCCAGTACCAACCCCGCGCCATAATCAATTTTGCGGCCGAAAGCCATGTCGACCGCAGTATCCACGGCCCCGGCGAATTCATTCAGACCAACATCGTCGGCACTTTTCATTTGCTAGAAGCGGTGCGCGCCTACTGGGAAGGCCTGCAAGGTTCTACCCTCCAAAACTTTCGCTTCTTGCACGTTTCCACTGATGAAGTTTACGGCTCGCTCGCCAATGGCGATCCCGCCTTTACCGAAATTCATCGCTACGAACCCAATAGTCCGTATTCGGCGAGCAAAGCGGCCAGCGACCATCTGGTTCGTGCATACCACCACACCTACGGCCTGCCGGTACTCACCACCAATTGCTCCAACAACTACGGCCCGTATCACTTTCCGGAGAAGCTCATTCCGTTGATGATCGTGAATGCGCTCGCCGGCAAACCCTTGCCCGTGTACGGCGATGGACAGCAGATCCGCGACTGGCTCTACGTCAAAGACCATTGCAGCGCTATTCGCCGTGTTCTGGATGCGGGCCAGATTGGTGAGGTCTATAACATCGGTGGCTGGAACGAAAAACCCAACCTTGACATCGTCCACACCATTTGCGGCCTGCTTGACGAGTTACGCCCCCGAGTTGATGCAAGAAGTTACCGCGAGCAAATCACCTTTGTAGCTGATCGCCCTGGCCATGACCGCCGATACGCCATAGATGCCAGCAAGATAGAGCGTGAACTTGGCTGGAAGCCAGTCGAAACCTTCGAGACCGGCATTCGCAAAACGGTGCTGTGGTACTTGGAAAACCAGGACTGGGTAGCCAACGTTCAATCCGGCACCTACCGCGAATGGGTCGAAAAGAATTACGCAGGTCGCGCCGCATGAAGATTCTCCTGTTCGGCAAAGGCGGCCAAGTGGGCTGGGAACTGCAGCGATCCTTGAACATGCTGGGCGAAGTGGTGGCGCTGGACTTTGACAGCGCCGAGCGTTGTGGCGATTTCAGCAACCTGACGGGCCTGGCCGACACGGTGCGTGCCGTGAAGCCCCACGTTATCGTCAATGCCGCAGCCCATACGGCTGTGGACAAGGCTGAAAGTGAGCCCGATCTGGCTCGCACCCTCAACGCCCTGGCGCCGCAGGTGCTGGCGCAGGAGGCTAAGCAACTTGGCGCCTGGTTGGTGCACTACAGCACCGACTATGTGTTCGACGGCAGCGGCGACGCTCCCTGGAAAGAATCCGATACACCTGCGCCGCTGAGTGTTTATGGGAAAACCAAGTGGGAAGGCGAGCAACTGATTCAGGATACGGGCTGCCAGCATCTGATCTTTCGCACCAGTTGGGTTTATGCTGCGCGCGGCGGCAACTTTGCAAAGACTATGCTACGTCTGGCCAGGCAGCGAGAGCGCCTGACCGTGATTGACGACCAAATCGGCGCACCCACCGGGGCTGACTTGCTCGCCGATGTGACCGCCCATGCCATCCGCGATGTGCTGCCCCCGCTGCGACACGACTGTTTGAATCCGTCTGGGATCTATCACGTGGCCGCTGGGGGCCACGCCTCTTGGTACGGCTATGCGCGTTTCGTGCTGGAGGCCGCGCACAAAGCGGGCGTGGCGCTGATGGCCACACCTGACAGTGTGGACCCGATTCCCACTTCCGCCTATCCCACCCCGGCGCGTCGCCCGCACAATTCGCGCCTGGATACCAACCTTTTGAGAAGAACCTTTGGCCTGAATTTGCCTCACTGGCAAAGTGGCGTTGCTCGCATGCTGACCGAGATACTTGAGAAATAATCATGGCACAACGCAAAGGCATCATACTTGCCGGTGGTTCCGGCACACGGCTCTACCCGGTTACAAAAGTGGTATCCAAGCAACTGCTGCCTATTTACGACAAGCCGATGATCTATTACCCGCTCAGCACCCTGATGCTGGCGGGCATAGGTGACATTCTAATAATCTCCACCCCACAAGATACTCCACGCTTCGAGCAACTGCTGGGTGATGGCAGCGACTGGGGCCTCAACCTGAGCTATGCCGTGCAGCCGAGCCCCGATGGCTTGGCCCAAGCCTTCATCATTGGCAAAGACTTCATTGGCAATGCCTCCAGCGCCTTGGTGCTAGGAGACAACATTTTCTATGGTCATGACCTGCACATCCAGCTCGAACAAGCCATGCAGCGCGAGCAGGGTGCCACGGTGTTTGCTTACCACGTGCAAGACCCCGAGCGTTACGGCGTAGTCACCTTCGACGCGCAAGGCCGAGCAACCAGCCTGGAAGAGAAACCCACCAACCCAAAGAGCAACTATGCGGTTACTGGCCTGTATTTCTACGACAACCAGGTCGTTGACCTCGCAGCCAGCCTTAAACCATCGTCCCGTGGGGAGCTGGAGATTACCGACATCAACCGCATCTACCTCGAATGCGGTCAACTCGATGTAGAAATCATGGGCCGTGGGTATGCCTGGCTCGACACCGGCACCCACGAGAGCCTGATCGAAGCCAGTAACTTCATCGAAACCATTGAACACCGACAGGGCCTGAAGGTGGCGTGTCCGGAAGAAATCGCCTTTCGTAAAGGCTTCATCGATGCTGAACAACTGGCAAAACTGGCGCAGCCACTTGCCAAAAGCGGCTATGGCCAATACATCCAGCGCCTGTTGAAAGAGGGTGTGAAAGCATGAGGGCCATCTCAACTGCCATCCCCGATGTGCTTGTCGTTGAACCCAAAGTGTTTGGCGATACGCGCGGTTTCTTTTTTGAAAGTTTTAACCAAGTACAATTTGAAAGTATCGTCGGCAGATCCGTACGGTTCGTGCAGGACAACCATAGCCGCAGCGTAAACAACGTCCTGCGCGGGCTGCATTTTCAGATTCAGCGCCCGCAAGGCAAGCTGGTGCGCGTGGTGCAGGGCGAAGTATTCGATGTGGCGGTGGATATTCGCAAGTCATCGCCCACATTCGGCCAGTGGGTTGGTGAGATTCTGTCGGCGGAGAACAAGCGTCAGCTGTGGGTTCCGGAAGGTTTCGCCCACGGTTTTGTCGTCTTATCCGAAGTGGCGGAGTTTCTCTACAAGACCACTGATTATTGGGTTCCGGAACTTGAGCGCTGCATCAGGTGGGATGACTCGACGCTTGCTATTGAGTGGCCTGCAGGTATCGTCCCACAGTTGTCGGAGAAGGACAGGCGCGGGCTGACGCTCACCGAAGCTGAGGTCTTCGATTGATGCTGGAGCGTTGAGCCTCCCCCGAAATTTCGTTTTCTGTCACGGCTTCGGGCAGAAAACGCTCGGCTCAGGATGGAGTGTGGAATCCTGAAAAAGCGACGGTGTACTTCGCGAAAAATGCACTGTGAAGTACGCCTGGATTGACCAGCAGCGATCGAGCTATCCGCTGCCGGCAATGTGCGCGGCGCTGGGGGTGAGCGTCAGCGGCTGCCATGCTTGGCAGGGGGGTCCAGCTCGCAAGCGGCTTTCCGATTTGCAGATGCCCACACCGATCCAATCGATTCACCGCGAGCTGAAAGGTGCTTACGGCAGCCTGCGGATGGCGCGTGAGCCGCGCGAGCGGGGATTCCCGGCGAGCCAGGCGCGGATCGATCCGATCGATGATGACGGCGCAGGTCGTGATCGATGCCGTGACCATGGCGTGGTTTCGCAAGAAGCCAGTAGGCGAGCGCTGCCTTCCAGACACGCCTCACCGATTACGGGATGATCTGCTCGATGAGCCGCAAGGGAAACGGCCGGGACAACGCGCCCGCGGAAAGCTTCTTCAACGGCCCGAAACATGAGCGGGTGCACGGCACCCGCTACCGTACGCGGGCCGATGCCGAGGCCGACCTGTTCGACTGCATCGAACCGATCTACAACCGACGACGCAAGCATTCCACGCTGGGCTACTCCTCGCCTGTGCGGTTCCTCAATGATTGGATCAGCGCTCAGCATGAGCAACGAATGGCGGCATAATACCGAGGGGGTTAAAGGCGAAAAACAGAGGGAAGCTCACGTTCCATGAACATTGGCTGGAAGGTATCGACGCTGACGCTCAACGTGGCGAGCGTGCGCTACCGTGCGCTGCTGCCCATACTTGCGCTCGAGTCGGAACAGGTCCACAACCGTCTGTTCTCTTCAGGCCTGGAGTCGCACCTTGATGGCCTTGATGCGCTAGTCATCGTCAAGAGCTTCACGCCCGACGACCTGTTCCTGGCCCAAAGCGCGGCCAGCAAGGGCATCCGCGTGGTGTTCGACCTGTGCGACAACATCTTCGTCGAGGCCTATGGGAGAGTTGCCGGCAAGGTTTCGCCCACGCAGCTTTTCGACGTGATTGCCGCGAAGGCCGACGCTATTGTTGTCACGACCGAGCCGCTCGCGACCATCGTCCGCCACCGCGTGCCTCATGTGCCGGTGACGGTGATTCCCGACGGTATCGAGACGTTTGCCTTGCTTGAAGCTATGGATCGTCTGCTGCGCGAAGCCAACGCCCGAGAGAAGGCGCAGAGAGTACGCATCCTGTGGCGTAAGGCACGAAATCTCTTGGTGCGTCTGCGCGAGGAGGGGGCTGGTCTCGCCGTTCGGCTGCTCTGGCGTGTGGTCAATCGCGGGCAACGCATGCTGCGCAAATACCTGCACCGCTGGATACTCCGATGGCCCCGCAATGATGCGTCCCCGGCACCGCGGAAGCAACAGGCTGCGACGTACGCGCCAATCCGGTGGCCCCGCGATGATGCGGCCCCGGCACGTGCCGCGCGGCATGCCAAGACCATCCTCTGGTTTGGTAACCATGGTGCACCCCATGCCAAATTCGGCATGCTTGATCTGCTCGAGATCCGTGACGCGCTGGAAACCGTGGCGAGCGGGTTCGATGTCGAACTGGTGGTGATTAGCAACCACCGCGAAAAGTACGAGGAGTACATTCGGCCCCTTCGGATTCCATCGCGTTACCTTGACTGGTCGCCTCAATTGCTCAACCATTGGCTGGGCAAGGCCGACGTCGTGGTAGTGCCCAACACGCTGGATCCGTTCAGTGTGTGCAAGTCGGCTAACCGCAGCGTGCTGGCTGTCTCTCAGGGGGTGCCGGTCGTCGCCACATCCACCGCCGCGCTGAATCCTCTGGCGCCATACATTCACACTGGCGATACGGTTGCGGGACTCGAGCGCTATCTTCGCAATCGCGAGGCTGGGCGGCGCGATGCAGAGGCAGCTTTCGTGCTTGCCCAAGACGCATTTGGTCAAGAAGCCATAGCTGAAGCCTGGCAGGCAGTTCTGGCACAACCGCGTTCTGCCCAACGCGCCGTCACGCCTGCGCAGTGCATCGTGGCCCTAAACCTGATACAAGACCTAGACTTGGCCGTGCCAGTACTCGATGCCTGGGCCGACAGTGGTGTCTCGGCACAAGTCTGGTGCAGCGCGACCCTTGTTCGTAAATCCCCGCGGGTACTGGCTACGTTGGAGAAGCGCCGAATCGACTACCGTGCACTTCCCGACGAACTCCCCACTGGGAGTGTCGTGTTTCCTGACAGCGCCCGATGCTTGCTTACAGTAACCGAGACCAACCTCGGTCCGCACCGCTTCACTCGAAAGCTCACAGAGTTGGCGTTGGCGCGCGACCTCACAGTAGCGACGCTGCAGCATGGCTTCGAAAACGTGGGCCTGACCTATGAAGACGCTGTTCACCCGATTGACCGGGTGACCATCAAGGCTCAGCGCATCTACACTTGGGGTGGTCCAGAAACGCTTCACCCGCGGCTGGACGCCAGCACGCGCGCTCGCTGCATCCCCTTGGGGTGTACTAAGCCCGCCACCACGAAACCGGCCGACCTTGGGCAACTCTTGCCCAAGGGTCGGCCTGTCGTCGGCGTCTTCGAAAACCTGCACTGGCATCGCTACGATGACACGTATCGGCAGGCTTTTCTGGATGCGGTGACCCTGCTGGCCGAGGGCTTTCCAGAGGTCACTTTCCTGATCAAACCACACCATGCCGGGGTGTGGCTGACCCATCGGTACGAGGGCCAGCGGCCTGCCGCTTCTAACCTCGTCATCGCCGACCCGGAGACACCCGCTTGGGAGCATCACACGGCATCAGCACTGCTTGGAAGCATGACAGCTGTGATCACCAGTCCGTCCACGGTAGCGCTGGACGCTGCCCGCCAAGGTCTGCCGGTGGCTGTTTTTGCCGGAGGGCTGTGCTTGCCCAACTACCACCCCCTGCCCCTGCTGCGTGCGCCGTCCGACTGGGCGGCCGTAGTCAACGCGGCGCTCGACCTCGAGCAACGCGCCACGCTGGAAAGTGCTGCGGCCGCTTTCGTCGCGCGTGTGCTTGTCGATGGTGACGGTGCAAAGCGTATTGCGGCAGACCTGGCTGCAGCTTCACGCATCAGCGCCACAGTAAACACCTGATGTACCTGTTCGCATGGACCCTGGGAACCGACAGCGTACGTAGTTTGCTTTCAGCCGTTTCTGCATTCCCCAACTCGCTGGTTATGGCGACTCGCACAATTTATATGGATGCAGATATGCAGGTGTTCCGCGCCACCCGTGAGCGACTGAGCCTACCGTTCGTAGGGAGAAAAAATACAAGAAAAGGTGAAACACCTTAAATGGCGAAACAAAGTGCCACGGTGGTGGTTGCCAATGCTCGATCATACGAACCCCAAAGTGACCCTCTGATGGACAACGGTGCCTGCAATGCGGTTTGCGATGCCACGCGGGAGCCTTGTCAGGCAATTAAGTAGTTTGACCGGGAACATCGTAAAGAGGAGCGGGCGCATGGGCATTCATAACGCATTTGCAGCACTTGCCAGACTGGCGCGCAAGGCGTTTACACCTGCTTTGGACGTAGAGGATACGGCTAAATTCCCTTTGCCGAATAGCGCTGCATCGATTCGACTGCTTGTGATTGCCAACGCGGTTATTCCAACTGTTCAATTGTCACTGCTTTCCCCTCTTGCCGACTCGATCGCGGCAGGCGAGGTAAGTCTGGAGTTTCTTACCGAAGAACAGATCAAGAAGGTGTTCGGTAGCAATATTCGTTCACATGACGCTCTCCAGTGGTTCCGGCAGCGTCTGATCAACAGTAAGGCTACTTGTATCTTTATTTGCCGTTACAGTGGACCATTTGCGAGTGAATTGCTCTCTTACTCTCGAGACTGTGGCATTGGTACGGTGTACTGCATTGACGATGATCTGCTAAACGTACCGCGCGAGATTGGCGAGGCGAAGTTTGCGTACCATAACCACCCACTGCGATTGACTGCCGTACGCTATTTGTTGGAAGAGGCCGACGTTGTCTATTGTTCTAACGAACGGCTGACTCAGCGTCTCGGCGAATTGGGGATCGCACGGGAGTTTTATGTAGGTTCATTGTTTTGCGCAGGCCGGGTCCTGCAGGCTCCGCGAGACGGTCAGGCGCTCACGCTTGGCTACATGGGCTTCGACCATGCCCATGACTTCCAGGTGGCGCTTCCTGCAGTTGTTCGACTGCTCAGGCGGCAACCTCACATGAAGTTCGAACTGTTCGGTCGCATTGCTCGCCCCCCACAACTGGCTGAGTTTGGCGACCGGGTGATCGAACTGCCAGTGGTGCAGAACTACGAGGATTTTCTAGCTGCGTTGGCTGCGCGTAGATGGGACATCGGTATTTGTCCACTCGCGCGTACTCGGTTCAATGAAGTCAAAAACATCAATAAATGGATTGAGTACACCTCGGTTGGCACGGCGGTGGTGGCAACGCGAGGCATGATTTACGACTCATGTTGTGCCGAAGGCTGCGGCTGGCTTGCCGAGGACGGGGGCTGGGACGATGCGTTGCAGGTTCTGGCAACCAATCCCTCGGTTCGCATGCGCCAAGTCCAGGCTGCCCAACGCAGATTAATGCAGGAATACTCGCTGGAAGCCTTGCGCGCACAAGTGCTTGATGTTGTGGGGCTGGCCACCAGAGCGGGCATGGTGCGTTACAAGGTTGTGGAGGACGATCAGGCACAAAGTCCTCCTCGTGCGATGAAGCCAAGAAATCAGGAGTCAGTCAACATGGACGATACCATTCAGAAGATCACCGACAGTATTGATCGAACAAGTAACGTCATCGGAAAGGTTCGCGAGCCAGCCTCAGTCGCCTTCGACGGGTTTGACGAACACCGCGTTCAGTCGGGCTACGTAGAATCGCTCTCCGACGATGATTTGAAGCGACTCAATGAGATGCTGCCATGGATGTGCTTCACATCCGACACAAAAGGACGCCGCTTTGGAAACATCGCCTGGAAAGGAAAGCGAGAGACACCGCAGGTGGTGCCCGATCCTCGTATCGTGCAAATGAATAAAGCTTTTGGCCTCAAAGATCGCTCTGTTTTGGAGATTGGGTGTTTTGAAGGCGTTCACACCATTGCGCTAGCGCAGTTCGGTGCAGAGGTAACTGCAGTTGACTCGCGCATTGAGAACATCGTAAAGACCGTGGTGCGATGCAACTTGTTTGGCTACAGGCCGACATCATTTGTCAGTGATATCGAGAAGGCCGAGGATATGGCGCGCCTCCCGCGAGTTGATTTTGTTCATCATGTGGGTGTCCTGTACCACCTGAAGGACCCCGTTATCCATCTGAAGCGCCTCGCTGCCCTGACTGGCAGAGGGTTTCTCCTCGATACGCACTACGCAACGCCGGAGATGGTAAACAACAAATACGAAGTAGATGGTCATGATTACCGATACTTTCACTACCGTGAGAAGGGTCGAGATGAGGTCTTCTCCGGAATGTATGACCACGCGAAATGGCTCTTGCTGGACGACCTGAAAGGCTTGTTGGCGGAACTGGGTTTCGGCAGCTTCCAGATTCTCAAGGACGAACAGCAGCGCAACGGCCCCCGAATAACCGCACTGGTTTGTCGATAAAGGCAATCGGTAACTATGCGATCGGCATCGCTACAGGTATCGCCATTATGGATAGCGAGCGCCTTTTCGAGCGTGTGCCATGCAAAAGGTACTTTTGAAAAATGCTGCCATTTTTGATCGCTAGAAAAACGATTTTGGAGTTCTTTGGAATTGATGCTAGCCATAGAAGTAGCCTAGAAGGCAGGGCAATCACTACCCCCGCAAGAGGTGTATACCCGTGACAGACAGGACTATTCATCCGATCCTGCGCAGCCACCTTCGCCTCGCATGGGATCTCGCTATGCGTGACCTTGCCGCCAAGTACAAGCGGTCTATCGCTGGTCCACTTTGGCTTGTGCTCACCCCTCTTGGTCTGCTGGGCATTTACTGGCTAGTGTTCGGCCTCATATTCGGTGTCAAGTGGCAACTTCCTCACCAGCCCGATCAAGATATAGGATTTTTGTTGCCGTTCTTCACTGGCTTGGTGGTCTATCTCACGTTATCAGACTTGGTCAATTCGTCGACTGTTTTGTTTGCCTCCAAGCGCATCTATGTTGTGAAGTCACCGTTTCCAATCTGGGTCCTATGGGTGGCCAACTTGATGCGTGCAAGCGTAAACGCAGGAGTCATGATCATTTTGCTGCTGGCGGTTGCCCTTATGCAGCATCGTCTGACCTGGAATGGCCTTGCCTGGTTCTTGCCTGCGCTGGCGTTATGTTCATTTTTTCTCTGCGGGCTGTCCTTGCTTTTGGCGGCACTAGGGCCGTTCATCGGTGACATCTCCGATGCAATGCGGTTGTTGCTTCGCATCATGTTCTATGCAACTCCCATTACATACCCTTTGTCCATGGTGCCGGAGGCGTGGCAGGGTTGGATGTGGCTCAATCCACTTACAGCTATGGTGGAGGTTTTGCGCGCCCCACTGGTATTCGGCGTCATGCCACAGCCAGCATTGCTGATGGGTTTCCCTCTCGCTTGTTTGGCCTTGTTCCTGCTTGCGAGCTGGATTTTTAGTCGCGTAAAGGGTGTTATCTCTGATGTCGTCTGATTTACTTCTAGTCGCACATGACTTGATAAAGGTCTATTCGGGTAGCCAGAGTCCGTTGGCCACGCTGCTTCAAGCACTTTTTGGCAAGTCTTTGAAAAAAGTGGATGAGTATCCCGTACTGCATGGAATTGACCTCGAAATCCGCCGTGGTGAGACCGTTGGAATCATGGGGCGCAACGGCGCGGGCAAGACCACGCTGTTGGGTATTTTGGGTAATGTGATCCAGGCAACGTCAGGCAATGTGGAGCGATTTGGCCGAATCGCAACCCTGTTGGGACTGACCGCTGGCTTTAACGCCAATTTCTCTGGCCGAGAGAACGCTTACCTTTTTTGTAGCATGCAAGGTATCAGTCGTGCAGAGACAGACAAGCGTATTGGTGCCATTGAGGCCTTTGCGGACCTTGGGCGCTTCTTCGATCGGCCCTTGCGGACATATTCCTCCGGCATGCAGTCGCGTTTGGCCTTTTCCTGTGCCATTCACGTTGATTGCGACCTCATCATTATTGACGAGACACTTGCTGTAGGTGATGCTAACTTCCGCATGAAGTGCTACGACCGAATCCGTCATATGAAGGAGTCTGGTCAGACATTCCTGTTGGTCAGCCATAACCCAAACATGCTGGCCAACTTCTGTACGCGCGGCGTGATTTTGGAGGGTGGACAAAAAGTCTTTGACGGTCCGACTTTCGAGGCTGTAGAAGCCTACAAGCGTATCCGCACCGAGGCCATGGGGGAAGATGACTTCGAGGGAAAGATTGTCGGCAGTACAAAACCGGATTCAACGCTTTCCAATGACGCAGTTCTGGACGGTTTTCAGATATCGGAACGGCGAGAGGGAGATCGAGTGCTTGGTGTTGTGCGTGCGCACTTATGCGCGCGACGCAACATTAAGTACCTAGCACTGAATTTTGGAATTACTAATCAGCATGGAATCACGGTGTGTGCACTTGATGGCTCTCGTGCTGGCTTTAACATCGGGGAACTAAATGCAGGTGATTCACGTCCGGTAGAATTGAGTTTTGAGCGCAAGCTAGCTCCTGGACGTTACTTCGTGAGCTGTATTGTGCATGAGCTTATTGGTGACGTAAAAAGGCCTTTGAGTCTTTACCAAAATTTCGTGTATTTTGATATTCCTGGGAATTCTGCCACAAGCGGCATTGCAGACCTGGGGATGGCTATAAGAGTGTTATAAAAAAGACTAATATAGATGACCATTTCCGAGAATTATCGTGATCTCAATCGGCAGTTGCATGCTGAAAACAATGCTTTTGGGACGAGTGGCAGAAAGTGGGCCGTTGCAGTTGAATTTTTACATGCAAGATTCAAAATTAGTTCTGTTTTGGATTACGGCTGTGGAAAGCAGACTCTTTCTTCTGCTTTGCCTGCGCTTAACATCGCGGGCTATGATCCCGCAATTCCAGAGTTGTCCGCAAAGCCGGCTTCTGCTGATTTAGTTGTTTGCGGGGATGTTCTTGAGCACATAGAACCTGAATACCTTGATAAAGTAATTGAAGATCTTGATGGTCTGAGTAAAAAAATAGCTTTCATTGTGGTGTCAACACGTGAAGCGGCAAAAACACTTCAAGATGGAAGAAATGCCCATCTAATTGTTAAGCCAGCTGATTGGTGGGTCAGAAAACTCGAGTCTAGATTTGACATCTTGTTTCTATTTGAGAATCAGGCAGCTTCGGAATTGGTTGTTTTGATGGCAAGTAGGAAATCTAAGGTAATGAGTGTTTTAAATAAAGCAAGATGGATTTTTGGTGATCGAAGCTACGCTTACTTGTTCTCGACTTGTGCTGAGGTATACAGAAAGTGACCTGTGGTAGTTTAGCTACTCATGGTTGCCTTTCGCATGTCAAAATCAGAATGAGAAAGTTGCAGTTCAATTGTTTCTAGACGATTGAAGAAAATTAAAGAATAGAAGACTTTGCCGATGCTCAATACTGTGCCTATTCGTGTATTCGTTGCGGCTACTTCAGCTGAATGGCTGCCGACTCGCGTCCTCGAGTTTTCCATTAAGGAGACGAGTGCGTTGCCAGTCCAGCTCCACCGTATTGCATCGTTCGAGCGTACCATTCCCATGCCGCTCGAGTTGCGTAATCGTCCGCGTACGCCCTTCTCATTCCAACGCTTCCTTATTCCCGAGCTGTGCAATTACGAAGGCCGAGCCATCTACCTTGACGCTGACATGCAGCTGTTCACCGACATCGGTGCGCTGTGGAACGCTCCAGTGGATGGGTACGACCTGCTAACGGTGCGCGAAGGCACCGACGGCCGCAAGGGGCAGTTCAGCGTGGTGCTGCTCGATTGCGAGCGGCTGCAGTGGCGCATCGAGTCCATTGTGCAGGGGCTGGATGAGGGCCGCTACACTTACGAGCAGCTTATGCACGAGATGTGCGTAGCCAGCAGCGTCGGGCGTACCTTGGACTCTGGTTGGAACAGCCTCGAAAAATACGAAGCTGGTCGAACTCACCTGCTGCACTACACCGACATGGATACTCAGCCCTGGGTGTCGTTGAACAATCCCCTGTCGCATCTGTGGGTGGGGTGCCTGCGCCGTGCGGTCGACGCCGGCTTCATTACAAAAGAGGTACTGGCCCGAGAGATTGCCGCCGGCCATGTTCGCCCCTCGCTGATGAAGGAGCTGAAGCAGCCGGAGGTCCACGACAGTGAGTTGCTCCGGCTGGACGCAGGATTCGTGGCGCCCTACAAGTCTATCCGCAGCGGCAAGGTGCGCCCATGGACGTCGTGGCGTTCAATGTTGGTCTCCTACGTGCGCCGCGGCCTGCATCGACTGACTAGGTCGGCGAATCGATAAGCAAGGCGTCCACCTGCACAAATTGAATCCGAGCCTAATGCAACCACTCATGGAACAAACATTCTCGATCAAGGAGATGTCGAATCAAGGCCCGTTCGCGCTGTTCGCTGGCATGAACGTGCTTGAGTCCAAGGATCTCGCGCTCCGCATATGCTCCGAATTCGTTCGTGTCACGTCGAAGCTCGGCATTACCTACGTGTTCAAAGCCAGTTTCGATAAGGCCAATCGCTCGTCCATCCATTCCTACCGTGGGCCGGGGCTGGATGAAGGGCTCAAGATATTTGAGGCTATCAAGGCGGAGTTCGGCGTGCCAGTCATCACGGACGTCCATGAACCTTGGCAAGCCGCGCCCGTAGCCGAGGTGGTCGACGTTCTGCAGTTGCCGGCTTTCCTGGCTCGTCAGACCGACTTGGTGGTGGCCTTGGCCAAGACAGGTAAGCCCATCAACATCAAGAAGCCCCAGTTCTTGAGTCCATCTCAGGTGTTGAACATCGTGGAGAAGTTCAAGGAGGCCGGCAACGAGCAGTTGATGCTTTGCGATCGGGGAACCTGCTTCGGCTACGACAACTTGGTGGTGGATATGCTGGGTTTTGGTGTGATGAAGAAGGTCACTGGTGGTTTGCCGATCATTTTCGATGCGACCCACGCCCTGCAGCAACGCGATCCATCGGGTGCAGCCTCTGGTGGACGGCGTCAACAGATTGCTGACTTGGCTCGTGCCGGCATGGCGGTGGGGCTTGCCGGCCTCTTCCTGGAGGCACACCCGGAGCCCGATAACGCCAAGTGTGACGGTCCCAGTGCCTTGCCGCTGAACAAACTGGAAGCGTTCCTTGGCCAGATCAAGGCGGTGGATGACTTGGTGAAGTCATTTCAGTTTCTGGATATTGCCTAGCCAACTGTCGCGCTGATGCTTGATCCAGGCCCTCAACCGAGAGTATCGGTTGTAATCGTCAACTGGAATGGAGAACGGTTCCTCGACCGCTGCCTTTCGGCGTTATTGGCCCAGACAGTTGCGCCACACGAGATCATCTTGATAGACAACGCAAGCACTGACGCCTCGCTCGTTATTGCTCGTCGTTTTCCATCAGTCCGTGTGCTGGTACAGAACGAGAATCTGGGTTTTGCTCGGGGCAACAACTTGGCGATCGCGGCTGTCTCTGCTGAATCCCAGTGGATCGTGACGTTGAATCCTGATGCTTTTGCAGAACCGAACTATCTGGAGGCCTTGTTGGCTGCGGCAGGTGCCAATCTCGGGTTTGATTTTTTTGCGAGCAAGCTGGTCAACGCCGCAGATACGACGTTACTTGATGGAGAAGGGGACGCGTACCATCTGAGCGGACGAGTTTGGCGCATTGGACATGGCGTTCCTGCGCCATCATTATCTGAACCTGTGCGCGAAGTGTTCTCGCCTTGTGCAGCCGCAGCGATGTATCGGCGTAGTGATCTTCTTGAGCTTGGCGGATTCGACGAGGATTATTTTTGTTATTCGGAAGACGTTGACCTCGGGTTTCGCCTGCGGTTGGCGGATTATCGTTGTCTCTATGTGCCCGCGGCGGTAGCGCACCATGTTGGCTCGGGTACCACAGGCAGCCAGCACAGTGATTTTGCTGTCTATCACGGCCATCGTAATCTGGTCTGGACCTTTGTAAAAAACATGCCAGGCGCTTTGTTCTGGCTGATGTTGCCACTGCACGTTGTATTGAATCTCGTGAGCATTATCTGGTTCGCTTTGCGCGGTCAAGGCGCGATCATTATTCGAGCCAAGCGCGATGCTCTATCTGGTGTGCCCAGGATGTGGCGCAAGCGCAAGCAGATTCAAAAAGCGAGGGTCGCGTCGATCTGGGGTATCTGGCGGGTCTTGGACAAGCGCTTGCTCCCAATGGGAAGAAAAGCATGATCCCTACGGTTTCCGCCATCATCGTCAATTACAACGCTGGCCCTTTGCTGAGCGGTTGTGTGCATTCCTTGCTCGCCTCCTCGCTGGCGATTGAGATTATCGTGGTGGATAACGCTTCGCATGACGGGAGCCTGGAAGACCTTCCGGTCGCACCACACATTCGCGTTATCCGAAACCCGAGCAATGTAGGATTTGCAGTGGCGTGCAATATTGGTATGGCTGCATCGTCCGCGCCATCCTTGCTGTTCCTGAACCCTGACTGTGCTTTTCAACCCGGTGCTGTTGCGACACTATTGTCTGCCTTGCAGTCTGCCCACCAGGTGGGCATGGTAGGTGGTTTGCTGGTCAATGAGGATGGAATCGAACAAGGTGGTGGGCGGCGGGCTGTACCCACGCCATGGCGTTCGTTCGTAAGGGCCTTTGGCTTGTATCGCTTTGCCGACCGCTGGCCCAAGCTGTTTTATGATTTTCATCTGCACAAGCAGCCCTTGCCTGAAGGCCCGATCGAGGTCGAAGCCATTTCCGGTGCGTGCATGTTGGTCAAGCGTGAAGCGGTGGAAGATGTGGGTAGTTGGGATGAAGGTTATTTTCTGCACTGCGAGGACCTGGATTGGTGCATTCGCTTTCGGAGAAAGGGCTGGAAGATTCTTTTTGTGCCCGATGCACGCATTTTCCATGCGTTAGGTGCGTGTAGCCGGTCGCGTCGTGTGTTTGTCGAATGGCACAAGCACAAGGGCATGTTGCGGTTCTATGGTAAATTTTTTCGTCGTCAGTATCCGGGTGCGTTGATGTGGCTGGTGACGCTCGGCGTGTGGTTGCGCTTTTGTTTGGCTGCGATTTACTTGACAGTCCGGCGTTGGCTCGCCGAGTTGGGGTTGATTCGTGGCTGAATTGTGAGCTTCCCTCTGTATTTCGCCTTCCAACTCGTTGGCATTAAGCCGCCATTCGTTGCTCATGCTGAGCGCTGATCCAATCGTTGAGGAACCGCGCAGGCGAAGAGTGGCCCAGTCAGGGCATCGATCACGACCTGCGCCGTCATCCTCGACCCGATCGACCCGCCGGCTACGCCAGGTGCACCGGGCCGGTGAGACGCTGTTCATCGATCACGCGAGCATAGTGCCCCGCCCGCCACCCACGCTTCTCGATTAGCATCCTCGGATGCCCGGCGCATCCTGCAAGCACAATTCCGCTGCCGACGTCCCTCCGCGGGCGGCCACCAGCGCCGGCCCGCCCGGGATCAACCCGGCCCAGACCAGGCTGCTCGCCCGCATCGGCCTGCGCACGCTCGCCGACCTCGTACTCCACCTGCCCCTGCGCTACGACGATGAGACCCGTCTGTCGACCATCGCCGAGGCGACACGGGTGCTCGGCGGTGGTGCGGTCGTGGTGGAGTGCGTCGTGCGTGACGCGCAGGTCCGGTTCAAGCCCCGGCGCACGCTGGTCGTCACGGTCGACGACGGCACGGGCGAGCTGACGCTGCGGTTCCTCAACTTCTACCCCAGCCAGCAGCGCGCGCTCGAGCCGGGCGTGCGCATCCGGGCCGTGGGCGAGATCCGCGGCGGATTCATCGGCGCGGAGATGGTCCACCCGCGCTGGCGGGTGCTGACTGAAGGCACGCCGATGCCGGACCGGCTGACGCCGGTCTATCCGACCACCCAGGGTCTGTCGCAGCCCGTGCTGCAGCGGCTGGTAAGTCGGGCGGTCGCGCAGGCGGACCTGTCCGAAACGCTGCCCGCGTCATTGCTCGGCGGCCTCGGGCTGCCGCCGTTCGCCCAGAGCCTGCACCTGCTCCACGCCCCCCCCGCCGACATCGACGCCGCCGCCCTCACCAACCGAACCCACCCCGCCTGGCGCAGGATGAAGTTCGACGAACTGCTGGCCCAGCAGCTCTCGATGCGCATGCACCGCAACAGCCGCTCGTCCCGGAGCGCACTGCCGCTGCCGTTGGCCGGCAGGCTGGCGCGGCAGGTTCTCGCCACCGCCGGCCTCGACCCGACGCGCGCCCAGGCGCGCGTGCTCGCCGAGATCTCCGCCGACCTGGCGCGCGGCCAGCCGATGCAGCGGCTGCTGCAGGGCGACGTCGGCAGCGGCAAGACGCTGGTGGCGGCGCTGGCCGCCGCCCAGGCGGTCGAGGCTGGTACGCAGGTGGCAGTGATGGCGCCGACCGAGCTGCTCGCCGAGCAGACCTTCCGCAAGTTCGAAGGGTGGTTCGCGCCGGCTGGCGTCGAGGTGGCCTGGCTCGCGGGCAGCCTCACGAAGAAGAAGCGCGCCGCCGCCTGTGCCCGGCTCGCCGCCGGCGAAGCCTCGATCGCCGTCGGCACCCACGCGCTGTTCCAGCAGGGCGTCGATTTCAGCAAGCTGGCGCTGGCCATCGTCGACGAGCAGCACCGCTTCGGCGTGAACCAGCGGCTCGCGCTGCGCGGCAAGGGGCTGGACGCCGGCGCTGCATCCGCCAGCACTGCGTCTCCAGCCGAGGCGCACCTGCTGATGATGACCGCCACCCCCATCCCGCGCACGCTGGCCATGGCCTGCTATGCCGACCTCGACGTGTCGACCATCGATGAGCTGCCGCCCGGCCGCAGCCCGATCGCCACCCGGCTGGTCGGCGACCATCGCCGCGACGAGGTCATCCAGCGGGTGCGCGACGCCTGCATGCAGGGCCGCCAGGCCTACTGGGTGTGTCCGCTGATCGAGGAGTCGGAGGCGCTGCAGCTGCAGACGGCGGTGGATACCCACGCCGCGCTGTGCGCGACCTTCCCCGAGCTGTCGGTCGGCCTGGTACATGGCCGGCTGAAGGCGGCGGAGAAAGCGACGACCATGGCCGCGTTCAAGGACGGTGCGCTGCAGCTGCTGGTGGCCACGACGGTCATCGAAGTCGGCGTCGACGTGCCCAATGCCTCGCTGATGGTGATCGAGCATGCCGAGCGGATGGGGCTCGCGCAGCTGCACCAGTTGCGCGGGCGGGTCGGGCGCGGCAGCGCGAAGTCGTCGTGCATCCTGCTCTACCAGACGCCGCTGTCGCCGCTCGCCCGCGAGCGGTTGAAGGTCGTGTTCGAGAGCAGCGACGGCTTCGAGATCGCCCGCCGCGACCTCGAGTTGCGCGGCCCGGGCGAGTTGATGGGGGCGCGGCAGAGCGGCCTGCCGATGCTCCGCTTCGCCGATCCGGTGCAGGATGTCGACCTGCTGGAGGCTGCCGTCGAGGCGGCCGGGCCCTTGCTCGAACGCGAGCCGGAGGCCGCCCGGCGGCATCTCGCCCGCTGGCTGCCCGAAGCCTTGCAATGGTTGAACGGGTGAGCGCCCGCTGACGCCGAAACCCAATGCCGGCATAGAATCGACCGTCGGCGTGTCGCCGTGGACTGAAGTCATGCGTATTCCTGCCGATAATCTCTCACGGGCCGCTGATGCACCGCGTGCGCGCTGGCACCGTGTCGTACCCGCATTGCCGGGGCAGCGTGCCTGGCTGACCGGCGAGGGATCGCTCACCCAGCGGCTCAGGCAGGCGGCGCGGACGTTTGAAGTGGTGCGCCTCGCCCAGCAGCGGGGTGGGGCCTGCAATGATGAAGTGGCCTGTATCCGGTCTGCGGCGGGGCGCGGTAACCGCCTTCAGGGGCGACCGGGGGCTCAGCGCGGCGTGTCGCGAAGGCTCGCCACCCTGACAAGGGAGGTACTCCTGGTATGCGATGGTCTGCCGACGGTCTTCGCGCACAGCGTGATCGACGCCTCCGCGTTGCGTGGCCGCTGGCGCTGGCTCGCCGGGCTCGGCGTACGGCCGCTCGGCGAAGCGCTGTTCAGCGACCCGCTGGTTCGGCGCGGCCCGCTGCGCTTCCGCCAGCTCCGGGCGCCGGACCGTCGCTACCGGAGCGCCGCCGCCGAACTTGCCGCGCGCGGGCTGCCCGTTCCCCGGTCGCTCTGGGCGCGGCGGTCGGTGTTCAGCGCTGGCGGGCGGCAATTGCTGGTGACAGAGGTTTTCCTGCCCGCCGTGGCATCCTTGCGCCCGGTGCACGCGCCGCAGTACGCAGTCCCGCGGATGCAGCCGCGCACACCTTCCGATGAACACGCCGATGGCCGATAGCGCCCGCGCAGGTCCGATCCCGCTCGCGACCCGCCTGTCCCATTACGAAAAGCTGATGCGCCTGGATCGCCCGGTGGGCATCCTGCTGCTGCTCTGGCCCGCGCTGTGGGCGCTCTGGCTGGCTTCGAGGGGGCAGCCCGACCTGGTTCTGGTCTGGATCTTCGTGCTCGGCGCGGCGCTGATGCGCTCGGCCGGCTGCGTGGTGAACGACATCGCCGACCGGAATTTCGATCGCCATGTCGCGCGCACCCGTGACCGCCCCATCACTGCCGGGTTGGTCGGCGTGAAGGAGGCACTGGTGCTGGCGGCGGTGCTGACCGTACTCGCCGGCTCGCTGGTGCTGATGCTGAACTGGCTCACCATCGCGATGTCCCTGCTCGCGCTGATGTTCGCCTTCACCTACCCGTTTACCAAGCGGTTCTTCGCTGTACCGCAGGCCTATCTCGGCATCGCATTCGGCTTCGGCATCCCGATGGCCTATGCAGCCGCCACCGGCGGCGTGCCGCTGGTGGCCTGGGTGATGATGCTCGCCAACGTGTTCTGGGCGATCGCCTACGACACCGCCTATGCGATGGTCGATCGTGAGGACGACCTGAAGATCGGCATCAAGACCTCGGCGATCACCTTCGGCCGCTTCGACCTGGTCGGCATTGCGCTCGCCCATGGCGCGTTCCTGCTGACGATGATCGCCGTCGGCGTGATGACCGGGCGCGGCGGGGTCTACTTCGGCGCGCTGGTGCTGTGCGCGCTGCTCGCGCGCTACCAGGTGGCGCTGTGCGCCACGCGCGAGCCGCAGCAATGCTTCAAGGCGTTCATGAACAACATTGCGGTGGGCGGTGTCGTGTTCGTGGGGATTCTGATGGATGGGTGGTTCAGGGTGGCGTTGTAGGGCCGATGGGGCCATTCCAGCTCGGGTGTCGCCTCCCGGGCTTGCCGTATCATGCGGTTCCAGCTTGGAGACCATGATGGAGCAACTAGAGCGCATAACCCAGCAGCCAGGTGTGATGGGCGGTAAGGCTTGCATCCGCGGCCAGCGGGTCACGGTTGGCATGGTCGTCGCCCAGATCGGAGCCGGCCGCACCGTCGACGAGCTACTCCGCGACTATCCGTACCTGGAACATGAAGATGTGATGCAGGCGCTGCGGTATGCGGCGTGGCGGGCCGAGGAACGTGAGGTCCATCTGCATCCGGCATGAAGTTGCTTGTCGACATGAACCTGTCGCCGCGTTGGATCGATTTCCTCGAAGGCGCCGGTTTCGAGGCGACGCATTGGTCGACCACAGGAGTTGCAGACGCCACGGATCACGCGATCATGGCGCATGCGCGAGCCAACGATTTCGTTGTCCTGACTCACGATCTCGACTTTGGCGCGATCCTGGCGGCGACCCGCGGATACAAGCCGAGTGTCGTGCAGGTGCGATCGTCGAACGTCAGCCCGGAAGCCGTCGGGCCCGCCGTTGTCGCGGCCCTGAGGCAGATGAGCCAGGATCTGGAGGCGGGCGCGCTGGTCACCGTTGATCCGGTTCGCGCACGGTTGCGGGTGCTCCCGCTTTAGCTCGGTGTTGTCCGCACCTGTCCGGCCGGTGTGGAGTTGGCTGGCAGCGCCGCATTCGTTGACCTTAGGTTGCCCCCGTTCATACACTTCTGGGCCCTTCTGGAGACTTTCATGAATACCGTAATCCGCGAATCGGGCGAGCGTGCGGCGATCGCCCCTGCGCAACCGGCAGTTGCGATTGAGCCTACTGCCGAGGTTGTCTACTCACTGCTGGAACTTGTCGCGGGCATTTCTCCACGCAATTTGCATGGCGAGGTTGACTTCGGTGCGCCCGCTGGCAAGGAAACGACCTGATTGAAATACTACGACCTGCGCGACTTCATCGCGCAACTGGAAACCCTCGGTGAACTGAAGCGCATCGCCACCCCGGTGTCGCCCAACCTCGAGATGACCGAGGTGTGCGACCGCGTGCTGCGTGCCGGGGGCCCGGCCATCCTGTTCGAGCAGCCGACCGGGCACGCGATGCCGGTCCTCGGCAACCTGTTCGGCACCACGAAGCGCGTGGCGCTCGGCATGGGCCAGGACGATCCGTCGGCGCTGCGCGAGATCGGCAAGCTGCTGTCCTACCTGAAGGAGCCTGAGCCGCCGAAGGGGCTGCGCGATGCCTGGGACAAGTGGCCCCTGCTCAAGCAGGTGCTGAACATGGCGCCTAAGGAGGTCTCGCGGCCGGCCTGCCAGCAGCAGCGCATCGAGGGCAGCGAGGTCGATCTCGGCCGGTTGCCGATCCAGACCTGCTGGCCGGGAGACGCCGGGCCGCTGGTCACCTGGGGCCTCACCGTCACGCGCGGCCCGGTGCGCGCGCGGCAGAACCTCGGTATCTACCGGCAGCAGGTGATCGGCCGCAACAAGCTGATCATGCGCTGGCTCGCGCATCGCGGCGGCGCGCTCGACTTCCGTGACCATGCGAAGGCGCATCCCGGCCAGCCGTTCCCGGTCGCGGTGGCGCTGGGCTGCGATCCGGCGACCACGCTCGGTGCGGTGACGCCGGTGCCCGACACGCTGTCCGAATACCAGTTCGCCGGGCTGCTGCGCGGCGGTCGCACCGAGCTGGCGAAATGCATCGGCAACGACCTGAAGGTGCCGGCCACCGCAGAGATCGTGCTCGAAGGGGCTATCCATCCGGACGCATCCTCGCCGACCGGCTGGGAGACCGCGCTGGAAGGCCCGTTCGGCGACCACACCGGCTACTACAACGAGCAGGACCGCTTCCCGGTGTTCACCGTCGAGCGCATCACCCATCGCAGCGATCCGTTGTACCACTCCACCTATACCGGAAAGCCGCCGGACGAGCCGGCCATCCTCGGCGTCGCATTGAACGAGGTGTTCGTACCGCTGCTGGTGCGCCAGTTCCCCGAGATCGTCGACTTCTACCTGCCGCCGGAGGGCTGCTCGTACCGGATGGCGGTGGTCAGCATCCGCAAGCAGTATCCCGGGCATGCGAAGCGGGTGATGTTCGGCATCTGGAGCTTCCTGCGCCAGTTCATGTACACCAAGTTCATCCTGGTGACCGACGACGATGTCGACGTGCGCGACTGGAAGGAAGTGATCTGGGCGATGACCACGCGCGTCGATCCGGCGCGCGACACGCTGCTGGTCGAGAACACACCGATCGACTACCTCGACTTCGCCAGCCCGGTGTCTGGGCTGGGTTCGAAGATGGGCATCGATGCCACCAACAAGTGGCCCGGCGAGACCACGCGCGAATGGGGCACGCCGATCGCCATGAGCGCCGAGGTGAAGGCGCGCATCGATTCGATCTGGGGCGGGCTGGGGCTGTAGCGGGGCAGCTGCTGGCGCCTCAGGCTGCTGCCGCCGCTGCCGCGTCGGCGAGCATCATGTCCGCTGCCTTCTCGGCGATCATCACCGTCGGCCAGTTGGTGTTGCCCGAGACCAGCGTCGGCATCACCGAGGCGTCGACCACGCGCAGGCCTTCGACGCCGTTCACCCGCAGCTGCGGATCGACCACCGCGTCGCGGTCGGAGCCCATCCGGCAGGTGCCGACCGGGTGGAAGATCGTCGCACCGTGGTTGCGCGCGAACTCGAGCAGGTCGGCATCGCTGCGCGCATCGGGCCCGGGGCGATACTCGTCGAGCGTGTAGTCCTTCATCGCATGGGTGGCGGCGATGGTGCGCGCCAGTTTCAGCCCGGCCACCGTCGTCTCGCAATCGAGTTCGGTCGACAGGTAGTTGGGCTGCATCGCCGGTGCCTGTCGAGGGTCGTTCGACTTGATCCGGACAGTGCCGCGCGAAGTCGGCCGCAGCTGGCAGACCGACATCGTGAAGCCCGACCAGGGATGCGGCGCGGCGCCGGCCATCTCGGCCGACAGCGTCGCGAAATGGAACTGCACGTCGGGCGTCTGCGAATGCGGCATCGCGCGGGCGAACAGCCCGCCCTGGTTGATGCCCACCGCGAGCGGACCGCTGCGCCGGAACAGCCATTCCAGGCCCATGCCGAACTTGCGCGTGAGGCTGCGCAGGTCGTCGTTGGTGGTGACCGGTTTCGCGCAGCGGAAGATGGCGCGCACCTGCAGGTGGTCCTGCAGGTTCTCGCCGACGCTGGGGAGCGCATGCACTACCGGGATGCCATGCTCGGCCAGCAGCGTCGGGTCGCCGATACCCGAGAGCTGCAGCAACTGCGGTGATTGCAGGCCGCCGGCCGAGAGCACCACCTCGCGCCGCGCGCGGGCGACCATCGTGCGGCCGCCCTTCGAGTACTCGATGCCAGCCGCGCGGCGCCCGTCCATCAGCACGCGATGGACCATCGCCTCGGTCTCGATGCGCAGGTTGGGCCGGCCTCGGGCCGGCTTCAGGTAGGCCACTGCGGTCGAGCAGCGCAAGCCGTTCTTCGTGGTCAGCTGGTAGTAACCGGCCCCTTCCTGCGTGGCGCCGTTGAAGTCGTCGTTGCGCGGGATGCCGACCTCGCCAGCGCCGGCGATGAACGCGTCGACCAGCTCGTGTGGCCGGCCGATGTCCGATGCGCTCAGCGGCCCCTCGCCCCCGTGGTACTCGGAGGCGCCGCGCGAATTGCCCTCGCAGCGCTTGAACCAGGGCAGCACGTCGTCCCAGCCCCAGCCGGTGTTGCCGAGCGAGGCCCAG
The DNA here is from genome assembly GCA_020248265.1 of Rhodocyclaceae bacterium. Lineage (NCBI taxonomy): Bacteria > Pseudomonadati > Pseudomonadota > Betaproteobacteria > Rhodocyclales > Rhodocyclaceae > Rhodocyclaceae bacterium. Next base: position 383,944 of record JADCHX010000004.1, read on the forward strand.
TGGTCGTAATCCTCGCGCTGGCCGCGGATGAAGATCAGGCCGTTGATGGAGCTCGACCCGCCCAGGCCCTTGCCGCGCGGCCAGTAGATCTGCCGGCCGTTCATCGTCGGCTCGGGCTCGGTCTTGAACATCCAGTTCCATGTCGGGTGGAACATGGTCTTCGCGTAGCCGATCGGTACGTGGATCCACGGGTACCAGTCGCGCTTGCCGGCCTCGAGCAGCAGCACGCTGAAGCGCCCCCCCTCCGACAGGCGGTTGGCGAGCACGCAGCCGGCCGAGCCTGCGCCGACGACGATGAAGTCGTACTCCGGGCCGCTGGCGGGCGCGGACGAGCGGGCGAGGGCGGCGGGAGCCTCGATGGACGACGACATTGTCGGGACATAATGACATGAGGCATTCCGTTTTTCAAAGGATTGCTTGCCGAGGCGCGGTTTAGCTGCTAACGTTTTTCCTGCAATGCAGGAACGTTGGGCGCCGTGCACCGGCCGCCGGCAGGGTCGCAGCACCCGGTCGCAGCGGACATCGAACAGCCGGGGCGGCGCATTCCCGAGCGGGAGGACAGGCACGGTGCCGCGCAGTGCGACGGCAGCGGCAAGTCGAGCCCGCACAGACCGGCCAGGAGGCAATGCAATGCATGACTCGACGGGCAAGCGCCCGATGCGGTGGTTCGCGGCGGCGTCGCTGCTGCTCGCGATGTGCTCGGCCACGGGTGCCTTCGCGCAGCAGTTCACCCAGTGGGGCTGGCCGCAGCCCTATGAGCGCATCTCCGAAAAGTCCATCGCCTGGATGAAAGAGCGTGGCTGGTGGCCGATGACTGTCGCCTACCAGCCACCGTGGTCCGGCCAGAACGCGATCTTCTCTGTGATGAACCAGCAGAAGTTCCTGCAGGCGCGCGGCATCGAGGCGAATTTCCAGGCCTTCCCGTCTGGCCCGACGCTGAACGAGGTGTTCATCTCGGGCCGTGCCCAGGTCGGCAACGGCGGCAACTTCCCGATGAACACGCTGATCGACCGCAACGTGCCGATGCGGGTGATCGCGCTGATGTCGCCGAACCTGCGCCACCAGATCATCGTGCCGAACGACTCGCCGCTGAAGACCATCGCCGACCTGCGTGGCGGCAACCCGGCCACGAAAGAGCCGTGGGTGATCGGCATCGCCACCGGTTCCTCCGCCGAGTTCTACCTGCAACTGTCGCTGGCCTCGAACAAGCTGGTGATCGGCAAGGACGTCACCTTCCGCAACATGCCCCCGCCCGAGCAGGCGCTGCTGCCGCGTGGCATCGACGCGATCGTGCCGTGGGATTTCACCAACTCGCTGGTGATCAACGAGCGCAAGACCGGTCGCCCGATCGACGTTCACTATCCCTACGTGATCTACCTCGGCGTCACCTACGTCCGGCAGGAACTGGTCGACAACGTGCCCGACGTGGTGCAGGCGCTGACCGATGCGATTGCCGAGTCGCAGTTGTGGATACGTCTCAACCCCGAGCGCACGGTGGATGCCCTCCTGCAGGATCCCAACCTGAAGCTGGTGCCGCGCACCCTGCTCGCGCAGCAGGTGGCCGAGTACAACAACCAGTTCAAGCCGACCTACCTCTATCCACACACGGCGTTCTGGTTCCGCGAGAACGACCGTACGGTGAACTGGCTGTACGAGACCAAGCGCATGAAGACGCCGCTGCTCGAGAAGGAGTTCCAGGCGGTGTTCCGTCCCGAATTCATGGAGCGCACCTTCAACCGCCTGGGCTGGCGCGTGCCGGCGCAGCCGCCGTTCATCCAGGCGGGCTGGACCGGCACGGTCGGCAAGCCACCGTACCCGGAGTACCTGACCTTCCTCAACATGAAGGCGCCGCAGGCCTTCCCGGAGGCTGGCGATCTGGTGCGTCCGTGGAGTTTCAACGGCCAGATGTTCAAGCCGTAACGCGGTCGGGGCCATGTACGACGCCGCGCCGGTGCCCGCGCTTCCGCCGTCCGCCATCACCCCGGAAGAACGGCGGGCGCTGGATGCGCTGCGCCGTCCACCCAACCTGTTCCAGCGCTTCTCGCGCTGGCTGGGCCTGGTGGTGTTTTTCGGTGCATGGCAGCTGCTGTCGGTGGTGATCCTGCCGCGCATCGATGCCAACCTGGTGACGCTGATGCCACCGCCGACCGCGGTGGCAGCGGGTGCCTGGGAGCTGATCCAGTCGGGCGACCTGGCGAAGCACTTCTGGGCGAGCCTCAAGCGCGAGGCGATCGCCTTCGCCTATGCGTCGGTGGCCATTCCCTTCGGGCTGCTGATGGGCTGGTCGAAGACCGCGCAGAACCTGTTCGAGCCGGTGTTCGAGATGCTGCGGCCGATTCCGCCGATCGCATGGATCCCGCTGGCCATCCTGTGGTTCGGCATCGGCGACCTGCAGAACCAGTTCATCATCTTCCTCGGGATCTTCTTCCCGCTGCTGATCAACACCATCTCCGGCGTGAAGAACGTCGAGCACAACGTCATCCGCGCGGCGCGCTGCCTCGGCGCATCCGAGTTCGACGTGCTGGTGAAGATCGTGTTCCGCGCGGCGCTGCCGCAGATCGTCACCGGCATTCGCGTCGGCCTGGGCGTGGGCTGGATGGCGCTGGTCGCGGCGGAACTGGTCGGCGCCACGTCCGGGCTCGGCTGGCTGATCTCGGATGCGCGCAGCGTGCTGCGTACCGACATCATCCTGGTCGGCATGATTTCCATCGGGGTCGCCGGGCTGGTGATCGACCAGGGCCTGCGGTGGGTCGCGAAGAAGATGCTGCCCTGGTCGCTGGCCATGACGCGCTGAAGACCGCTCGCAGAAAACGACAGGACAGGCAACGATGGGCGTGCTCGACATTCGCAACGTGGTGAAGATCTATCCCGGTCACGGCCCCGCCGATGAACCGGTGAAGGCACTGGCCGACATCTCGTTCACCGTCGGGCAGGATGAGTTCTGCTCGGTGCTCGGGCACTCCGGCTGCGGCAAGACCACGCTGCTCAACATCATCGCCGGCTTCGACGACGCGACCCTCGGCACGATCCATCTCGACGGCCGCCCGATCGGCTCGCCTGGCTGGGAGCGGGCGATGATCTTCCAGGACTACGCGCTGTTCCCCTGGCTGACCGTGCTCGGCAACGTCGCCTTCGGGCTCGAGATGAAGCGGGTACCGACCGAGGCGCGCGCGCGCCTCGCGCAGCGGCAGATCGAACTGGTCGGCTTGAGCGGGTTCGAGCATCGCTACCCGCACCAGCTGTCGGGCGGGATGCGCCAGCGCGTCGCGATCGCCCGCGCGCTGGCGGTCGACCCGGCAGTACTGCTGATGGACGAGCCGTTCGCCGCGCTCGACGCACAGAACCGCAGCATGCTGCAGGACGAAATGGTCCGCATCTTCATGGAGCAGCGCAAGACCATGGTGCTGGTCACGCACTCGATCGAGGAGGCGATCAAGCTGTCCGACCGCATCATCGTGATGACCCGGCGCCCCGGGCGGGTAAAGGCTAACATCGAGGTGGACATGCCGCGACCGCGGCGCGAAGAAAGCCCCGAGTTCGTCGCGCTGAAGGCGCGCATCCGCGACCTGATCCATGACGAATTCGACCTGTCCGAACTGCCCGGTGCCGCCGTACCGACCGCTGCAACCCCTGCTGCAGGCGCCAGCCCGGCCTGACCGGAGCGCCGGGCGAGCTGGGCGTCGATCGATGCTCGTCTCCTGAGATGGCTGCCGTGACCTCCGACCGCGATTCGGCGCTGCTGCGCGGCCTGCGTGCGCTCGAAGTGCTCGCAGCGTCCGATCGTGCGCTGCCACTGTCGGCTGTAGCCGATGCGCTGGGTCTGCCCAGGCCGACGGTGCACCGCATCCTGCGCCAGCTCGCGGTGGCCGGCTTCCTCGCACAGGAACCGGCCGACCGCAACTACATGCTCGCGCGCAGGACAGCCCGGCTGGCGGTCGATGCCATGCGCCACGGCGCGCGGCAGGCGGGCCGGCGGGCGATCCTCGAGCGGCTGGTCGCCGACCTCAACGAGACCTGCAACATCACGATGCTCGACGGAGCCGAGGTGGTGTATGTCGACCGGGTGGAGTCGCAGTGGCCGCTGCAGATGACGCTGCAGCCCGGGTCGCGCGTGCCGCTGCATTGCACTGCCAGCGGCAAGCTGTTCTTCGCGCTCCTGCCGGCGCGAACCCGCAAGCGGCTGCTGGCGACGCTGCCGCTCGAGCGCCGCACCGCGCGCACGCTGGTCGAGCCCGCGCTGCTCGAGGCCGAGTTCGCACGCATCCGCGAAGCGCGCTTCGGCACAGACAACGAGGAATTCCTCGACGGGCTCGTGGCCGCCAGCGTCCCGGTGATGGACGCGGCGGGTCGGCCGATCGCTGCGGTCGCGGTGCATGGTCCGGTGGGCCGCCTGTCCTTCGATCGCGCACTCAGCCTGGTGCCCCGGCTGCGGCAGGCCGCTGACGAACTGGCAGAGGCGTTCGAGGTGGACTGAGACGCCGTCGGGCAGGTCCGTCCGCTTCGGCACCGCTGATACACTCGCCACCCCATGCCACCGCCCCTCGATACCCCGTCCCCCGCGCAGCCGTCGGGTCCGTCCGCGCGCGTGCCGCATGGCGTCGATGCCGCCACGCTGGCCGCCGCGCTGCGCCGGGCGGTGTCCGGCGAGGTGCGCTTCGATGCCGGCAGCCTGGCGGTGTATGCGCACGATGCCTCGAACTACCGGCAGGTGCCGATCGGCGTGGTGCTGCCGAAGACGGTCGACGATATCGTCGCCGCGGTCGCGGTGTGCCGCGAACACGGGGCGCCGATCCTGCCGCGCGGCGGCGGTACCGCGCAGAACGGGCAGACGGTCAACGTGGCGGTGGTGCTCGACTGCTCGAAATACCTGAACCAGGTGCTCGAGGTCGATCCGCAGGCACGCAGCGCGCGGGTCGAGCCGGGCGTGGTCTGCGACGCGCTGCGCGATGCGGCCGAAGCGCATGCTCTCACCTTCGGGCCTGATCCGGCGACCCACAGCCGCTGCACGCTCGGCGGCATGATCGGCAACAACTCCTGCGGTGCGCACTCGGTGATGGCCGGCAAGACGGTCGAGAACGTCGAGGCGCTCGAGGTGCTGACCTACGACGGCCTGCGCCTGTGGGTCGGACCGACGCCCGACGACGAGTACGAACGCATCGTCGCCGAGGGCGGGCGGCGGGCGGAGATCTATACAAAGCTGAAGGCCCTCGCTGACCGGTATGGCGAGCTGATTCGCACGAAGTATCCGAAGATCAAGCGCCGCGTATCGGGCTACAACCTCGACCAGTTGCTGCCGGAGAACGGCTTCAACGTCGCCCGTGCGCTGGTCGGCACCGAAGGGTCGTGCGCGATCACGCTGCAGGCAAAGACGCGCCTGGTGAGAAGCCCGCAGAAGCGGGTGCTGCTGGTGCTGGGCTATCCCGACATCTATGTCGCTGGCGACGCGGTGCCGCAGATCCTGCCGTTCGGCCCGATCGCCACCGAAGGCCTCGACCAGAAGATCATCGGCGGGCTGCGGGTGCGTGGGCTGCGGCTGGCCGACATTGCGAAGCTGCCGGCCGGCGATGCCTGGATCATGATCGAGTTCGGTGCTGACACCGTCGGGGCGGCCAGCGCGCAGGCGCAGGCGCTGGTCGACCACTACGCCGGTCGGCCGGATGCACCGTCGCACTGGCTGATCGACGACCCGGCGGTGGCCGAGGCGATCTGGACGATCCGCGAGACCGCGGCCTCGGCCAGCGCGCTCGGGCTGGAAGGCAGCCGCGATCCGCAGGTCGGCTGGGAAGATGCAGCGGTCGACCCGATGCGGCTGGGCGACTACCTGCGCGAGTTCCAGGCGCTGGTCGACCGCTACGGCTACGAGACCTCGCTGTACGGGCATTTCGGCGATGGCTGCATCCATGCGCGCATCACCTTCGACCTGCGCACGCCGGAAGGTATCAAGCGCTGGCGTGCGTTCACCGAGGATGCCGCGCACCTCGTGGTGCGCTATGGCGGGTCACTGTCCGGCGAGCATGGCGACGGCCAGGCCAAGGCCGAGTTCCTGCCGGTGATGTACGGGCCTGAACTGATGCAGGCGTTCCGCGAGTTCAAGGCGATCTGGGACCCCGAAGGCCGGATGAACCCGGGCAAGCTGATCGACGCCTACCGCATCGACGAGAACCTGCGCTACGGGCCCGGCTACAGCCCGATCCGCTTCGAGACGCGGATGAACTTCACGACGCCCGAGGGAGACGGCTTCGCGCGTTCGATCGAGCACTGCGTCGGCATGGGCAAGTGCCGGTCGCAGAGCGGCGGCGTGATGTGCCCCAGCTACCGGGTGACCGGTGAAGAGAAGTACTCGACGCGCGGCCGCTCGCGGTTGTTCGGCGAGATGCTGCGCGGCGAGGTGGTCAAAGGCGGCTGGCAATCCGAGGCCGTGAAGGAAGCGCTCGACCTGTGCCTGTCGTGCAAGGGCTGCAAGAGCGACTGCCCGACGCACACCGACATGGCGAGCTACAAGGCCGAGTTCCTGTACCACTACCACCAGCGCAATCGGCGGCCGGTGCAGGCCTGGAGCATGGGCTTCATCCATCGCTGGGCGCGCCTGGCTTCGAAGATGCCGCGGCTCGTCAACTGGTTCACGCAGACGCCGGGCCTGAACGTGCTGGCCAAGCAGTTGGCCGGGATCGCGCTGCAGCGCGACGTGCCGAAGTTCGCTGCGCGCACGTTCCGCCAGTGGTTCGCCGGCCGTGCGAAGGTGTCCGCCGCCGCTGCGTCGCCCCGCCGGGTGATCCTCTGGGCCGATACGTTCAACAACCACTTCCACCCCGAGACGGCGATGGCGGCGGTGAAGGTGCTCGAGCACGCGGGCTACGAGGTGTCCGTGCCGCAGGCGCACCTGTGCTGCGGGCGGCCGCTGTACGACTTCGGGTTGCTCGACCAGGCCGAACGGCAGCTGCGCGAGATCATGCAGGCGCTGGCTGCCGACATCGAGGTAGGCACGCCGATCGTCGGCCTCGAGCCGGCCTGCGTCGCGGTGTTCCGCGACGAGCTGCTGAAGCTGTTCCCCGACGATCCGCGTGCCGGCAAGCTGGCGCTGCAGGTGCGGTTCATCACCGAGTTCCTGGTCGAACAGGGTGTCTCGTTCCCGGGGCTGGAGATCGATGCGATCGTGCACGGGCATTGCCACCAGAAGTCGGTGATCGGCATGGGGTCCGACAACAAGGTGCTCGACGCGATGGGTGTTCGCCACACCATGGTCGAGTCGAGCTGCTGCGGCATGTCCGGTTCGTTCGGCTTCGATCCGAAGCACTACGACCTGTCGGTGAAGGCGGCCGAACTGTCGCTGCTGCCGGCGCTGCGTGCCTGCGGCGCTGATACCACGGTGGTGAGCAACGGCTTCAGCTGCCGCGAGCAGATCGCGCAGCTCGGCGACCGTCGCGCGGTCCACGTCGTCGAACTGATGGCCGAGGCGATCGACCGCGGCGAGGCCCGTGCGGCGCGAAGCGGTACAGCCGGGGGCGCCGTCTGATGCGCGCGGCGAGTCCGCGTTGAGTCCGCTGGAGGTGCTGACGCCGGCCCTGCTGCTGTGGGTCGTGGTGGTAGTCGCGGTCGCCGCCTGGGTCTACGGCGTGCTGGGCGTCGGCCTGCCGCTGATCGCGACGCCGTTGCTCGCGCTGGTGATGCCGCTCCAGGATGCGGTGATCGTGCTGGTGGTGCCGGTGCTGGTGGCGATCTTCGTGTCGATCTGGTCGGTGCCCGATTTTCTCGGTACGCTGAAGCGATTCTGGTTCATGCCGGTGGCGGCGTTCGTCGGGGCGGCGATCGGCGCCCAGCTGTTCATCCGCGTACCGCATTTTCCGTATGCGCTGGTTCTGGTCGGCGCGATCTTCATGTGGCTGTGGCTCGACTGGCAAGGCAAGAGCGAGTCGGCCTGGATGAAACGCCATGTGGTCGCCTCTGGCCTGCTGTTCGGCTTTGCCGCCGGGATATTCGAGACCACCGCGAACGTCGCCTCGCCGCCGCTGATCGCCTACTACGCCGGGCTGGGGCTCGCCCCGGTGGCGATGATCCAGGGGTTCAACCTGTGCTTCCTGCCCGGCAAGGCGACGCAGTTCGTGACCTTCACCATGCTCGGCGGCGTGACGATGACGCAGTGGGCGATGACCGTGCCGCTGGCGGCAGTTACCGTGATCGCGCAGAAGCGCGGCATCCGCGCGCGCGAAGGCGTCGATCCGAAGACCTACCGTCAATGGCTGCGGCTGGCACTGGGCGCGATGGCGGTGGTGATCCTCACCCAGTACGCGCTGGGGCGATAGCCGGCAGGGTAACGGGCGCGGGCCTCGGGTCTCCGGAGGCCCGGCCGGACGGGCTGATCAGCCCTTGGTGGTGTCGAGCAGCGTCTTCAGCTCGCCCGACTGGAACATCTCGGTCATGATGTCCGACCCGCCGACGAATTCGCCGTTCACGTACAACTGCGGGATCGTCGGCCAGCTCGCATATTCCTTGATGCCCTGACGGATCTCGGGTTCTTCCAGGACGTTGACCGAGAAGAACGTGTCTACGCCGCAGGCCGACAGGATGCGCACCGCGTTGGCACTGAAGCCGCACTGCGGGAAGCTCGGGTTGCCCTTCATGTAGAGCACGACCGGGTGGCCGGTGACCTGCTGATGGATGGTGTCGTGAGCGCTCATGGTGTTTTACCTCGGCATATGACGGAAAGGCAGCAGGCGGTGCCGCCGATCGAGGCGGGAAGATACGAGAAGTCGAGTAATTCGGTCAAGTAAGAGTCCTTGCCCATCCGGCGGCATCCGTCGGGGTCAGACCCTGGGGTCAGACCCCGGGGTCAGCAGCGTGGCTGGAGCTTGTCCTCGAACCAGTCCCACATCACCGCGACGACCTTGGTCAGGTAGTCGCGCTGGCAGTGCTGGGCGCCTCCTTCCTCGGCGGTGAACACGCGCAGGGTCTTGTCCGGCGAGCCGCTCGCAGCGTACAGCGACTGGGCATCGACCAGCGGCACCTGCTCGTCGTCGGCGCCGTGCACGATCAGGAACGGGCAGCGCATCTGCTGCACCACGCCGTCGAGCCGGAATGGTTCGAGCTTCTCGAGCGCCTGTTCGACCGTGTCGACGCCGAGGATCCAGGTGATGTGGTGGCCAGGTACCGACAGCGAGGTCTTGAACGAGGCGTCGATACGCTTCTTCCAGGTCGCGTAGTAATCCCAGATCGCGCCCCAGGCGATACACGCGGCAAAGCGCGGCTCGAGCGAGGCCATGCGCGGCGAGTAGTAGCCGCCGAGGCTGATCGCGACCACGCCGACCCGCTTGGCGTCGACATCAGCGCGCGTCTCGAGCCAGTCCATGCAGGCGGAACCGGCCTTCTCGTAGTCGTGGCGCAGCACCATGCCGCGGAAGCGGATCGCTTCACCGGTGCCGGGGCCGTCCATGATCAGGCACGAGATGCCGCGCTTGATCAGCTCGGGCACGCCGCGCATGAACTGGATCTCTTTCGTCACGTCCAGCCCGTCGAAGTACACCACGCACGGCTTGCGCCCTTCGGACGAATTCTGCGCATGCACGAAGTAGCCGGGCAGGCTCGCCCCTTCGAACGGGATCTCGACGATCTCGATCTTCAGGTCGGTCTCGCCGATGTAGCGGTGGAAGCAGTCGACGCCGCGCTTGTACGACGCCAGTGCCGCCGCATCCTTCGGCGTGCGGAAGCGCTCGGCCATCTGGTAGTAGTTCGCCGCGCGCAGGTAGGCGGCTGCCGCCGAATAGCGGTGGCCCGACTGGCTGCGCTCGTTGGCGAACGCGGTCACCGTGTCGGCCACGGTGTTGCAGGCATCGAACCAGGCCTGGTCGTCCTCGGGGCCCTTGCCCTTGAGCAGGCGGCCGATACGGTCGAGTTCGCCGATCTCCGAGCCACCGTACGGCGCCGATCCGAGCATGTTGATGAATGCAGACGACCACCGGTAGTTGCCGGGAAAATACATGAAGTACTGGGGATCTTTCTTCGCCTCGTTCGCTGCAGCCATCGTGTCGCCTTTCATGGATACGGTTGATTCCGCGCCGACCTGCGCGGTCCTGACGTGCGGTTCAGTCGGGGTTCAGAACTCTGCCTTGACGTTGGCCGTGCGCACGACGCGGCCCCATTTCTCGAACTCGCGTTTCAGGAACGCGCCGAAGTCCTCCGGTGATCCGCCGGCGACGTCGTAGCCCACGGCCGCCAGCTGTTCCCGACCCTCCGGCGAAAGCACCCGCTTGTTCACTTCGGCATTGATGCGCAGCACCTGGTCGCGGGCCATGCCTGCCGGCCCCATGATGCCGTTGAAGTTGCGCGACTCGAAGCCTGCCAGCCCGGCCTCGGCGACCGTCGGCGTGTCAGGCAGGCTTGGCGAGCGCTGCAGGCCGTTGACGCCGAGCGTGCGCACCCGGCCCTGCTTCATGAAGTCGAGCGCATTCGGGATCGACATGGTGATCACGTCGATATGGCCGGCGAGCAGGTCGACCTGCGCCGGCGCGACGCCCTTGTAGGGCACATGCACCATCTTCAGCCCGGCCATCGAGTTGAACAGTTCCATCGTCAGGTGGCCCACGGTACCCACCCCCGGCGAACCGAAGCTGAGCTTGCCCGGGTTCTTCCGTGCCAGCGCGATGAGTTCCTTGACCGAGCGTGCCGGCACCAGTGGGTGTACGACGACGGCGCTCGTGGTCGTGGTCACCAGTACGATCGGCAGCAGGTCCTTCATCGGGTCGTAGCCGAGGTTGCTGCGGATATGCGGCGCGACGGTCAGCGGCCCGGGATTGGCGCCGAGCAGCGTGTAGCCGTCGGGTGGCGCCTTGGCGACGAACTCGGTGGCCGGGACGCCACCGGCCGCCGGCCGGTTCTCGACGAGCACCGGCTGGCCCCAGGCCTCGTTCAGCCGCTGGCTGACCAGCCGGGCGTTGAAGTCGGTAGGGCCGCCAGCGGCGAACGGTACGATGATGCGGATCGGGCGGGACGGATACTGTCCTTGCGCCCAGGTGCTGCCAGCCGCCACAAGCAGCGCGAGCGCGGCCGGCACGATCGATCGCTGGATCGATGAAGACATCGGTATTCTCCTCCGGGAGGTTCCGACTGCTGCCTCGTCGGGCCGCCTCTTCGGGTGGCCTCTGCGTGTTGCGCCCCTGCGGGAACCGCGCGGGCGCCGGGCGCTTCGGAACTGGATGCCAACCATACCAAGAAACGCGGTGCGGGGGCGGGCCCGCCACCGTGCCAGGGCCCGGGGCGCGGCTCCGATCAGCGCATCATCGTGCGAGCACCTCGGGATTGAAGATGCCGGTTGGCCGCCCCTCGGCGAAGGCGACCACGTTGTCGAACGCCTCGCCGAAGTACTGCTCGTAGGTCTCGTGCGTTGCCCAGCCGTAGTGCGGCGTGCACACCACGTTGTCCATCTTCAGCAGCGGATGGTCGACCGGCACCGGCTCGTGCTCGAACACGTCCAGGCCTGCGTAGCCGGGACGCCCGGCCTGCAGCGCCGCCACCAGGACGCCCGGCGCGATCAGCTCCGCGCGTGCGGTGTTCGCCAGCAGCGACCGCGGCTTCATCAGCGCCAGGTCGGCCGCGGTCACCGAGTGCTTCGTCTCCGGCGTCAGGCGCAGGTGCAGCGACAGCACGTCGGCCTCGCGGAAGAATCGCGCACGGTCCTCGATGAACTCGACGCCGGCTGCGGCCGCGCGCTCGCGCGAGCCGGCCCGGCCATGGGTGACCACGCGCATGCCGAAGCCGCGGCCCATCTGCGCGACCAGCTCGCCGATGGTGCCGAAGCCGAGCAGGGCGAGTGTCTTGCCGCGCATCGTGAAGCCGAGCGTGGTCGGCTCTTCGCCGCGCTGCATGCGGCCGGCCTCGAGCGGGATCGAACGCGCCGCGGCGAGGATCAGCGCGAAGGTATGCTCCGCCGGCGACACCGGCGACTTGCTGTTGCCGGTGGCGATCGCGATGCCGCGCGCGGTGCAGGCGGCGACGTCGATGTGGTGGGTGGTGCGTGCGAGCTGGCTCACCATCCGCAGCGAGGGCAGCCGCTCGATCAGCGCCGCCGACACCGGCGTGCGTTCGCGGATCAGCACCAGTGCCTCTGCTCCGGCCAGCTGTGCCGCCAGGGCCGCCGGTTCCGTCGGCGAATCGGTGAACACGCTGACCTCATGGCCGGCGAACTTCGAAAAGCAGCCAAGGCTGCGCACCAGGTCCTGGTGGTCGTGCGGAATGGCGATCTTCATGGGCAGTCGGAGCCGGTGGATGCTGTCGGGACGCCGATCATAGCCGCTCGCCACAGGGCGGACGGATGCCGGGCGCTGGCATAATCCGTGATTGCCCGCGACCGTGGCCCCGATCGTGGCCCGACCGCGGGCCCGACCGCGCGCCGCGCCCGCACACGTCACCCAGGAGCTTGCATGAAGATCTTCATCGCCGACGACTACCAGTCCGCCACGCCGAAACTCGCCGCCTGGTCGAAGCTCGCCGGGCACGACGTGACCGTGTGCACCGAGACCATCAAGGACCCGGCGAAGCTGCCGGCCGGCATCGAGCAGGCCGAAGCCCTGCTGCTGATCCAGCAGCGCGCACCGTTCACCCAGGCCCACCTCGACCGGATGCCGAAGCTGAAGGTGATCGCACAGACCGGCAAGAACGTCGCGCACATCGACATGGATGCCTGCACGAAGCGCGGCGTCGCGGTGGTGGCTGCCGGCGTCGGCTCGCCCTACGCCCCGGCCGAACTGGCCTGGGGCCTGATCTTTGCCTCGCTGCGCAGCATCCCGCAGGAAGTCGCGGCCCTGCGCGCCGGGCAATGGCAGTCGACCGTCGGCGTCGGGGTGCATGGCAAGACGCTCGGCATCTACGCCTACGGCAAGATCGGCAGCCTGGTGGCGAAGGCCGGCGCGGCCTTCGGCATGAAGGTGATCTGCTGGGGCCGCGGTGCCTCGCTGGAAAGGGCGAAGGCCGATGGCTTCGAGGCCGCGGCCTCGCGCGAGGCGCTGTTCTCGCAGTCCGACGTGCTGTCGATCCACATCCCGCTCAACCCGGAGACGCGCGGCATCGTCACCGCCGCCGACCTGGCGATGATGAAGCCGACCGCGCTGTTCGTGAACACCAGCCGCGCGCCGCTGGTTGCAGCCGGCGCGCTCGAGGCTGCGCTGACTGCGGGCCGTCCCGGCTTCGCTGCGGTCGACGTATTCGAGGACGAGCCGGTGTATGGCGCCGCCCATCCGCTGCTGAAGATGGACAACGTGGTCGCCACGCCGCACCTGGGTTATGTCGAGCAGTCCACCTACGAGATGTACTTCGCGGCCGCGTTCGACAACCTGGTGGCGTTCGCGAACGGCAAGCCGCAGCACGTGCTGAATCCGGAGTCGCTGGCGGCGAAGTAGCAGGGTCCGCGCCCGCCGCTGCGCGGGCGAGTTCCGTTTCAGGCCGGAGCGTCGGACAGTTCCAAGCGCTGTTCGATCCGGTCGAGGCGCCGGTCGATGTGGTCGATGCGTGCGGACATGTGCGCCATGTCGCCATGGAGCGAGGCGACGTTGTGTTCCAGCGAAGACACGCGCAGCGTGAGCGTGTCGAGTCGCTCGTGCGTCGAACGGATGTCGGCGCGGATCGCCCGCAGGTGCTCGAGTACGAGGTCTGTCATGGCTGGATTCATTTCAGTCATCGCAAGACCTCTGATCGTGCTCGGGAACCAGACAGAAAGCCTGGCCGGAAAACCACTGATTCCTACGGGTTACTCGACGGTTGTCGAGCGGGGCAGGCCGGACCCCTGCGGGGCGCGGATGCCCATGGCGGCCATGCGGGCCTCCCTGCGGTCCATGCGCGCTTCCATCCGATCGAACGTGCATGCGATGTCCGCGATGTCGGCCTTCATGCGCGCCATCGTCTCCCGGATGTCGAGGACGATCTCAAGTGCAGTCTTCCATTCCTGGTCAGTCATGCGGCCCGTCCTTTCGCTCGACGCGTCAGTCGTCGGCATCCCGGAGTCCAAGTCGTCGTTCCAGACGATTCAATTGCCGATCAAATCGATCGTGACGTTCATTCAGATGCGCAACCTCGAGTTCGGTGGTTGCCGTCCGTACGTCATGATTCGAAGCACGAGCCTTGAGGTTCGACAGGTCAAATGCCATTCTGTCCATCGTTCCACGGAACTCGCGCAGGTACTCCAATATTAGATTATCCACCGATCCTCCCTCATCGCAAGCGCCCGTCCATGCGACGAATTCTCGCCGCTTGCGACCTACCAGACGCCTCGGGAAAACCGCCTTTCCGCGTAACTACCCGATCACTTTCCAGTCAGCCACCAGCCCCGGCGACGGCGTGAACTCCCCACGCTCTACCCGTCCGACCAGCTCGGTCAGCCGCGCATTGACCGGCGCCTGCACGCCGATCTTCGCGCCCTCGGCAGCGATCATCCCGTTCAGGTAGTCGATCTCGGTGCGCCGGCCCTTGTGCATGTCCTGCGCCATCGACGGACGCTGTCCGTCGCCGCGCCGGCCGGCGAGTTCGATCAGCACGTTCTCGATCTCGGTCAGCGCATCGGCGTGGCCTTCGCCGGCCAGGGCCAGGGTCTCCGGCTCCAGCCCCTGCTGTGGGGAGATCGAATAGCCGAGCGCCTGTCCGACGCGTACCGCCTCCGAGCCCAGCTTGATCGAGATGCGGCGCGTCTGCTGCGCGAGGTCGCGGCCGTTGCCGCCGAGCCCGGTGGCTGCGCACAGCCCGTTGCGCATCACGTTGATGATCAGCTTCGACCAGCGCTCGCCCCACAGGTTGGTGGTGGCCTTCGCGCTGTCGGCCGCGCGCATCAGCGCGGCGAACTGTTCGACCCGCGGCGTGATCCGCCCGTGCACTTCCCCGATCCGGTAGACGGTGTGCTTCTCGCCGCCGAGATGGATGTGCCGTTGCACATGGCCCGGCCCGTCGAGTTCCGCGGCGAGCAGGCTCACGCAGCAGCCGACCGTCTTCCCCCAGCCGACCACGCCAGCCAGGCGTTCCTCGTTGATCGAGTTCTGCATCGACACGAAGTAGCCGCCGGGCGCGACGTACGGCTTGATCAGGTGCGCCGCCCACTCGGTGTCGTAGGACTTCATTGCGATCACCGCGATGTCGAAAGGCGGCCGCTTCGACAGCTGAGGCACGTCGCAGATGTGGAGGGCTTCCACCGGCACCACCACCGACTCTTCCGGCGTCATGCCGTCGATTGCGAAGCCGTCGCGGCGGATCTTCTCGACGTGTTCCGGCCAGCCGTCGACCAGCGTCACGTCGTGGCTGGCCTTCTTCAGCAATGCGCCGGCGTAACCGCCGATCGCGCCTGCGCCGACGAACACGATGCGGGGAGCGGGGCTGGGCATGTTCTTCCTCCTTCGGGGCGGGCGGCGCGGCGCCGTCTCTTGCATGCGGGAATGTTCACCGCAGAGATTAACATCCGACCGTTGGCGAATTCCCGACAAACAGAGCCCGATCCGCGCTGGATGATGCAGATCGGCGAAGTGGCCGCCGCGGCTGCAGCCTATCGCGACATGGCGGCCGCGATGCCGCGCTGCTGCAGCGGCTCTGCGTGGTCGAGTACATGCTGGGCAACCTCGACGATGCGATCGGCTGCCTCACCGCTGCGCCCCGGGTTGTCGATCGCGCACGATGGACGAGACCGCGTTCGCGTCTGAGCTGTCGGCGCTGCTGCGCCAGGCCTGGCGGGGTCAGACCCCGGGGTCAGACCCCAGGGTCAGACCCGGACTGCCATCTAGTTCATCGCTTCGATGATCGCCTGGGTCATCGCCCGTGTGCCGCCGCCCGCGCCACCGCCCAGGTCGCTTGTGACCCGGTCGCGCCGCTCGAGAACCGAGGTCAGCGCGCGCTCGATGCGCGCCGCCGCGTCCAGTTCGCCCACGTGCTTGAGCAGCATCGTCGCCGACAGGATCATCGCCATCGGGTTGGCGATGTCGCGCCCGGCGATATCCGGCGCGGTGCCGTGCACGGCTTCGAAGATCGCGCACTGCTCGCCGATGTTCGCGCCCGGTGCCATGCCCAGCCCGCCGACCAGCCCGGCGCCGAGGTCGGAGACGATGTCTCCGTACAGGTTCGCCAGCAGCAGGCAATCGTAGCGCTCCGGCGCCAGCACCAGTTCCATGCACAGCGCGTCGATCACCCGGTCGCGTGCCTCGATCTGCGGGTAGCCGGCGGCGACATCCATCGCGGCGCGCAGGAAGAGGCCGTCGGTCAGCTTGAGCACGTTCGACTTGTGCGCCACCGCCAGCTTCTTCCGCCCGAGCCGCATCATCGTCTCGCAGGCGAACTTCGCTGCCCGGGTGGTCGCGCCGCGGGTGATCGTCTTGATCGCCTCGGCGGTGTCGTCGTCGACCATGCGCTCGCGCCCGAGATACAGGTCTTCGCTGTTCTCGCGAAAAATCAGCAGATCGACGTCCTGGTAGCGCGACGGCACGGCCGGGAAGCTGCGGATCGGCCGCAGGTTCATGTACAGGTCGAACTCCTTGCGCAGCGCGATCGCGACGCTCGGGTAAACCCGGGGCTCGGCTGTCGGATTCATCCGGTGCGCGCCGACCTCGATGCGGTAAGGCGTGCCGAACGGCGTGCCGGTCGGCCCCTTCAGGGCCAGGCCAGTCCTGCCGATGGAAGCGAATACCGCCGGGCCGAGGGCGGGCAGGCCGGACGCCTGGGCGGCGAGTCCGGCCGGCTGGACATCCCAGTCGAACTGGGCGCCGCTGGCCTCGACGATGGCCCGCGCGGATGCCGTGACTTCCGGGCCGATGCCATCGCCCGGGATCAGTGTGATTTCGCGCCTGGTGTCCATGTCCATCCTCCCCTGTCGATAGCCTTCGATGATACCCAACGAGCGGCGGCCACCATGCCGGCGGTCCGGAGGTCGCGTGTTGTGTTTAAGCAACATCCGGGCTGTCAGATGCGCTCCGAATGCACACCGAAGTTGTGATCGCGCCGGTTCAGTCGGCAAAATGCCGACACTTCTCAGTTCTGGGAAGTCTGGGTGGCGGCGAACCTTAAGGCGTCGGCATCCACCACTTCGAAGCTTTTCAGGAGGCTCTTACTGTGAAAAAGAAACTTCTTGCGGCGGCAGTCGTGTCGGCCTTCGCAGCTCCGGTCGCGTTCGCGCAGACCGCTCCGGCCAACGTCACCATCTACGGCAGCCTGCAGATGGAAGTGTTCACGCTGAAGGCCGACGGCGCGAACGGCAATCCGAATCGCAATCGCACGAACGCCGTCAGCAGCCCGGGCGTGTTCTTCATCGGCTTCCGCGGCACCGAGTCCCTCGGTGGCGGCCTGTCGACCATCTGGCAGGTCGAGCAAGGCGCTGGCGGCGACGGCACCGGCACCTCCCAGACCTGGGGCGCGCGCAACACGTTCCTCGGCCTGTCCGGCGGCTTCGGTCGCGCGTACGTGGGTATCATGGACTCCCCGTACAAGCGCGTCATGGGCATCAACAACACCGCCACGATGCGTGCTGGCCTGACCGGTCCGCAGGGCATCAACGCGATCATGAACAACGGCGACACCTCCGGCGGTGATCCGTTCATCAGCTCGGGCGCTGGCAACAACACGGCATTCAGCCGCCGCGTCGCGAACTCGGTGAACTACGATTCGCCGAGCTTCGGTGGATTCTCGGTGTCGGCCCAGTACGGCGCCAACGAAGGCCGTGCGCTGACGACCGCCGCCGGCGCCGCCGCTGGTGTGAACCCGCAACTGTACAGCCTGGCCGGTACGTACCGCGGTGGTCCGTTCGCCGTCGGCCTCGGCTGGCAGCAGCATCAAGAGTTCCGTGGTGTCGGCCTCGACGACTCGTCGATGGTTCTGTCGGCCAGCTGGACCAGCGGCCCGTTCCTGCTTCAGGGCTCGTACAGCAACTTCAAATACGCTACCGCCACCGCTGGCGATCTGAAGCGCGACAACTGGTTGATCGGCGGCGCGTACTCGATGGGCAACCATCGTTTCCGCTTGCAGTACCAGCAAGCCAACGACACGAAAGGCGGGGTCGGCGGCATTGGTGGTGGTTCGACCGCCATCGGCGGCGTCGCTGTGTTCAACGGCTCGGGTACCGACACTGGCGCGAAGATCGTCAGCGCCAACTACGGCTACCTGCTGTCGAAGCGGACGGAACTCTACGCGTTCTACGTGAAGCTGGACAACGACAACAACGGTCGTACCAACTTCGCTGGCTCGGCTGGCCTCGGCATCTCGGGCGGCGCGCTGCGTGGCATGGACGCGGACATCCTGGGTGTCGGTATCGCCCACACGTTCTGATCGCCACAAGCGAAAAGAAGCGTTTGAGAACGGGCACCTTCGGGTGCCCGTTTTTTCATCCAGAATCACGACATGAGTCCGGACCCGGTCGGTGAACTGCTCGCGCAGGCGTTGCGCGCGATCCAGTCAGGCTGGTGGTCGGATGCAAGGACACTGCTCGAGCAGGCTCAGCAGATCGATGGCCGCCGGCCCGATGTGCTGATCAACCTCGGCCTCGCCTGTCTTAACAGCGGTGCACCGCGCGATGCACTGGTGCCGTTGAAGAAGGCAGTCGCACTCAGGCCCGACATTCCCGATGCCCATTCGAACCTCGGGCTCGCGCTGTCGGCCAGCGGCAAGCACAAGGATGCGGTGGCCAGCCTTGCGCGCGCCGTCCGGCTCGCTCCCGGCGATGCGTACCTGCGGCATGAACTGGGCGTGGTCTGCCATGCTGCTGGCGACACGACGGCGGCGCTGGCTGCGTTCCGGCAGGCGCTTGCGTTGCAGCCGGGGCTTGTCGAGTCGCGGTTCAACCTCGGCAATCTGCTACGCCTCGATGGCCAGCCCGTGGCGGCGGAGGCGGCGTGGCGCGAGGTGCTGCAGGCTGCGCCCGGCCACCTGCCCTCGGCGCAGAACCTCGGCAGCCTGCTGGTCACGCAGGGCCGCGCCGCGAATGCGCTGCAGTGCTTCGAGTCCATCCTGCCTGGCCATGACGGCGTCGCGTCGCTGCATAACGGACGGGGTAACGCGCTGCACGATCTGGGCCGGCTCGATGAGGCGCTGGACGCGTTCGCGCGCGCGGCGGCACTCGACCCGGACAGCGCCGAGATCCGCTACAACCTGGCCAACCAGCAGTTGCAGCTCGGGCAGGTGGACGCCGCGATCGACACCTTCCGGCAGGTGCTGCGGCTCGACCCTGGCCATGTAGAGGCCGCACAGAACCTGCTGTATTCGCTCAACTATTCGGATTCGATCCCGGCTACAGACATCGCTCGCGAGCATCGGGCGTTCGCGCCGGTGGTGGCCGGCGAGCGTGTGCCGCAGCCAGGGCAGCCGGCGCGCAAGGGCGGGTCGAACGGACGGACAGTGACGCCCTCGGCGGCCAACGCGCCGCCCGTGGCACCCTCGCCCGCCCGCGCGCCGCTGCGCATCGGCTTCGTATCGGCCGACCTGCGTACCCATTCGGTCGCCTGGTTCCTGCTGCCGCTGCTGGAGGCGACCGACCGCGCCCGGTTCGAGATTCACTGCTATTCGAGCTCGGCGAAGGCCGATGCCATGACGCAGCGTCTGCGTGCGGCGAGTGCCGGCTGGCATCCGATCGACACACTCGACGACGACGCCGCCGCGCGCCAGGTGCGGGACGACCGTATCGACCTGCTGATTGACCTGTCAGGCCACAGTGCGGGCCAGCGGCTGGGGCTTTTCGCCCGTCGCGCCGCGCCGACGCAGGCGACCTGGCTCGGGTATCCGAACACTACCGGGCTGCCGGCGATCGACGTACGGCTGGTCGACGCGATCACCGATCCGGACGATGACACCGTGCAGGCACTGGCGAGCGAGCGGCTGCTGCGCATCCCCGGCTGCTTCGTCTGTTACGAGCCGCCGCCCGATGCACCGCCGGTCGAGGCGCGCCGGGCGGACGGTAGCGGTGGTCCGATCGTGTTCGGGTCGTTCAACAACCTGCAGAAGATCTCTGCAACCACCCTCGACCTCTGGACGGCAGTACTCGCGGCAGAGCCCGATTCGCTGCTCGTGCTGAAGGCCGGTAGCCTCGAGCAGCCCGGTGTACAGACGCGGCTGCAGCAGGCCGTCGCCGCGCGCGGCATCGATCCGGAGCGGTTACGCTTCCTGCCGCGCGATACCGATGTTGCCGGTCATCTTGCGCGGTACGGCGGCATCGATGTCGCGCTCGACACCTTCCCCTATCACGGCACCACCACCACCTGCGAGGCGCTCTGGATGGGCGTGCCGGTGGTGTCGCTGGCCGGTGACCGGCATGCCAGCCGTGTCGGGGCGAGCCTGCTCGCAGCCGCAGGGTGTCCACAGGACTGCGCCACCGACCCAGACGGGTACGTCGCTGCTGCCCTGCACGCGGCACGCATCGCCCGAGCCGATCCCGCCGTCCGGCTGCGCCGGCGCGAACGACTCGCCGCCAGCCTGCTGCTCGACCGCGCCCGCTTCGCCACCCACTTCGCCGAAGCCATCACCCAGTCCGCGACCTGACCCTGGGGTCTGACCCCAGGGTCAGACCCCAGGGTCAGACCCGGATCTCCTGCGGTGCTACCATCCGGCCGGCTCGAATCCGTTCGATCCCGAATCCTTGTCTGGAGGCTCCCTTGGCTGGTCCGTTGTCGCATATCCGTGTCCTCGACCTCACCCGCGTGCTCGCCGGCCCGTGGTGCGGGCAGAACCTCGCCGACCTCGGCGCCGAAGTGACCAAGGTCGAGCGACCAGGCAAGGGTGACGACTCGCGCGCGTTCGGGCCGCCGTGGATCAAGGACGCGGCTGGCAACGATACCGCCGAGGCGGCGTACTTCGTCTGCGCGAACCGCGGCAAGCAGTCGGTGACGCTCGACCTGTCGAAGCCCGAGGCGCAGCAGATCGTGCGCCGGCTCGCCGCGCAGTCGGACGTGCTGCTCGAGAACTACAAGGTCGGCGACCTCGCCCGCTACGGGCTGGGTTACGACGATCTGTCGAAGGAGAACCCGGGCCTGATCTACTGCTCGATCACCGGCTTCGGCCAGACCGGCCCTTACAAGGACCGTCCGGGCTACGACTTCATGGCCCAGGGCATGGGCGGCCTGATGAGCGTCACCGGCGAGCGCGACGACCTGCCCGGCGGTGGCCCGCAGCGCGTCGGCGTGCCGATCGTCGACATCATGACCGGCATGTATGCGTCGATCGCAGTGTGCGCGGCGATCGCGCACCGAGCGGTCAGCGGCCGCGGCCAGTACATCGACATGGCCCTGCTCGACACCCAGGTCGCTTTCCTGTCGAACCAGGGCATGAACTACCTCGCCACCGGCGAGGCGCCGGCACGGCTGGGCAACACCCACCCGAACATCGTGCCCTACCAGACGTTCCGCACGTCCGATGGCGCGATCATCCTCGCCTGCGGCAACGACAACCTGTTCCGCAAGTTCTGCGAGGTCGCCGGCTGCGGTGAACTGGCGATCGATGCGCGCTTCGCGACCAACGGCAAGCGGGTCGAGAACCGCGCGGCGCTCACCGAGACCCTGGATGCGGTGTTCGCCCGGCGCAGCACTAAGGATTGGGTGGCGGCGCTGGAGGGCGCTGGCGTGCCCAACGGCCCGATCAACGACCTGAAGCAGGTGTTCGAGGAACCGCAGGTCATCGCGCGCGGCATGCGTATCGACGTGCCGCATCCCACCGCCGGCACGGTGCCGATGGTGGCGAGCCCGATGCGCTTCTCGGCCACGCCGATCGCCTACGAGGTGCCGCCGCCGACGCTCGGCCAGCATACCGCCGAGGTGCTGGCGAAGCGGCTGTCGATGTCGGCCGAAGAGATCGAACGGCTGAAGCGCGACGGCATCGTCTGACCGGGCAGGGCGGCCTGACCGCCTGCCGGCCGGCGCTCAGCGCGAGCAGGCCTCGCGCACGCCGAGCGAGCAGGCGTTCCTGAAGCTCTCCTTCGCATCGGCAGGCCGCTGCAGCCCGCCGAGCAGCAGCCCGCGCATCATCCAGAGTTCGCCATTGCGCTCGCTCAGTTTCAGCGCCGCTTCGACGTCGACCAGGGACTCGGCCTGCCGGCCGCTGCGCGCCAGGCCCTGGGCACGGGTGGCGAGCGCCCGCGGATTGCCCGGGTCCAGCGCGACCAGCCGGTTCAGGTCGGCCAGTGCTGCGTCGTTGCTGCCCTTGAGGAACAGCGCCGTCGCGCGGTTGGCCAAAGCCTCGCGCGAACCGGGATCTAGCTCGATCGCGCGGCTGAAGTCGCGCAGCGCGGCGTCGAGGTCGCCCATCTGCGCGTACAGCGTGCCGCGGTTGTAGAACGCGGAGGACGATCGCGGGTTGGCTGTGACCGCGCGCTGCAGGTCGGCCATTGCCCGGTCCGGCTGCTTCGCGGCCATCGACAGCGTTGCCCGGGCGGCAAGCGTGCCGGCATCGTCCGGACGCAGTGTCAGGCTACGCTCGATCGCTTCGCGCGCCGGCTCCGCCTGGCCCATGCGCAGTCGGGCCAGCCCGAGGTTGGTCCAGCCGATCGCGCTCTTCGGATCGAGCGTGGTCGCCTGTTGCGCTGCTTCGGCTGCGGCGCGCACGTCGCCTAGCGCCAGCAGGGCGGCCGACGCGTTGGCCGCTGGCTCGCCGCTCTTCGGCCTGAGCTCGAAGGCGCGGCGGTAGTAGCCGAGCGCCTCCTCCGGCTGGCCCAGCTGCATCAGCGCGACGCCGGCGTTGAGGTTCGCGCTGAACTCGCCCGGCGCGATGGCGATTGCCCGCTGGAAGTCGGCCAGGGCCTCGCGCGCACGTCCGAGCCGCAACTGCTCGAGGCCGCGCACGATGAACGGACGTTCGGCGCCGAGCTGCCAGGGTTCGTCCAGCTTCTTCACTGCATCGTCCCACAGGCGCAGCGGCGTCTCGAAGCTGGCGAGCCTGTTCGATGCGGGGAAGCAGAGCACGACGGCGGCGACCAGCAGTACGCCGAGTGCAGCGCGCGTCGGCAGCAGGTGGCCGAGCAGCGGCAGTGCGGCCGGCAGCGCGAACATCCACAGGTAGCTGCGGTACAGCACCATCGGCTCCTGCAGCCGCACCGTGGACAGCTCGGTGCTGAACAGCAGCAACGGGGCGAGCAGCGCGAACCCGAGCAGGCGCAGCGTGCGCCCGGCGAGCAGCATCCAGGTCGCAAGCGCGGCGTAGCCTATGGCGAGCGGCACTCCCAGCAACTGGGGCACCTCGGTGAGCGTGCGCGCGAATCCGGGCCGCAGGTCGATCGACATCCAGGCTGGATTGGGCAGCAGCCAGGTGCCGAGGTAGCCGAAGAACAGCCAGAGCTGTGTGAGTACCGACAGCGGATACACGTTCTCGAGCGACAACTGCGGACGCCCACTGTCGACCTCGGCCAGCATCTCGGCCACGAACGGCTCGTACGGGGCACCGAAGATGCCACGCGTGCGCGCGATCACGAACAGGGCGATCGCTGAATAGAGCAGGATCGGCAGCCACAGTGAACGCAGCAGGGGCAGCAGCGCGGCGAGCGACTGTCCGAAGGTGCGCTGGCTCGTCGGCTGGCCGCTGTAGGGGTCCGCGCCACGATCGGCGCGCCCGCCATCGACCAGCACCGCCAGCGCCATCGCGACGGCCGGCAGCATCACGGCGTGTTCCTTCGAGAACAGCGCAACGAAGTAGCACAGCGCCGCGGCCAGGTACCAGGCAACCCGTCCGCCCTCCATGCCGCGCAGGAAGCACAGCAGCGACAGGATCGAGAACAGCGTCGCCATCACGATGCTTCGCTGCACCAGGTAGGCGACGCCATACACCGAGACCGGATGCACGGCGAACAGCAGCGCGCCGGCGAAGGCATACCAGCAGGGCGCGTCGTCCGACCAGTCGGTCATGCCGGGCAGGCGGCCAGCCGGTTCCCTGGCTGGCAGCAGCACCCGCTCGAATACCGCGCGCAGCAGCATGAAGAGGGCGATGCAGGTGGCCGAGTGCAGCACGAGATTGATCGACCGATGGACCGGCAGGCTGTCGCCGGCCAGCGCCCATGTCCAGCCGAGCGTGACATAGGAGAACCAGCGCATGTCGAACGCGAACATCGACTGCGCATACTGCGCGAGCACGCGCGGGTTCATCAGCGCGCGGTCATCGAACACCAGCGGGTTGTCGAGCGCGCGGAAGTAGAGCGCCACCACGACGATGGCCAGCACGGCGCACAGCGCCGCCACCACCGCCGCGCCTGCCTTGAACCGGTCGGGCGAAACCGGGGGCGCGGGGATCGGCGCGGACATCGTTCAGGCGCCCCGGTCGATCAGCCCGGCGATGAACGCCCATTCAGCCGGCTCGATCGGCGTGATGGACAGCCGGTTGCCCCGCTGCAGGATGCGCAGGCTGGCGAGTTCGGGATGCGCGCGCAGTTCTGCCAGCGGAACCAGCCGGGTCTTCTTCACCAGCTTCATGTCGACGTTCATCCAGCGCGGCGCCTCGGGCATGGACTTCGGGTCATGGTACTCGCTGGCCGGATCGAACTGGGTGATATCCGGATAGGCTTTCTTCGCCACCTTCATGAGGCCGACGATGCCCGGCTCAGCGCAACTCGAGTGGTAGAAGAACGCGAGGTCACCGACCGACATGTCGTCGCGCATGAAGTTGCGCGCCTGGTAGTTGCGTACGCCCCACCAGGCGGCAGTGCGCCCCGGTTCCTTCGCGAGATGGTCGATGCCGAAGACATCGGGTTCGGACTTCATCAGCCAGTGGCGCATGGGTGTAACGGGACTCTCTGCTGGAGGAGCGGTTTGCACGAGCGCTGAGGGCGGCGTGCCGAGCGTGCCGCGCAAAGTATATCGAGTTGGCCCGTCGTCGGCGCTGCCGAGCGCGCGCCCTGCACGGCCGGCTTCGTCGCCGCCACTTCGACGTCACGCGATCGCCGGCACGCCCATGATGTAGGTCTGCCGCACATTGCGGTCGTCGCCGAGCATCATCAGCGCGAACAGCCGCTCCTCGAGCGTGCGCGTCAGCGCGTCGCGCCGTGCACCGAGCGTGCTCGCCGCCGGATCCAGCACGACGAAGTCCGCCTCGCGGCCGGGCTGGAAGCTGCCGATCCGGTCGTCGAGCCCGAGGGCGCGTGCGCCGCCGAGCGTCGCGAAGTAGAACGCCCGATGCGCGGACAGGTCCTGGCCCGTCATGCGCACGACCTTGTAGGCTTCGGCAAGGGTGCGCAGCATGCTGAAGCTGGTGCCGCCGCCGACATCGGTGGCGATGCTCACCTGCACCCCGGCCGCATCGGCCGCGGCAAGGTCGAACAGCCCGCTGCCCAGGAACAGATTGGAGGTGGGGCAGAACGCGACCGCGGCCCGGGCCAGCGACATGCGTCGACGGTCTTCCGTGTCGAGGTGTATGCAGTGCGCATAGACCGAGTGGCGCAGCAGGCCATGCCCTTCGTACACGTCGAGGTAGCTGCGGGCGCTCGGGAACAGCGACCGTACCCAGGCGACCTCGGCGAGGTTTTCTGCCACATGGCCCTGCACCAGCACGTCCGGATGCTCGGCGGCCAGTTGCCCGGCGAGCGCCAGTTGCGCGTCGGACGAGGTGCAGGCGAAGCGCGGCGTGATCGCATAGCCGAGCCGGCCGCTGCCGTGCCAGCGCTCGATCAGTGCAGACGATTCATCGTAGGCCGATTGCGCGGTGTCGCGCAGGTCGTCCGGGCAGTTGCGATCCATCATCGCCTTTCCGGCGACCAGTCGCAGGTTGCGCGCGGACGCCTCGTCGAACAGTGCGTCGATCGATGTCCGGTGCACGGTGCCGAACACCAGCGCTGTCGTGGTTCCGTTGCGCGCGAGCTCGTCGAGGAAGAACGCCGAGGTGGATCGTGCATGTGCGGCATCGGCGAACCGGCGTTCGGCCGGGAACGTATGCCGTTCCAGCCAGTCGAGCAGCGTGCTTCCACCCGAGGCGATGACGTCGGTCTGCGCATGGTGGATATGGGTGTCGATGAAGCCGGGCAGCAGCAGGCAGCCGGTGTGGTCGACCAGCGGCGTGCCGGCTGGCAGGGTGGGCAGCAGTGCGGTGGCCGGCCCGGTGCGCAGCACCCGGCCCTCCTCGACCAGCAGCAGGCCGTCCTCGAAGTACTCGGACCCGCCGTGTCCGGAGCCGGGATCGGCAAGGAAATGCAGGATCGAGCCGCGAAATGCACACAGTGCACGCAGTGCGTCGTCGGGGCGGTCGGACGGTTCGGTCATTGCAGCTGCCGGCCGGCTGTCGAGGATCCATTCGCGCAGGATGCTGTGCTCCGTGCGCGGTTTATGTGGGGACCCCTGCGGATACCATCCGAACCCGAGTCTTGAACCATCAGGTTCAAGAGTGGTTGCCTTCCGAGCACCTCAGGTACGTCCGACGTGGGACGCGCACACAGCGCTCTGTAGGTCGGCAACCGAAGTTACCGCATTGGTTCAAGAGATTCCGATCCGTACGGCACCGCAGGGGATTGAACTGTTGCAACGGCCGTCGTTGCGCAGCCTTTAGACTACACCACTAGAACAGCTTGTCCTGCTCCGACAATGCTTCGTCGAGGGAGGCATTGAGCACCGAGACGCGGCGCCGCAGTTCCGACACGTCGAGCGGCCCGGCAACGCGCGTGGTGAGGTGTTCATGCGCGATATTGAGCGCAGCCATGATCGCCACGCGTTCCGCGCCCATGACCTTCGCGCCGTCGCGGATGTCGCGCATCTTGTTGTCGACATAGGTGACGGCGTCGAGCAACTCCTGTTCCTGGCCGGGCGGGCAGGCAATGCGGAATTCGCGACCGAGGATCGTGACCTCGAGCGCCTTGCCATCGGCCGAAAGCCGCCCTTCACTCATGCGCTGCACCCGGTTGTGATTCGATGTTCAACGGCTCACTCCTCGTCACGCACTGGCGCTGGCGGCACGCGCTCGAGCAGCGCCTCGACGCGCCTTCGCGCGGCCTCGATGCGTTCGCCAAGCTGCTTGTTCTCGTTGTGCGCTACCACGAGCTGCTGGCGCAGCGTGCCGTTCTCGGTGCGCAGCCGCCGGCTGAGTTCGATGAGCTGCGTGATGCGCTCTTCAAGGCCCTTGAGGTCGAGATCCATCTTGCGACTATAGGTAATCGGCGGCCGTGCGTCAAAGCAGCCCAGCCGCGCACGCCGCCGCCGGCCCGGCCCGACCGCCCGGCGACGCAAGCGGCGCGCCCGTATATACTGCCTGGGCGTTTCAGGTGCCTCGCCTTTTTCCAGGGCGGGGTTAAACGGGAAACCGGTGAGTGGTCGACCAGGTGGTCTGCCATGAAGCCGGTGCTGCCCCCGCAACGGTAAGCGAGTGCGGACAGGCCAACGCGCCACTGTGGGATGACCATGGGAAGGCGGCCGGTCAAATCTTGCGAGCCCGGAGACCGGCCAGGAGCGTCGACTGCTGCCCGAACCTTCATCGGTGCAGGCGGTGGTCAGCAGCAGACCGTTGCGGGTGGCGACCGGTCGACCTGGAGGCCTGGCGCAGCGTTGATCCGCCCGCCTGGCCGGTACGGTTCGACGGTGGACGCCCGGATCAGCCTGTTGCCGGATACCGGCGTGCGGAGGGCGCGCCGCTGCCAGGAGCCTGTCCATGAAGAGCCCTACCCCCCGCCACGCTGCCGCGTTGTCGGCAGTGGCGCTGTGCCTCGTCCCGGTCGCGGACGTCATGGCCCAGATGGTCCCCGCCACTGACCCGGCCGCCACCGCGCGCTCGACGCCCTCTGCGGCGGCGCAGTTGTCGCCGGTCGCGCTGCGCGAAGTGGTGGTCACCGCCACCCGCTTCGAGGAGCAGGCTGGCGACCGGCCGGTCAACCTGAGCGTGATCCCGCGCGAGGCGATCACCACGACGCCGGCGCGTACGCTGCCCGAGTTGCTGGCGCTGCAGCCCGGCATCAGCGTGCGGGATCTCTACGGCGGTGGCGCATCGGGTGCGACCGTCGACCTGCGCGGCTTCGGATCGGTTGCCGGGCAGAATACGCTTGTGCTGGTCGATGGCCGACCGCTGAACGACGCCGATCTGTCCGCAGTGTCGTGGTCGACGCTGCCGCTGACCTCGATCGAGCGGGTCGAGATCCTGCGCGGCAGCGGCGCCGTGCTGTACGGTGCCGGCGCCAGCGCTGGCGTGATCAACGTGATCACCCGCATGGCCCGGCCGGGCGAGCGCTCGGCCGAACTGACGCTGCAGGGCGGCAGCCTGTCCACCGGTGCGGTCGCCTTCAACGGCAACCTGGGCAGCGGCCCGCTCGCGCTGCGGCTGTATGCGACCCACCTCGAGAGCGATGGCTGGCGCGCCAACAGCAGCAATGCGCAGGACATCGGTCAGGCGGACCTGCGCTGGCGCGACGGCCCGAACACGCTCACCGCGCGCCTGGCGATGGATCGACAGAACAATCGGCTTCCGGGCGCACGTCGGGTGCAGCCTTCGGCCGGCACGAACCAGCTCGAGGCCAATCCGCGTGGCACCTCGACGCCGCTCGACTATGCGGTACGCGACGGTGCGCGCGCCAGCCTCGATTTCGACCGGGTGCTCGACATCGGCGAGTTCAACCTCGGCGTCGGCTGGCGCAACAAGAACCAGGCGTCGTACTTCGACTTCAGCGGTTTTCCCAACTACTCGGAGCGGGAACTGTCGGTGCTCGGGATCACGCCCAGGATGCGCTTCGTGAACACGCTCGGCGAGGCCCGCCTGTCGACCACGGTCGGCGTCGATGTCTATCGCTGGGACTACCGGCAGGCCTCCAGCAATTCCCAGAGCAACATCGTGCGCCCGTCGAACACGGTCGCGGCGGCGCAGGACAATGCCGCGTTCTACCTCGCGAGCACGGCCTCGTTCGATGCCACCGGCACCACTGTCACCGCCGGGCTGCGCCGCGAGCGCTACAAGGCAGATGCCTCCGACTTCCACGACCCGGCGGCGCCGGGCGGGGCGTCCGGCTCGGCCGCGCCGGCTGGCAACCAGACGCTGTACCAGCACGCGTGGGAACTCGGCGTCCGCCAGTCGCTGTCGGGTGCCTGGTCGGCGCTGGGCCGTGCCGGGCGCAGCTACCGGTTCGCCAACATCGACGAGATCTACGGCAGCAACGCCTCGTTCACCAACGAGTTCCAGTTCCTGCGGCCGCAGGTGGCCACCGGTGGCGAAGTGGCGCTGGACTACATCACGCCATCGGCCGGCGCGCGGCTCACGCTGCACCGGCTGGACGTCGACGACGAAATCCGGCTCGACCCGTTCACCTCCGGCATCGGCAACACCAACCTGCCGGCGCTGCGCCGGCAGGGCACCGAGCTCGGCGGTTGGTGGAAGGCAGCACCGACCCTGCGCCTCACCCTGGCCTATACCTGGACGCAGGCACGCTTCCGCGAAGGCGTGCTGCCCGGCACTGCGCCGTCCAACCAGACCAACATCGCGCTTGCCGGGCGTACGGTGCCACTGGTGCCTGCTCATCAGGTCGCGCTGGGTGCGTCCTGGAAGCCGGTGACGGAACTGACCCTGTCGGCCAGCGCGCGCAAGGTGGCCAGCTCGGTAATGGACAACGACGAGGGCAATACGCTAGCCGCACGTATCCCGGGCTACACGCTGGTCGACCTGCGCGCTGCATGGGACGCGCGCAGCTGGCAGTTCGCGCTGGCGGTGAACAACCTGTTCGATCGGAGCTATTTCAACTACGGCGTCCGTTCCGTGTCTGCCTCCACGCCCGATCGATACAACGCCTATCCGCTGCCTGGCCGCACGGCGCTGGCGACGGTGGCGTACCGTTTTCAGTGACGGTCGGCGCGCGAGGGCGGGCAGGGGAGCATAATGCGGCCCTTGCCCGCCTGCCGCGGGACTCTCCGGGGCCGGTCGATCGGCTATCCTCCCTGCCGTGGCTTCTTCGAAGGATCCCTCTGCCGGTTCGCCGCCTGTCGACAGTGTCGCGCTGTACCGCCGCCTGCTCGGCTTCGTCAAGCCGCACGCCCTGATCTTCGGCTGTGCGATCCTCGGCATGGTCGGCGTCGCGGCAAGCGAAGCCACGCTGCCGCTGGTGATGAAGCCGATCCTCGACGGCACGTTCGTCGAACGCGACCCGAAGTGGATCACGCTGATCCCGATACTGCTGATCGGGTTGTTCGCGGTGCGCGGAGTGGCCACCTTCCTCGCCACCTACTGCACCCAGTACGTCGGAAGTCGGGTCGTGCTCGACCTGCGCACCCGCATGTTCGACAACCTGGTACGCCTGCCGGCCGCGTTCTATGAGCGCCATGCCAGCGGCAACGTAATCTCGCGGCTGACCTACGACGCGGCCCAGGTGACCACGGCGGCGACCGATGCCATCACCATCCTGGTGCGCGACGGGGTGACCATTATCGCGCTGCTCTGTGTACTGGTCTGGATCGATTGGCAGCTGACGCTGATCGTGTTCGCGATGGCCCCGCTGATCGCGTGGATCGTCCGCCTGGTCAGCCGTCGCCTGCGCGAGGCGAGCCTCGGTGCGCAGCGTTCGATGGGCGACATTACCCATGTGCTGCAGGAAACAGTCGAGAACCAGAAGGTGGTCAAGGTATTCGGCGGGCAGGACTTCGAACGTCGGCGCTTCTTCGACGTGAGCAACCGCATGCGCCGCTACACGATGAAGCACGTGACGGCCGCCGCGGCCAACGTGCCGGTAGTCCAGATGATCGCCGCGGTCGCGGTGTCGATCGTCCTCTACATCGCGGCCAACCGGGCGATGCAGGACCAGACAACGGTCGGCGCATTCATGTCCTTCGTCACAGCGATGCTCCTGCTGACCTCGCCCCTGAAGCGGCTCACCAGCATCAACGAGCACCTGCAGCGGGGCCTGGCGGCGGCGCAGACGGTGTTCGAGGTCATCGACACTCTGCCCGAACCCGATCCGGGCACCGTCGACGCAGGACGGATGGCTGGTGTGCTCTCGTTCGAATCGGTCGGCTTCCGATATGCGGCAACCGACGAACGGCAGCCCCCGGCGCTCGATGACATCACGTTCTCGGTGGCACCTGGCGAGACCGTCGCGCTGGTCGGCACATCGGGCAGCGGGAAGACGACCATCGCCAACCTCATTCCCCGCTTTCACTCGCCGACGCGGGGCCGGATCACCTTCGATGGGCGCGACAGTGCCTCGCTCACGCTGGCCAGCCTGCGCAGGAACATCGCGCTGGTCAGCCAGGACGTCACCCTGTTCAACGATTCCGTCGCTGCCAATATCGCCTATGGCGACATGATCGCCGCTTCGCGCGATGCAGTGGTGGCAGCGGCGAAGGCAGCCGGCGCGCACGAGTTCATCGAACGCATGGAGGCCGGGTACGACACGCTGGTGGGTGAAAACGGCATCCGTCTGTCGGGCGGGCAGCGCCAGCGGCTGGCGATCGCGCGCGCGTTCCTGAAGGACGCGCCGATACTCGTGCTGGACGAGGCGACGTCTGCACTCGATACCGAATCCGAACGGCAGGTACAGGCGGCCCTGGAGCAACTGATGCACGGGCGCAGCACCCTGGTGATCGCCCACCGGCTATCGACCATCGAGCGCGCAGACCGCATCCTGGTGCTGTCAGGCGGTCGCCTGGTCGAGAGCGGGACCCATCTTGAACTGCTTGCTCGCGATGGGGTCTATGCGCGGCTGCAGCAGTTGCTCGAGGCCTGAGCGGCGGCGCAGCAGCGCCCGGGTCACGGTCTGTCCCGATCGGCCAGGAATCCGGTCGCCGCATCGATCACGCGCGAGGCAGGCAGGCGGGTGAGGCAATCCGATCCGCTGTCCACATGGCGCTCGCATCCCTCCAGCAGGCATGGTACGCCGGGTGCGCAGGGGGCGACACCCTGCAGTAGATGCACGTTGCCGACCCGCCCGCTGCCGACGCGCTGCCACGGGCTCGTGTACCCGGCGTATGCGGCTGGCCACGGCCCCCATCGCACAGGGTTCGACGGACCGAACAGCGCGAGGGTCGGGATGCCCAGCGCGGCCGCCATGTGTGTCACGACGGTATCCGGCCCCAGGTAGAAGGTCGCCCGTTGCAGCACGCTCGCCAGCTGCCCCAGCGACACGCGGCCGGCGAGGTCGATCGTGTCCTGCGGCAGCTGGCCACGCAGCGATTGCACGTAGGCTGTTTCGTCGGGCGAGCCTGACCCGGAAAGGACCACGCGCAGCCCCTGCGTGCGTGCCCACTGTCCGAAGGTGACGAAGCCATCGTCATGCCACATCTTGTACCGGAAGCGGGGCCACGGATGCACGACCACGAACGGCGCGCGGTCCAGCTCCGAAGCGATCCCGGCGGGCAGGGCTGAGCCCGTGGCGACATGGACTGCGGGCAGCCTTTCGATCCCCAATGCATCGGCGAGCCGGAGGTTCTGCAGGACGGTATGCGTATCGCAGTCGTCGTACGGAACCGATGCGCTGAGCAGGCGGCGTTTCCACAGGTGCTTGGGTCCGCTCAGATGTACCCCGAGCGCACGTCGTCCGGCAATGCGTGCATACAGCGTCGGGCGATCGCCCGGGATCGTGCTCAGCGCGAGGTCGTAACGGCCCGCGATCTGGCGCAGCAACAGCGCATGCGCGCGAGTGGAGGGCCGTTCGGCCACCTCGATCACCGTATCGACGATAGGCAGGCCAGCCAGTACGCCGCCGGTCCCGGCGAACACCAGTGCGTCCAGGCGCGCACCGGGCCATGCGGCGCGAAGCGATGCGATCAGCGGCGTGGTCAACAGCACATCCCCGATGCGGCGCGTGACCACGACCAGCACGCGTCTTGGCGGCGCCGGCATCGGCAACAGGACGGCTGTCCTGGCTTCAGTCGGCATGCTGCTCGAGGCCGTTCTCGGCCCGGATGCGATCGGATGCCGCGAGCGCGTCCAGACGGCTGCGGTTCTCGGCCAGCCTACTGCGATCGTTGTCTGGATGCCACAGGTGGGCCAGTGGCGTGCCGAAGCGACCGTTCTTGTGCCGAACGCCGGCGTGCAGCAGCCGGATGACCAGGTCCGAGTCCTCGAGTCCCCAGCCGCTGTAGGCGTTGTCGAATCCATTGACGCGTACAAGGTCGGTGCGCCAGGCACCGAGATTGCAGCTCTTGGCACCCTGCCATCGGGCGGGCTGGACCTTGCGCCAACCTAGCAGGTCGCCCACACCGACATGCCACAACGGCGCCAGCCGGTTCACGTCGCGGCGAAGGAAACGCCGCGCCCATTCTGCAGCCGGGAGAGCTTCCAGCGCCACCGGCGGCACTGCCAGCACGTGGTCGGTGAACGCTCGGGACAGCAGTATCCGGTTGCCAGCGACAAACCAGCCCGGTTCGGCAAGCCTGCGGTGATTGCGTACGAAGCCGGCCAGCGGCACGCAGTCGCCGTCGGTGAACACCACGTAGTCGGCCGATGTGGCGGCGATCGCGCGGTTGCGGATCGCGCCGGCGCGAAAGCCCCTGTCTTCGTGCCAGACATGACGCACCGGAAACGGCGCCCTTGCGGTGAATTGCTCCACCACCGAACGCGTGCTGCCGGTGGAGCCGTCGTCGGCCACCAGCAGTTCGATGTCGAGGTCGTCCTGCGCGCAGTAGGCCGACAGGGCACGCTCGAGCGCGTCCGGCCGGTTGTAGGTGGTGATCACTATCGCGATCTGCATCATCGCCGGCGCAGGAGCATCAACTTCAGGTAGCGGTAGTAGCTGCCTTCCGCGTTCGCGATCGCCAGCAGCAACCCGTGTCGGCCATCGAGGAAGCCCAGCCGCAGCACGTAGGTGCGGATGAACGTCCACAGGCCGTGGCCGAGCGCGCGGCCGACCGACCCCTGCGCGCCGCGCGCGAGCATCATCCGGGCGCCGTCGGTCGAATAGCGATTCATCTTGTCGATCACCTGCTCGAGGCTGGTGAACGACTCGTGGTCGACGGGTTCGACAAACGTGCCCACCGGCGACGGGCCGGCAATCACCCGCTCGTGCACGAGGTCGTCGGAGAAGCGTGCGGAGCCTCGCCGCCACAGGCGCGTCACGTGGTCGGGCCACCAGCCCGAATGGCGCATGACCTGCCCGCAGAATCGCGACCGGCGCGGCATCCGCCAGACCGAGGGCGACGCGGCGTCGGCGGTTGCTGCGGTGATCGCCGACGCCAGGGATGCGTCGACCCACTCGTCGGCGTCCAGCGAAAGGATCCAGTCACCAGTGGCAAGCGCAATCGCCCGGTTCTTCTGCGGGCCGAAGCCGGGCCACTCGGTGGCGATCTCCACTCGCGCACCCCGCGCCCGCGCGATCGCTACGGTGTCGTCGTTGCTGCCGCCATCGAGGACGATGACCTCGTCGGCGAAGCGCAACGAGTCGATGCAGCGCCCGATCCGCCCGGCCTCGTTGAATGCGATGATCACGGCGGACAGTCGCGGTCGAGGGCTGGTGGTCGAAGTCATCCGGCAGCTTCCCGGGAAGCACCCCCAGCCGGGAAGCGGGACTGGTTCGTGACGCGCAGTGCCTGCGCCGCGAGCGCGGCCAGCAGCAGCCCGAATCCGCTGGCGGCGTACTTGAGCGTGAACACTTCGATGGTGATGGAGCCTGCGGCCATGGCCAGCAGGAGGCCCAGCCCGAGACGGCAGGCCATCGCGACATCCGGATCGGGCTCGTTGCGCCTGCGCCAGAAGGCGACGGCTGGCACCATGAACAGCACGATCACGGCAATGCCGCCATGAACGCCCGAGCGCAGTGCTGCGGCGAGGATCTCGTTGTGCGGGCCATTGTTCGCGAGCGTTCTGCGCGCCAGCGGCGTGGCCATCTCGACGATGACCGGATCATGGACCTGCGCCGCCAGCCCGCGATCGCCATACCCCGCGAACGGCCTGCGGGCGATCAGTTCGACGGAGATCAGCCACATCGACAGCCGCTGCCCGGATGAGGTGTCAGGGTCCGTCCGGGTCAGCCACTTGTGCACCTCGACCGGTGCCGACGCGAAGAGCGCGACCGGTGCCCGGTTGACCGCCAGGTTCACCGAAAGTATCGCGGCAGCGGCCATGGCCGAAATGGCCACGACTTTCGGATCGAACCTCGGCCTGACGCTGACCAGCCAGCCGACGAGCACCACACAGTAGGCCACCATGCCGCCGCGCGAACCGGCGCCGAGGATCAACCAGAGGCCTGCTCCGAGTCCGACCAGGGCCAGCCAGAAGGCTGCGCGGTCGACGCGGTCGTCGCCCCGGCGCCGGCGAAGGCCGAACAGGCACAGCGCGCACAGCATGGCAGAGAATGCCCCGAGCGAGTTGGGGTCGACGAACCGGGTGGCGAAGCGTCCGCCCCAGTTCTGCGTGTACTGGGGAAAGGCGAGCGTGACCACCAGCGTGACCACCAGCGCGATCGGCGCACTGAAGCGGACCAGCCTGGCGACATTCACGCGCAACGCCCACAGCATGAGCATGGGCAGGACGCAGAAGGCCAGCCGCGACGGCGCGTCCAGTGGCTTGGCGGAAAAATCGCCCCTGAGAAGCTCGCCGAGGATGACCGACACCAGCGGCAGGCACAACGCGATGGCGATGAAGCCGAGCGGCTGCAGTACGCCCAGGTCGCGAGCCCTGGACAGGTCGCCGCGAACGCGCAGCAACGCAGGGACGAGCAGCAGCAGCACGGACAGGTTCGCTGCACTCCGTATCGAGAGCAGGCCGACGATCGCGAAGCAGAGCACGGCCGTGGCGTACCAGGCCAGGCACTGTTCGTATCGGTCGTGTCGATCGTTCAACGGCGGTATCCGTTCGAGTACCTGCGCTCAGCCAGGCGTGGTCGACAGCACGGCGCGAACCTGCTCATCGAAGATCCTGTACTCCGCCCGCACCCATTGCCGGTACGACTCGAACGCCCGGTGGTGTGTCTCGAAGTCGGCGAGGATGCTTTCGAGCAGCGGGACGGCGCGCTCCACGAAGTCCGGGGCGCGGGTGTCGAACTTGTACCGGGCCGGGATCGGCAGGTCGATGTCGTTGCCGGCCGATCCGAGCCGGCCGGATACGATGCAGCATCCATGCGACGCCGCTTCGCGCGGCAGCCGGTCCCGGCCCGGATGGTGGCCGAAGTCGACGTACAGGCGCGACGCGTCCAGCAGCTCCGACAACTGGTCGCGGTTCAGCCCCTGCAGCGGCTGGAAGTCCCAGTCCGGTCGCGCGGCGCGCAGGCGATCGACGAACGCCTTGCCCTTGGTCGGGTTGTAGAGGATCCGCTTCTGCTTGCCGGCGATCAGTGCCGGCGTCTGATCGACGAAATGGTCGACATTGATGTAGTCGATCAGCGGTTCGGGTTCGATGCCGCAGGCGCGCAGGTAGGCGGTCGCGTGCTCGGTCTGGGAGAGATGGCGAAGTCGATGCAGGCCCCTGGCACCGTTCCAGGGACGCTGCCCGCGCAGGGCCCGCTTCCAGTACTGCGACCAGTCGCGCAACGGGTTGACGTTCTTCCGGCAGAGGAAGTTGTCCAGGGACAGCCACCACAGGGCTGCCTCCGCCTGGCGCACCTTCAATGCGTCCGAAGGCATCACCTCGGGGAAGACGATCAGCTCGCCCGGCAGGTCTTCGTACGGCGCCTGCGGTGCATCGTACTGCGCATAGGGCGGCGGAACCTCGAACGTGCGGCCCGGAGGCCAGTACACGATGAAGGCGGGATGTCCGGCGCGGCGCATGGCGTCCACCAGCTGATGCAGGGCTTCCGGTCCGCCGGTGACCGCGTTGCCGGGGCACACGACGAGGATGCGGCGAAGCGAGGTCAAGTGCTGATCCTTTGCGCTGATCCGGGACATGCCGGATGTGGATGCCTGTCCATTCAGTCGTCACCTTCCCGGGTCGATGACAGGCTCTGTGCGAACCGGTCGGTATCGAGCAGCGGATAACGGGACGACGCGGCGAGCCATGCCCGGCGCAGGCGGTTCGCCAGCGAAGGCTCCAGGATGCCCGTGTCGGCACCCTCTGCGAGCAGCCGCTTGCGCTCGGCGCGGAAGTGCTTCGATGTCAGGCCCCACTTGAGCAGGAGGGTGTGCCCACCCTTGTTCTTCCGGATCCGTCCCGTGCTGCGCTGGGAGAAATGGTAGACATGGCTGTCACCCACTACCTTGAACCTGCGGCAACCCACCGCCCACATCTTCAGCAGGAAGTCGTCGTCCGAGGACATGCCGGGAGAATACTCGATTCCGTAGCCGCCCAGCCTGTGCCACCAGAGGCGGGAGACCACGGTCGGCTGCGACCCTTCGCCATCGACGTCCGCCGAGGGCAGGCCGGCCACTGCCTCGAGCAGCGCCTGCTCGTCGAATTCGGGCGGCGTTCGCCCGGCATCGAAACAATCGATGAACGGGACCTTGCTCGGGAAGGGTTCTATCAGTCGCGAAGAGTAGAGCGCGAGGTCGGTCGGGGCCTGCGCGATCGCCCGCGCAAAGGCGGTATCCCAGCCCGGGCAGCAGAACATATCGTCATTCAGGTAGGCGATCCAGGGCTGCGTGGCATGCATCGCCAGTTCGTTCAACGACATGCAGACGCCGAGGTTGCGTTTGCTGGACGTGTACCGGATGCCCTGCGATTGCAGCCACTCAGGGGTGCCGTCGGTGCCTTCGTTCACGTGGACGAGGATCTCGTACGGGACGGACGTGTGCTTGCGGATCCCCGCCACGCAGAGCTGCAGGTACTCGAGGTTGTTCCAGGTCGGAACAAGGATGCTGAACATGGGGTCTACCTGACCGGGCGTTGCGAAGCGCGGGCCCCACGCCCGCCGTCGGGCGTGCGCAATATACTCGAGGCGATCCAGCGGCAGATGGAGTGGCGCATTTCAGGGGGCGACGAATGACGAATGGGCGTAACGATGGACGGGCCGTGCTGGTACTTGGCGGCGCCGGCTACATAGGCTCCCACATGGTTGCATCATTGGTGGATGCGGGATGGGCACCCGTGGTTCTCGACAATCTGGCCACCGGCCATCGGGACCTGCTTCACCCTGGCGTTCCGTTCGTCGAAGGCGACTTCGGCGATCGCAGGACGGTGGCCGCCCTGCTGAAGAAACACCAGGTACATGCGGTCATGCATTTCGCTGCCTCTTCACTGGTCGGCGAGTCGGTTCAGCATCCGCTCATGTACTACCGGAACAACGTCGCGAAAACGGTCGAGTTGCTGGACGCCATGCGGGAAGCCGGGGTTCGCAACCTCATCTTTTCTTCCACTGCCGCAGTCTATGGTCACCCCGAATCGGTCCCGATCACCGAAGCGCATCCCCTGCGTGCGACCAGCCCGTACGGTTCCACCAAGGCGGTGATCGAGCGCCTGCTGTTCGAAGTCGAGACTGCGCATGGCCTGCGCTACATGTCGCTACGGTACTTCAATGCCGCAGGCGCGCACCCCGAGCGCCCTGTCGGCGAGCGCCATGACCCTGAAACCCATCTGATCCCGAGTTTAATGCAAGTGGCCCTTGGTCAGCGTCCGGCCGCACAGGTTTTCGGCCTCGACTGGCCCACGCCGGACGGCTCCTGCGTTCGCGACTACGTGCATGTGTGCGACCTGGCCAGCGCGCACCTGCTCGCGCTCGAAGCGCTACAGGCCGACGCGCCGAGCGCGATCTACAACGTCGGCACCGGCGCCGGGCATTCGGTGCTGGAGGTCATCGAAAGCGTACGGCGCGTCACCGGTCTGCCGGTGCCCTTCGTCGCCGCTGCGCGCCGGCCGGGCGATCCTGCCGTTCTCGTCGCCAATGCCGATCGGATCGGGCGCGAGCTCGGCTGGCGACAAGAACTCAGCGACCTGGATACGATCGTCGAGACCGCCTGGGCATGGCATCGCCGTGGCTGATGTGGTGTCGCACGTCGTGGGCGCGTCACGAAGGCGCGTGTGAGCCCTCCGGTTCGAGCTGCTGCGGCTGGTACTCGGGGACGAACTGTGCAAGTTTCTGCTTGACCGCGCCGTCGCTGACCGGCCCGGACTGCAACTCGGTCAGCCAGAGCGCGAGGCGCTCCAGGAAGTCGCTGCAGGCCGGACGGGCCTGTGCGATGCGCAGCTTGTGGTGCGGTGTGGGCAGAGTCGTCTCGTCGTCGGCAAGCAGTTCCTCGAACAGTTTCTCGCCCGGCCGCAGCCCGCTGTAGACGATGCGGATCTCGTCCTCGCTGAAGCCGGACAGCCGGATCATCGAGCGCGCGAGATCGGCGATCCGCACCGGCTCGCCCATGTCGAGCACGAAGATCTCGCCGCCCTTGCCCATCAGGCCGGCCTGCAGCACCAGTTGCGCCGCCTCGGGGATCGACATGAAGAAGCGGGTGATCTCGGGATGGGTGACCGTCACCGGGCCGCCAGCGGCGATCTGGTCGCGGAAACGCGGGATCACGCTGCCGGCGCTGCCCAGTACGTTGCCGAAACGCACCATCACGAACCGGGTGCCGGCAGTGGTCTCCTGCAGCCGCTCGCAGACGATCTCGGCCAGCCGCTTGGTGGCGCCCATCACGTTGGTCGGGTTGACCGCCTTGTCCGTCGACACGAAGACGAACTTCTCGACGCCGGCATCCACCGCCGCCTGCGCTACCGACCAGGTGCCGGCGACGTTGTTGAGCACCGCCTCGGCACAGTTGTCGGTCTCCATCAGTGGCACGTGCTTGTAGGCTGCGGCGTGCAGCACGACGGTCGGACGGTACTGCCGCATCACCTGTGCCATGCGCACTGGCGAGCGGACGTCCCCGGCGACGGCGACGATCCGGACCTTGCCGGCGAACTCCTGCTCGACCTGGTAGAGCGAAAACTCCGACGACTCGACCATCACCAGCAGCCGCGGACCGAAGCGCGCGATCTGGCGGCAGAGTTCAGATCCGATCGAGCCGCCGGCGCCCGTGACCATCACCACCCGGTCGGCGATCCAGCCGTTGAGGCCTTGGCTGTCGAGCACCACCGGATCGCGCCCGAGCAGGTCGTCCAGTTCGACCGCGCGGATCTGCGAGACCGTCACCTTGCCGCTGACCAGGTCGTCGAACGACGGCACCGTCAGCACCTGCAGACCGGCCGCGTTCGCGAGGTCGGCAGCGCGCTTGCGGTCCTGGTGGCTGGCCGAGGGCATCGCGATGATCGCGTGCGTCGCCCGCATCGAGACGAGCGCGTCGCGCAGCGTGTCCAGCGCCCCGAACACCTTCACGCCGTGGATCGAACGGCCATGGCGCCCCGTGTTGTCGTCGAACAATGCGACCACGCGCCATTCGCCGCTGCGCGAGAACTCCTTGATCAGGCCGGCCGCTGCATCGCCGGCGCCCAGCACATAGACCGAGCGAGCGGCGCCGGATCGTGCCTGGCGTTGCTCGCGCCAGATCCGGTACAGGATCCGGCTGCCGCCCATCGCCATCGCCAGCAGCAGCGGGTCGAGGATCAGCACCGAGCGCGGCACGCCGGTGGACTTACCCTGAAGCGTGAGCACCATCGCCACCGCCATCGCCGCGACCAGCACCGCGAACACGATACGCAGCACGTCCGGGACGCTCGCATAGCGCCAGATGCCGCGGTACAGGCCGGACATCCAGAACACCGCAGCCTGCAACGGTACCACCCAGGCCAGGGAGGTCAGCATTGCACTGAAGAAGGGCTCGGGTATCTCGAGGTTGAAGCGCAGCCAGAACGCCGCGCACCAGGCGACGCCCGCCGCGACCACATCGTGGACGATGGCCAGTGCGGTACGCAAGCGGACGCTGACCTGCATCAGCAGGGACCGCCGCCGGGAAGGCCGGGCCCGCTCATGCAGGGATCGGTGAGGCTGCCGGGCTGAACGGACATGACCTTTGAATGATACTACGGCGCTGTCCTGCGTCGCTGTCGTGTGGTGCCGCGATGCGGCGCTGCGCTACGGCGGTGGCGCCTCGGTCGCCCGGCCCGCCTGCCAGCGGCGATCCACTGCGGCCATCGCCGCGAGCAACGCCGCGCCCCACGCGCCGAGCAGCAGCGCCTGGCCGGCCACCGGCAGCCGCAGCGCGGCCAGCGCCACAGCGGCACCGGCGGCCATCAGGCCGTATTCCGCAAGGGCCGTCCGACGATGGCCCCAGCCGATCCTTACCAGGCGTTGGTAGTAGTGCTCGCGATGGGCCTGCCAGAAGCGTTCGCCGCGCAGCATCCGGCGCAGCAGGGTGGCCGTCGCATCGACGAAGAAGGGCGCGAAGACCACGAACGGGAACCACGCCGGGAAGCGTCCGCCGGCCACGCCTGCCGCACCGAGCGCCCCGGCCAGGAAGCCGAGCGGGACCGAGCCGACATCGCCGAGGAAGATGCGCGCCGGATGGAAGTTGGCCTTCAGGAACACGGCCGATGCCACCGCGATCGCCAGCGACAGTGACGCGAGCTGCGGATCGCCGCCGAGCGCGAATGCGGCGGCCAGGGTGCCGAATCCGCAAACGGCCATGCCGCCGGCCAGCCCGTCCGAGCCGTCCATGAAGTTGTAGAGGTTGATCGACCAGGCGATCAGGAAGGCGGTCGCCGCCTGCCAGGCCAACGGCAGCGGCGGCAGCGCGAGCCAGACGAACGCGCCGGCCGCCCCCGCGTGCAGGCCGAAGCGAAGGGCGATCGGCAGGCTGCGCCAGTCATCCGCGAACGACAGTGCTGCGAGCACTACCACGCAGCCGGCAAGCACACCATGGGCTGGCCAGCCGGGCAGGCAGGCGGCGAGCACGCCCGCGACCACTGCCACGCCGCCGCTGCGCGGGACCGGTACCTGGTGCAGCGATCGTTCGTTCGGCCGATCCATCGGCAGCCGCGCGCGGCCCGGGCCTAGCAGCCAGGCCAGCGTGGCGGCTGCGACCAGCAGGGCCAGCAGCGGGGACAGCAGTTCACCCGTCGCTGTGCTCATGCCTTGCGCCACACCACCCGGTTCACGTAGTCGGTATAGCCCAGGATGATGCGCAGCACCTTTTCGGACACCGCCGGGCGGTGGTAGTCGGCCACCGGCGCTAGCGTGCGCGCCGGGCTGCCGGCCGGCTCGCCGCGCGACTGGGTCTCGAGCACCTTAAGCCCCTGCAGCACGCGGTCGGTGTCGAGGCCGACCATCATCACCGCCGCCTCCTCCATTGCTTCCGGGCGCTCATGCGCCTCGCGCAGGTTCAGCGCCGGGAAGTCGAGGATCGACGACTCCTCGCTGATCGTGCCGCTGTCGGACAGCACCGCACGTGCATTGCGCTGGAGCTGGACGTAGTCGAGGAAGCCGAACGGGGTGTGCAGTTCGACCAGCGGGTCGAGCGTCGCTGCCCGCTCGGCGAGGCGATTGCGCGTGCGCGGATGGGTGCTGAAGATGATGCGCTGGCGGAACTTGCGGGCCAGCGCATCGAGCATTGCCGCGATGCGCTCAAGTGCGGCCGGCGGATCGACGTTCTCTTCGCGGTGCAGGCTGACCACGAAGTATTCGCGGGCATGCAGCTCGATCCGGGTCAACACGTCCGATGCCTCGATGCGCGGCAGGTAATGGTGCAGCACCTCGTGCATCGGGCTGCCGGTCTTGATGACCCGGTCGGGCGGAAGGCCCTCGCGCAGCAGGTAGTCGCGTGCGATGTCGCTGTAGGGCAGGTTGATGTCGGAGATGTGGTCGACGATGCGCCGGTTGAGTTCTTCCGGCACGCGTTCGTCGAAGCAGCGGTTGCCGGCTTCCATGTGGAACACCGGGATCTTGCGCCGCTTGCAGGCGATCGCCGAGAGGCAGCTGTTGGTATCGCCGAGGATCAGCACCGCGTCCGGCTTCTCGGCCTCGAGCACCGGGTCGACACGCATCAGGGTCTGGCCGATGGTATCGATCGCGGTGGAGCCGGGTGACGCGGCGGCCAGGAAGTGGTCGGGACGGCGGATGCCGAGTTCCTCGAAGAAGACATCGTTCAGCGAGTAGTCGTAGTTCTGCCCGGTATGCACCAGCACCAGCTCGGTGGCCTGGTCGAGCCGCGCCAGCACCCGCGACAGGCGGATCAGTTCCGGCCGGGTGCCGACGATGGCCATCACCTTCAGTTTCTTCATCAGACCGCCTCGGGGTAGGTATCGGGCGCCGCAGGATCGAAGATCTCGTGCGACCAGAACAGGGTGAACAGATCGTCGTGACCGGTGTTCCGGATGTCGTGGGTGTGCAGCGTCGGCATGTCGATGTACACCGGAGCATCGCCGCTGTCGCAGCTGCGCACGTCACCGACGATGAACTGGATCGACGGGTCAGCGAGTTCGACCCGCATCAGTTCCTGCTTCAGTTCGTCGCGGCTGAAGATCCGGCGCAGCCGTTCGAGCACGGCACGACCGAACGAGCCCGTGCCGCCGGTGATCAGGACGGTCTTGCCGCGCAGCATGCGAATCATGGTTGGTCGGGGTGCAGAAGCGACATGCCGGGAAGTCCGAGACCCGAGTCGATGCGTCGCCAACGCTGGGGGAATCGCTCCATCACTTCAACGATCGCGCGATCGGGACCGACGTTATAGCCCGATTCCGAGCTCTGGAAAAAGGTGTCGTGCAGCAGGATGGCCGCATCGGGTACCGCTTCGGCTATCCCCGTCAGCTCTCGCAGCACCGACGCGTAAGAATGATCGCCGTCGATCATGAAGAGCGGGCGCTGCGTGCAACCGCCGGATCGCCAGAGCGCCAACGAGACGTTCAGGCCATCTCCCAGATGCAGGCAGACGCGGGGGTTGTCGCGCACCATTTCGCCGCGCCGGCGGCGTGGATGCTCTGCATGGTCGATCTCGTCCGGCAGATCGACCGAATGCACAGTCGTATCGATGGAGAATTCCTGCGCAGTCCGTGCGAAGATCCAGGCGGATTTGCCGAGGTTGGTGCCCCACTCGAATATTTCCTTCGGCTTCAGCCTGCACACCGCAGCGCTCATGAGCAGCAGTTCGTGCGCTGGAAACGGCTGGAAACCCACCCGTGGCACCAGCCGTGACTGCACGAATCGCGAAAGCTGCCGGCAGTCGACCTCGAATGCGCTGCAGCCCGGGTTGCGCGTCGGGTCTGTGCGGGCATGTCTGCGGTCGCGCAGCCGCCGGGCAAGAGAGAGCAACCGTTCTGGGATCATCAAGTGGATTCCGGCTAGGGTTGGTTTACCGGCCTTCTGCAGAATCCCGGCTGATGTCGAAAAACAGCGCTTCATAACGCCGGGTGATCGCTTCCCAGGTGTACGAGTCGAGAAAGCGTTGCCGGCCGGCCGCCCCGAGTGCCCGCAGACCTGCCTGATTCTCCACCAGCCGCGAGATGCCTGCCCCGAGTACCTGCGCCGACACGCGCGTGTAGCCGCGCGCATCCTGCGCCGCCGGGCAGATGATGCCGCATCCAGTCCACTCAGCGATCTCCGCTGCGTTGCCAACGGGAACCGACAGGAAAGGCAGCCCGGCAGCGGCCGATTCGAACAGCACCAGCGGCGAGTATTCCACGTTCGAGGCGAATACGAACAGGTCGGCGTTGAGGTAGGCTTGAATGACTTCCTGCCTCGGCAAGGCCATCAGTGCGGCCCGTGGCAAGGTGCCCGGCGCGTTGACCTGTGCCAGCAACGTGTCCAGCGATGCGCGCGGGGCGGACGGTTCGACCGTGCGTGCTCCGGCTTCGCGTGCACGACTCAGCAGACGCCGTATCAGATCGACCAGCCCGGCGGGACCGCGTGCGCCGATAGCGGCGCGCACCTGATGCACCAGTGCCAGCCCCTTCGACGTGGCGCTCGGACGGGCGCCGATCATCAGCAGGAAGACCGGGCGCGCGCAGGTGACCCACGGCAGGGACTCGAGGAGTTCGAGGTGCCCCTTCTGGCCGTTGACATTGCCGACGGTGATCATCAGGAACGCATCTTCTGGTATCGAATGGCGCCGTCGGAACGCGGGATCCTGCGGCACCGAGAACTCGCGTTCGTCCGCGCCGTTGGGCAGTACGCAGAACGAGTCGATGCCGTGCTGCCGCGCGAAATCGATGTCGCGGTAGTGGGTAGCGTAGAAGACGAGGCGATCGAACCTG
The DNA here is from genome assembly GCA_020248265.1 of Rhodocyclaceae bacterium. Taxonomy (NCBI): domain Bacteria; kingdom Pseudomonadati; phylum Pseudomonadota; class Betaproteobacteria; order Rhodocyclales; family Rhodocyclaceae; species Rhodocyclaceae bacterium. Next base: position 428,773 of record JADCHX010000004.1, read on the forward strand.
CGCAGTACGCCGGGCATGTCCCGGTAGTATTCCGCGTACTCTGGTTCGAAGAGCTTCGAGAAGCCGCAGGGAATGAATACCGATTTCATCCGTATCTGGTCGAGCACGGCAATCATCGCGTCGAAGGTCCACTGCTGGGCCGCCTTCACCATCACCAGGTCGAACCGGGCATCAAGCAGGAACTGCCGGTAGCGGCCTACCTCGCCTGAAAGCCCGGCCACCGCATTGCCAGCAATACTGAACTGGGCGATTTCCACCCCGTTGATCCGTTCTGTGGTTCGCCCTGGCAGACGAGTGGTCGCGACCGTCACGCTGTGGCCGCGGGCGACCAGGCGCTCGGCAATCTGCCGCATCACTTCCTGCACACCGCCCACCGACGGCGCATAGAATTCGCAGGCGAGCAGGATGCTCAGCTTGCCCATGCGCCCGTCACGCCTGGGCGAGCGCGGCAAGCCACGCCCGACGGACGCCCTCGGCCAACGCGATCTTCGGACGCCAGCCCGAGGCCAGGTGCAGGCGCGTACTGTCCAGCACGTTCACCGCCACGTCGAACCGGCGCGGTGACTGGACCTTAACCTGCATGGCACGGCCTGATGCGCTGGCCAGCGGTTCGATCAGGTCGAGCACGTCGCGGTTCGACGAGCCGATCCCCGTGCCGATGTTGTACGCGTTGCAGGCTTCGCCGCGTTCGAGTACGGCCAGGATGCCGGTTGCGACATCGCTCACATGGATATAGTCGCGGATGGTGCCGGGTTCGCCGTACATCACCAGCGGCGCACCGTTGATGACCGACTGTATCGCGGCGGCAATGAAGCCCTGGCCCGAGAACGCTCGTTGTTCATCGCCATACGCGTTACCTGGTCGGGCGATGACGACAGGCAAGCCGTTGCAGCGGCCCGCCATCATCGCGTACTTCTCCTGTGTCAACTTGGTGATGCCGTACGGAGAGATCGGCTCGGTCGGGTGATCTTCCCGGATCGGCAGGGCGGCCGCCTGCCCGTAGATGGTTCCCCCGGACGATACGATGACCAGCCGCCTTATGCCAGCCGATGCAGCCTCCTGCAGCAGGGTTACCGCTGGCGGAAGGTTGGAGCGAATGTCGAACAGCGGGTCGACATAACTCGTTTGTGGAACCGTGCCGTAAGCGAGATCGATCACTTCGTCTGCACCGGCCAGCCATTGCTTCAACAAATCGCGATCACCGTAGTCGCCGGCCTGGTACTGCACGGAGGGCGGCAGCGGGTTGCCGGGATCTGCGGATCGTCCGAGCACGCGCACGCGTCGGCCAGAGCCGACCAGAAGCCGGGTGAGATGGTGCCCGATGAAGCCTGCACCCCCGATGACGCAACATTCCAGGTGACTCATGGCAATGTGTTCCGTGGGCTCATCCGGTTGTAAAGTGCACGGTGCGCGCGATACAGGTGGCCGACGAGATTACCGGTATTGCGCAGTTCGAGGTAGCTCAGTTCCAGCCTCCGTATGCGCGCGCGCGCGTCGCCACGGTACAGACCGCGGTCGCGGCTGTTGACCCGGCGCTCCACGATCCGATCCAGCACGTTGGTCATCGCCCGGAAATCGGGCACGCTCGCCATGCGATGAAGTGCCCGGTGCAGTAACGCGGCGATGTTGACGATGCACGGGTCGTCTACCGCCTGTCCAGACGCCGCTGCGAGATTCTCTGCGCACAGAGTGACCATGTGCTCGCGGAACGGTGATGCACCCGCACGCGACATGCTGCCTGCAACTTCGCGATAGAGGTGCAGCGTCTCGGGGATGTTGGCGATTTCCCAGCGTCTGGCGATTCTCGACCAGAGCTCATAGTCTTCCGGGGGCTGCCGCGCCAGGTCGGTGGCGTAGTGCCCCACGTCATCGAGGGCCGACCGCCGCAGCATCACGGAACTATGGACGAACGGGTTGTCGAACAGCAGTTCATGCTGGAGCGCCTGGTTTCCGACCGGATGCCGGTGTCCGCGGCGCGTGGCCATGCGTTCGTTCAGGATGCCAGCCCAGGTACCGACCAGACCGCAGCGCGGCTGCGCATCGAGCAGCGCGACCTGCCGGCAGAGCCGCGTCGGCAGGGACACGTCATCCTGGTCCTGGCGAGCGATGTACTCGCCACGCGCAAGGCTGATCGCACGGTTGAGGGTCGCCGGCAACCCTGCGTTGACCTGACGGTACAGGCGTAGCCTGGGGTCAGTGAAACCGGCCAGTACCTCCGGTGTGGAATCGGTGGATCCATCGTCGACGACCACGATCTCGAACGTGCAATCGACCTGCGCAAGCATGCTGTCGATGGCCTCGCCGACATACTGGGGGCAGTTGTAGACCGGCAGGATCACGCTGACCCGGGGTTCGACGACCGTCGTTGCCGTCATGTTCACAGCCTGAGCCACGCTGGCGGGACGAGGTCAGCGTCGCTCATTCCAGGCGCCTGGAACCATTGCCGTGGTGCAATCACGGTCCGGTCCGGGTTTGTTCCGAGCCAGGCGCCCCACCAGCTGAACGTGCTGTTCGCCGTGATGTGATGCCGGCAGAGCGCCATCAGGCGCAGGTCTTCGTGCGCCTGCGCTGGGTTGTTGTGATCGACGACCGTCATCGGTGAGACCAGCTTCAGGTTGTTGGTTGCCCACGTTGGATCGTCCGAGAACACGTAGAGGTGGCAATCGCCGATACGCTCGCGCAGCAGGGCCTCTGCCCGCTGGTAGTAGGCTTCATCGCACAGGCCATGAAAGTCGCGCGTGCCTGGGTTCAGGTAGTCGCCCCGCCGCACGTGCAGGGATACTGCGGGCGTACCGGCAATACGCGCGGCCATGGCGAGGTTCGCGCCCTTTGCGGGCGGCAGCCGCAGCAGTTCGTCCCGCAGCATCGCTTCGCTGTGCTCGAAGTAGCGGTAGCTTTGCCAGTAGCCGACCAGGTAGCACTCGGGGGGCGCCGCCAGCACGGACGGATCGAAACCGAAACTGCGTTCGATGAGGACCGGAATGCGGGGACGCGCGGTGAAGCGCGACAGTACGCGTCCGATCCGTCCCATGGGCCGCGAGGGCAGGCGCAGGGTCGTACGCTCGGACGCCGACAAGGTGCGGGCGTGCAGGGAGAACGCACCGATTGCGAACGCACGATCCGCTGATGCGTCCAACACTTTGGTGTCCAGCAGAAGCGGCACTGCATGCCGGGCAGCAAGCGTGCGGCCGAGGGCGTACTGGAAAAGCTGGTTGCCGAGGCCGCCCTGGAGCTGACAGACGATCATGCTTGAAGGCGGCCTTCAGGTGCGCTCATCCCGCATAGCTCCGTTCCCAGGCCTCCATCCAGACCTCGAGCAGTTCAAGCTCCGACGGTGAAATTGATGGCGGGCGAACGATCCAGCGGCGCGGCGTGTGCACCATGCTGAGTGCGAGCAGTTCTCGCACCGCGCTGCGAAGTGCATCGTAGCCAAGGTCGCGTTCGTCGCGATCGGCCGTCACTTCGATGTTGCGCAGGTGGCCCCAATGTGTCTTCCTGAGCCTGATCCGGGTGAAGCCCAGTGCTTCGAGCGTGCGCCTGAAGCGCTTGCCGTACCAGCCGTCCCAATGCACCGCCCAATGCGACTCATGCGATCCGAACAGGTGGCGAATCACTTCCTGCTTTCCGGAATAATCCACGAATGGAGACAGCAGCAGCCAGGCACTCGCCCGCACGTCCGGAGTCTCGATGCGAAGCGTGCCGCCGGGTACCAGCCATTCGCGCCATCGGCAGAGCAGCGCGAGTGCGGTAGTGCGCGGGAAGTGCTCGAACACATGATGCAGCCGGATCTCGCTCGCCGAGAGGGGCGACCGGCGCATCGCCGTCAGATCGCAATACAAATCCGCAGTCAGACCTGCCTGAACCGTGTGCTCCGACGGTGGGTAGTCAACATTCACGTAGCCGTCGAGGTAGTGACGCCCGCAGCCCAGGTGCAGCCTTTCCGGGACCATGCGGGCATTCGATTGGTTGCTAGGCAATGGGGCTGGTGGTCCGTTCATGGGTAAAGATCAATCCTGCTCAGGCGCGCAATGTGCTGTGGCGAAGTTCTGTCCGTTTACGCACAGCGCGGAACACCCGGTATTGTAAGGGTCTGCTTGGTCCCCTGCTTGGCCTCGTGCACCTCGCCATTGAGCAGTTGTCTGCGGTACGCGAACGATGCGCGCGTTGGTTTACCAGGGAAAAGGGATGCCGATCGAGACTACTACCGGTTCGGCCGAATGGGGCCAGCGCAAGCCGTGGCGGAAACTCCCGACATGTGACCTGCGTTGGGGCGCAAGCAGACCAGCATCGAGGAATGCTCTCAGCCTACAATGCCCACAGCCCTGCTGCAGCGAGGCTACGCGATTCATCAAGAGGGCAACGAATAGGCCCGATCATTCGAACGACCCCAGCGACACGGAAGGCTCTATGGATTACGCGGTGAATGCGCGCATGAAGAAGCTCAAGGCTCGTTGTGTATCGACATTTCTCGATGCCTTCGGAAGTCTTTTGGGGTGGTTGGTCCATAAGGCGCGTGTGGACGACGCCGTCATGGCCGGCGTACTCGCACGGGTTTTCTCACGCTCACGGCGGAACGCGGCGTCGATCACGAGCTTGCTAACCGCTTCGAGTTCGAGCGCAGTCTTGATCGAGAACCTGGATGCGCGAAGAATCGAGGGCAACGTCTCCGCAATCATAAATTTCTCGTCTACCTGGCGCGACGAATGGGTTATCCGCAACGCGGCGCAGATCAGCCCTGGCGCCAGCGTTCTGGATGCAGGAGCGGGCGAGTGCCAGTACAAGAAACACTTTGCACACACCAAATACAAAACGCAGGACTTCGTCGCCTACAAGGGAACGACGGAAGGAGTGCAGGTAGAACAATGGAACTACGGACGTATTGATTACGTCTGCGACATCACTGCCATTCCAGTCCCCGACGCGAGCTTTGATGTTGTCTTGTGCACTGAAGTTCTGGAACATGTTCAAGATCCCATTGCGACCCTTCGCGAATTGACGCGGGTATTGCGTCCGGGGGGCAAGCTCCTGTTGTCCGCGCCGCTGGGCTGCGGGCTCCATCAACAGCCGCATCACTATTACGGCGGGTTCACTCCCTTCTTCTACAGGGAATACTTGTCACGTTTCGGCATGACCGTAACTGAGATAAAGCCGCTTGGCGGCTTGCTTCGGCATGTCGCCCAGGAATGTCATCGAGTGGGCAGGGTTATCTCTGCAGGTGATGTCGACGGATCCGACAAAGCCATCCTTGACGTGCTCATGAATTGGATGCCCCGGGTCCTGTCCGCATTGGACGACAAATATTTTGTCGAGGAGTTCACGGTAGGCTATCTGGTTGAAGCGACAAAGGCGGCTGCGATAGCCGAATCCACTTCGTCCTCGTAAGCGTCATCGCGGTCAACGGCCGCCGTCGTCCGCCCTTGCATGGTTTCAAGAAAGGACTGGATGAGGGGGCACCACTTACTTTCGGTCAAGGTTCGGGTTGCCCTTCTTGCTCTGGCTGAACAGCCAGGCGAGTCCAAGTGTCAGTTGGGTCAACGTGATCGACAACCAGATGAACCCTCCCAGCAAAATCCCCGATGATGATTGCTGGACGACAACCACCAACACGGCAGCAAGTAACGCGCTTGTATTGATCTTCAATATGAGCGCTGCTTGACCTTTAGCAAGGATGACTTGGTAGATGCAGGCGTAAATGCTGTTGATTGCGACGGCTAGCAACAGGAGTCGAAGAGGGCCTGTGCCCACGCTCACGATCGTCGCGTTGTCTAGCCAGAGGGCTAGAACTTGTGGGGCAAGCGCGCATGTAGTCAGCGCCGGCAGAGTTGCACTCAGCACCGTTCCAATGAATAACCTTCTCATGTGGATCACGGAAATCCTGCCAGAGGTCTGGAGGTCGTTCACCAAAACAGGGAAGTAGGCACGGGTCACCGGCGCCTGCAATTGCAGGAAGGCGAGGGCGAGGGTGAGCACCACCATGTAGACGCCAAAATCCTCGACATCAACGGTTCGGCTGAGGATGACGCGATCGAGTTGAATGACCAGCAGGCCTACCAGGACGCCACTGGAGAGCGTTGCCAGCTTCTTGAGTATTGGGCGAAGCGCAATACCGGATTCCTCGTGATCGGTGCCGGCACGCCGAAACATTTGGCGAACGGTCAGGGCATTGACGGTCATCTCCAGCAGCGCAACGCTTGCAAAGGCCAGCGCGTACACCCATGCCTGAGGTGAGCCGACCATCATTGCAATCAGTGCGGTGGCGTGCTTGATCGTTCCGAATCCGCACGCTCTCCCGTTGGCAAGTACTTGCCGCTGCAGGCCGTGCCACAAACCCGTGTGCAAACTGTTGACGAACTGAAACAGAAACTGAAAGCTGACTATGCGAATAGCCAACTCAAGTGCGCCGGTTCGTTCGTTGGATACCTGAAACCAGTCTTGCGCGAGATAGGCGGCAGAGGCTTGAAGCAGGATGAAGATGAACAGGCCGAGGCCGACATACACCCGCTGCAACAAGAATATGCACTCGCGGAGCCTTGAAGGACGATGTGCTTCTTGAGCAACCAACCGCGGCACTAGCTGACTAAGGCCTGCGTCAACAAAATTCGCCACGATCTGCAGGCTGGCACACGCAGCCACCAAGCCCCAGTCAGCCACTCCCAAAAGCTTGATGTAAATCGGAATACTGAGAAAGGAGAGGAGGTTGAGCCAGGCAAGCGCGAAAAAACTCGAGGCCGCATTGCGTGCCGTCAGTGAAGCGAACAGCCGACGGGGCTGGTCGAGAAACGACGACAACGATTTGCGTCGAGTCACGGAGCAAGCCGGAGCGCTAACTCAGAGCATTCAATGCTTCCAACGGGACGCCCCGAAAATACCGCCGAAACACCATCAATGGAATGGCGGCTGCCTCGGCGAGCACGTCGGGAATGGTCTGGAAGCCACCTTGTTTCACTGATGGGCATATGACTCCGGCATCTCGATCGATCAAGTCGCCGAGTTCGCTGGCTCTCTTTTCGCGATGAAAATATCGTGCTCGATGCTCCAGGTCAGCCCGTTCGTTCTCGCCCAATCAACCAGGAAATCCAGGCTCGGATACTCGGCATGCCCTGCATCATGGGAGCTGAACAGGCGTATATCGTCGACCAGAACTACGACCCTGCCAAATCGTGGAGCCGAATTGCCGATCGCCGTCAATTCCTCGATGATCGGCGTTGATTTGTTTCCTTTGAACGTGGTGCCAGCAGAATCATGTCCGTCCAACCAGAAATTCACGTCACCGGTTACTCTCTGTAGAAGCGTCGGTAGCACATGTTCACTTGCGCCGTTGACAATTTCTACGTTGGCTGTTCCGGCGAACTTCTTGACAGCGTCGGAGTACAGCGTGGGCTCCGGTTCGATACTGAGAACCAGTCGCGCGGTCCTTGAAAGCAGTTCAGTAGTTTCACCGAGATAAGTCCCGCTCTCGATCCAGGTGGCGTTCGGGTTGCCGTGCCTGAGAATTACCGCGCGCTTGACAAACATCGGGCATGGAGCGCGATAAAGGTCTTGCCCCCACTTTTCATAGGCAACCCTCTTGTTCTTCATTTGAGAACGCGTCTGTCTGCGCCAGGCGGCAATCAGCACGTCGGGTACGAGGGCCTTTATGAGGTTCTTCAACAGAAGCGTTCCTTGGAATGATCTATGGGCGCAGCACCACACACTCGATGCCGCCGGTTGCCTGCTTGTCGAGCGCAGACACGTCGCGCCAGGCCAAGAAACGGGACAGGTCTCGGTAGCGCCAGAGATCGCGCCAGAAGTGCGCGTCCGGACGCCCGGTCTCGAACACTTGGAGTTTCCGTGCCTCGACACCCTTGTCCGTGGGGCTGACCATTACGTCAGTGGTCCCGTCGCAGGAACTGTTGCTCCCAGCGCCAAGCTGTGGTGCAGATGAGATCGAGGTCGTCCCGGGTCGGCTTCCAGCCGAGTTCGCGGCGGATCGCGGAGGCATCGGCGATCAGCGCCGGCGGGTCGCCGGCGCGTCGTCCTTCCTCACGTATCGCAAACTGCACGCCGCTCACCCGGCGCATGGTGTCGAGCACCTCGCGCACGCTGTAGCCACGGCCATAACCGCAGTTGTAGGTGCAGCCGCCGCCGCCGCGCTCGAGGTGATCGAGTGCCGCCAGATGCGCGTCGGCCAGATCCTCGACATGGATGTAGTCGCGTATGCATGTGCCGTCGGGCGTGTCGTAGTCGGTGCCGAGGATGGAAACGCTTGATCTCGCCCCGCACGCCGCCTGTGCGGCGATCTTGATCAGATGGGTTGCGTTCGGCGTGCTTTGTCCGAGTTTGCCATCTTCGCGCGCACCGGCGACGTTGAAGTAGCGCAGGATGATCGGCCGGAACAGCTCGCCGCCTAGTCCCGCGTCGAGCGACAGACGGCTGCTTTGCGCCACGTCGCGAAGCATCCATTCCGTGACGAGCTTGGAGCAGCCGTATGGATTGATCGGTGCCGGCGCGGTGCTTTCGCTGACCGTTGCATCGGATGGCGCGCCGTAGACTGCAGCGGTGGACGAGAACACGAAGCGGTTGACGCCTTCCTGTCGACACGATGCGATCAGGCTGCGCGTGGAACAGGCATTGTTGCCGTAGTACTTGAGCGGATCAACAATCGATTCGGGGACCACGGTGTGAGCGGCAAAGTGCAGTACCGACCCGACACCGTGAGTCCTGATCGCCTGGCGCACGAGGTCTTCATTGCCGACATCGCATTCGACCAGCGGCACACCCTCGGGAAGTGCCCAGCGGTTGCCCGTGCGGAAGTCATCGACCACCACCACGCGGTACTCGCGATCAAGCAAACGCCGGACGCAGTGGGAGCCGATGTAACCCGCGCCGCCAGTGACAAGGACGCTGTACTTTGGTGACGCCAAGAGAGCACCCGTCTCGCTTCTTCATGAGGTTAAAGGTTACCATGCAGAGGCTCTAGCCTTCCCCTCCGGCCCCGAGGCTGCGGCGATTCAGAAGCACCGCCGGAGTTCACTGGCGCCCTTTCGAAGATGTGATGACTGCCCCCCGTCCCCGAGTCACCGTCGCGCTCCCGATGTTCAATGCGCAACGCACGATTCGCAGTGCGATCGGATCGATTCTTGCCCAGACGATGCCGGATTTCGAGCTTCTTCTGATCGACGACGGATCCACCGACTGTACACTTCAGCATGCGGGTGCCTTCGACGACCGCCGCGTCCGGCTGGTCGCGGGCGGCACGAACAAGGGACTGGCGGCGCGGCTGAATGAGTCGATCGCAATGGCCCGCGGAGAGTATTTTGCGCGCATGGACGCGGATGATCTCGCCTATCCTGATCGTCTGAAGTACCAGCTCGCGTTCCTCGAGTCGAATCCGCAGATTGATCTGGTCGGTACGCGGGCGCTGGTGTTCGACGATGCGGGCGGTGTCATCGGCCTTTTTCCGTGGCGACAGACCCATGCAGCTATCTGCGCGCGCCCCTGGAACGGCTTCTACCTTCCGCATCCGACGTGGATGGGTCGAACGGCGTGGTTCCGATTGCACCGCTACGCTATTCCCGAACCGGTACGTTCGGAAGATCAGGAACTGCTGCTGCGAGCTTTCGTGGACTCCAGGTTTGCCTGTCTGCCGCAGGTACTGCTGGGTTATCGCCAAGGCCTGTTCAATCTGCGGAAGTCCCTCGCTGCGCGGCGCAGTCTGGGTGTGGCGCAATGGCGCATTCACTCGTCTCGCGGTTGTCCTGAGTTGGGTCTGCTCGGCGCCACGGTGTCCGCAGGCAAGGCTGCCGTCGATTGCCTGAGTGCGCTGCCAGGTCTGCAACGATTTCGTCTGCGCCCGGGAGAGCCGGCTTCGGCCTCGGAACACGCTGTCTGGGCTGACCTGGCCGCGCGCCACGGCATCGTGGCCAGCAACGCCTCATGACCGGCGCGGCATCCGCAGTCGGGCATCGATCGGGGAGCGTCCGCATCATCTTGGTCGCAACCGTGCCGGCCTTCCTTTTGCACAACATGCGCAGCCAGATCGAAGCGATGGTGGCCTCCGGGTACGCGGTCACGCTCGTTGCCAGTCCCGATGAGCATTTCGCAAGGCTGGCGGCACTCGGGGCTGTCGACGTGATCGGTATACACATGCCGCGAAAGATCTCGCCATGGCGTGACTGGCTTGCGTTATGGCGGCTCCACGCAGCGATCCGGCGCGTGCGTCCGAGCATCGTCCACTCGACTACGCCGAAGGGTGGCCTGCTGTGCGCGATTGCCGGTCGACTCGCAGGGGTGCCCGTGCGGTTGCACACATTCACTGGGCAGGTCTGGACAACCCTGTCCGGCCCGGTCCGCATGCTGGCCCGCCTGGCCGATCGATTAGTCGTGCGGCTGTCCACGACCTGCTACTGCGACAGCCCTTCCCAGCGCGATTACCTCGAATCCCAAGGCATCGCTCGTACCGGCAGCATCGGCGTACTCGGCGATGGCTCTCTTGCAGGCGTTGACCTGTCGAGGTTCTCGCCGGAGCGTGCTGCTGCCCTCTCCGCCACGACCCGTGCGCGTCTGGGAATCGGTGCGGCCGAAGATGTCGTCGTATTCGTCGGTCGCGTGACGCGCGACAAGGGCGTGGTCGAACTGGCAGCGGCGTTCACCCGCATCCGCGCTGCCGGACGTGACGCGCGCCTGCTGCTGGTTGGACCCCTGGACAACAGCGTCGACGCACTGTCCGCGAGCGAGCAGGCATGGATAGCGGCGCTGCCCGGGGTGATCCGTATCCCGTACGACCCGCAGCCGGAACAATACCTCTCATGCGCGACCGTGTTCTGCCTGCCCAGTTATCGCGAGGGTTTTCCGACGGTAGTGCTGGAGGCCGCAGCGCTGGCCATCCCCACCATCGGCACCCGCATCACCGGCATGACCGACACCATTGTCGACGGGGAGACCGGATTGCTGGTCCCGGTGCGGGATGTGCCGGCTCTTGCCGATGCCATGCTGGAACTGATGCGGAATCCGGAACGCCGCATGCGCATGGCGCGCGCAGCGCGAGCGAGAGTGGAACAGCAGTTCACGTCGGATCGGCTGAGCAGGTTGCTGTTGGCCGAGTATGGCCGGCTGCTCGTTGAGCATCGGGTGGTGGATGGCTGCTGAACATGCTTGGCAGGTCCGCCCCGTCCTGATGTACTCATGCAACTGGCTCGCCTGCCGCCAGGCACTCGGCAAGCGCGTGCCGCCAGGCGGGCAGCCTGAGGTTCGATCGAGCCTGCAGGCGGCTGCAATCCAGCACCGACCAGGCCGGCCGCGGCGCCGGCAATGGGTAGTCTGCGGTGGTCAGCGGTCGCAGTCTCGGTCGCCTGGTGAGCCCCGGCGCGAGCTCGAAGATCGCCGACGCGAACCCGAACCAGGTGGTCGAGCCGCTGGCGGTTGCGTGGTACAACCCGAAAGGCCGGGGCCAGGCAGCCGGCTCGCTGGCATGGGCATCGAGCAACTGCAGCGTCGCCCGCGCGAGCGAGCGACTCCAGGTCGGGCTGCCCTGCTGGTCGTCGACCACCCCGAGCTCCTCGCGCTCGTTGGCCAGGCGCAGCATCGTGCGCAGGAAGTTCTGTCCGGTCATCCCGTAGACCCAGCTGGTGCGCAGGACGATCGCAGCACAGCCGCTGGCGGCGATCGCCCGCTCCCCTTCGAGCTTGCTGCGGCCATAGGCACTGCGCGGCGCGACCGGGTCATCCTCGCGGTAAGGCCGGCGAGCGCTGCCGTCGAAGACGTAGTCGGTCGAGTAGTGCACCAGCAGCGCGCCGCTGTCGCGTGCGGCCGCCGCCATCGCTGCCGATGCCCCGGTGTTGATCCTGCGGCAGGCGTCCGGCTCGGCCTCCGCGCGGTCGACAGCGGTCCATGCTGCGGCATTGACGATGACCTGCGGCTTCGCGCGGGCGATCGCCGCATGCATGGCATCGGGGTCGGACAGGTCGCAGCCGGTACGGTCGAGCGCGGTCAGTTCGTAGGCCGGCTGTGGCAGGGGCGGCGTACCCGCTCCGGTTGTGGCAAGGGTGCCGGTACGCTGGCCAAACAGCCGTGCCAGCTCGCCACCCACCTGCCCGCTGCACCCGAACAGCAGCACCCGTGTCACGGATTGGTCTCCGCCTCGGCAAGCGGCTGGCCGCAAAGGTCGCGTGTCGACAGCACCGGCAGTGAGACGGCAGACGGGTGCACGTCGGCCATCGGCCAGTCGATGCCGATCTGCGGGTCGTCCCACGCGATCGAGCGCTCGAACTGCGGGCCGTGGTAGTCGGTGGTCTTGTAGAGCACCTCGGCCCGCTCCGACAGCACCAGGAAGCCGTGCGCGAAACCCGGCGGCACCCACATCATGGTGCGGTTGGCCGCCGACAGCCGGTGCCCGGTCCACTGCCCGAAGCGCGGCGAACTGCGGCGGATGTCGACCGCGACGTCGAACAATTCTCCAACCACTGCGCGCACCAGCTTGCCCTGCGCCTGCTGCAACTGGTAGTGCAGGCCGCGCAGCACCCCGGCGAGCGAAATCGAGTGGTTGTCCTGCACGAACGGCAGGGCGATGCCGGCTTCGGCCATCGCGCGGGCATTGAAGCTCTCGAAGAACATGCCGCGTTCATCGCCGTAGGCGGTCGGCTCGAGCAGCAGCACTTCCGGGAGTCTCGTCTTCTCGATGCGCATCCGTTCAGCGCTTCGAGGCTTGCGTCGTCGATCCAGCCCTTGCGCCAGGCGATCTCTTCCGGGCAGGCGACTTTCGGCCCCTGGCGCTTCTCGATGGTCTGGATGAACTGGCTGGCCTCAAGCAAGGAGTCGTGCGTCCCGGTATCCAGTCAGGCCATGCCCCGGCCTAGCGCCACTACCTCGAGTGCGCCGCGCGGCGAGGGCTGCACCGCGCAGGACAGCGACAGGCCCCAGCGCGAGCCGTCGCCCAATAGCTGCTGGAAACGCGGCGTGTCCTGCGGCGTCGAGATCAGTAGCACCTCCCGGATGCCGGCGAGCATCAGCGTGGACAGCGGGTAGTAGACGAGCGGCTGCCGCCGATCTTGTAGGTCTCCCCCGGCCTGCCGCGTGCGAGCGCCGCGCGTTACGGATCATCAGCGGCACCAGCTTTTCCGGGAACTGGAGCGGGCCGTAGTTGTTCGAGCAGTGGGTGATGATGGCCGGCAGCCCGTAGGTGTGCCAGGCAGCCTGCACCAGGTGGTCAGCGGACGCCTTGGAGGCTGAATAGGGGCTGCGCGGCGAGAACGGCGTGGTCTCGCTGAACGATGGATCGTCCGGTTCGAGCGCGCCGAACACCTCGTCGGTCGAGACCTGGATGAAGCGGAACGCGGCGCGGTCCGTGGCGTCGAGGGTGGACAGCCAATCGCGCGTCGCCTCGATCAGGTTGAAGGTGCCGACGATGTTGGTCTGCACGAACGCGTCCGGGCCGAGGATCGAGCGGTCGACATGGCTTTCGGCAGCGAAGTTCACGATCGCGCGCACACGGTGTTCGCGCAGCAGCCGTGCGATGAGCGCGCGGTCGTTGATGTCGCCGTGCACGAACCGGTGGCGCGGGTCGCTGGCGACCGGCTCCAGGCTCGCCAGGTTGCCGGCATAGGTCAAGGCATCCAGATTCACGACCGGGCATGCATCCGGGTTCGACGGGGCAAGCCAGTCGAGCACGAAGTTCGCGCCGATGAAGCCGGCGCCGCCGGTGACGAGTATCGTGTCCATCACACGGTACTGCGAGCCATGGTCAATGCACTCCAGCCGCGATACCACTCGACGAACCGCCGCACGCCGACTTCGATGGGCGTCGCCGGCCTGAAACCCACCGCCTTGTCCAGCGCGGACACGTCGGCGAACGTCGCCTCGACGTCGCCCGCCTGCATCGGCAGCAGGTTGCGCACCGCCTTGCGGCCGAGGGCGTCCTCGATCGCCGCGATGAAATCGAGCAGCTGCACCGGGTTCTGGTTGCCGATGTTGTAGAGCCGGTAGGGCGCATCGCTCATTGCCGCGTTCGGCGTGTGCCGGTCGTAGCCAGGGTCGGGCGTCGCGACATGGTCGATCACGCGCACCACGCCCTCGACGATGTCGTCGATGTAGGTGAAGTCGCGCCGCATGCGTCCCTCGTTGAACACGTCGATCGGCTTGCCGTCGAGGATCGCGCGGGTGAACAGCCACAGCGCCATGTCGGGCCGGCCCCAGGGGCCATAGACCGTGAAGAAGCGCAGCCCGGTGGTCGGCAGCCTGAACAGGTGGCTGTAGCAGTGCGCCATCAGCTCGTTCGACTTCTTGGTCGCCGCGTACAGGCTGACCGGATGGTCGACGTCCTGCTCGACCCGGAACGGCAGGTCGGTGTTGTGGCCGTAGACGCTCGAGCTGCTGGCATAGACCAGGTGCTCGACCGCATGGTGCCGGCAGGCCTCGAGCACGTTCACGAAGCCGGTCAGGTTGCTGGCGACATAGGCCTGCGGATTCTTCAGCGAATAGCGCACGCCGGCCTGGGCGGCCAGGTTCACCACGCGCTGCGGGCGGTGCGTGGCGAAGACCTGGTCGAGTGCGTCCGCATCGGCGATGTCGAGCCGCTCGAAGCGGAAGGACGGATGGCCGAGCAGCCGGGCGAGCCGCGCCTGCTTCAGGGCAGGGTCGTAATAGTCGTTGAGGTTGTCGACACCGACGACTTCATCGCCCCGGGCAATCAGGCGTTCGCAAGTGTGCATGCCGATGAAGCCGGCACACCCGGTCAGGAGAATCCTCATTGCGTGGGAGCCGTGCCGGATGCCGTTGCTGGAACGTCGTGGGGAACCGCAGGGGTCACCACAGTCGTGGAATCGAGCATGATTGCGCCCATGCCGATATTCTAGGCCGATCGATACTTCCGGTGCACCCCTGTGTCCGCCCTGTCTTCCACCGCCCGCCCTGTGCTGCGCCCGACGTTGCGCCGCGTACTGCTGGTGAAGACGTCCTCGCTCGGTGATGTCGTGCACAACCTGCCGGTGGTCGACGACCTGCACCGTGCGCTGCCCGGGGTCACGGTCGACTGGCTGGTGGAACAGGCGTTCGCCGAGGTGCCGGCGCTGCATCCGGGCGTCCATGACGTCATTCCCTGCGCGCTGCGCCGCTGGCGCTCGCGGCCATGGGCAGCCGAGAGCCGGAGCGGCTGGCGCGGCATGCGCGCCCGCCTGTCGGCCCATCCGTACGACCTCGTGGTCGATACCCAGGGACTGCTGAAGAGTGCGCTGCTGGCGCGCCTGGCGACCGGCCCAAGCGCCGGGTTCGATCGCTCGAGCGTGCGTGAACTGCTGGCGACCCATTTCTACCAGCGAGTGTATCCGGTGCCGCGTACCCTCCATGCACTCGAGCGCAACCGGCAACTGGTCGCGCTGGCGGCTGGGTACACCCTCGACGGGCCGCCGTCCTACGGCCTGCAGTTGCGCGACCGTGGGGCGGCCGCGGGGCGGCCGGGCGCGGGGCCAGGCGCGGACGTCGGCGGCGACTGGGACGGCCGTTCGCCGTTCGCCGTGCTGCTGCATGCGACGGCGCGCGCCGAGAAGCTGTGGCCGGAATCGGCGTGGATCGCGCTCGGCTGCGCGCTGCGCGACCGTCTCGGCCTGCGGGCGGTCATTCCGTGGGGATCCGACAGCGAGCGCGTACGGGCCGAACGGCTCGCGGCGGCGATTCCCGGCGCTCGCGTGCCGCCGCGCAGCGGGCTGGCCGACCTGGCGCGCGGGCTCGCGCAGGCGGCGGTGGTGATCGGCGTCGACACCGGGCTCCTGCACCTGGCCTCGGCGGTCGGAGTGCGCTGCATCGGCATCTATGTCGCGACCGACCCGGCCCGCAACGGGCTCTATCCGGCCTCGGTAGGCCTGAACCTCGGTGGCGTGTCGAACGTGCCCGGCCCGGACGAGGTGCTGGCCGCGGCCGTGCAGGTCACCGCCGGGCAGGCCGCATGACCCGTGACGCCGGGGCCAGCCCGGCCGCACCACGGTCCGACCCCAGGGCGGGCGGCCGCAGGCTGTACACGCTCGGGTTGTGGCTCGCTGCGCCGCTCGTGCTGGCGCGGCTCGCGCTGCGTTTGCGCCGGCAGCCCGGTTACCTGGATCACCTGGGCGAGCGGTTCGGGCGCTATCGTTCGCGCGCCGCGCCGGCCGTTGTGCCGTCGGCCAGGGCAGCCCAACTCGAACGCTCCGGGCCCCTGTACTGGCTGCATGCGGTGTCGGTCGGTGAGACCCAGGCCGCGCGCCCGGTGATCGAGGCGCTGCGTGCGCGCCGGCCCGACGCGCGCTTCCTGCTCACGCACATGACGCCCACCGGCCGGGCGACCGCGCATGAACTGTTCGGCGATACCGTGCGGTCGGTCTATCTCCCGTACGACTTCCCGTTCGCGGTTCGGCGGTTCCTGGACCACTTCCGACCGGATGTCGGCGTGATCATGGAAACCGAACTCTGGCCGAACCTGGTCGGTGCATGCCGGTGTCGGGGTGTGCCGCTGTACCTGGTGAATGCCCGGCTGTCGGAACGCTCCGCCGCCCGTTACCGCCGCTTTCCGCAACTGACGGCCGATGCGCTGCGCGGCCTGTCGGGCGTGTTTGCGCAGGCCGCTGCCGACGCCGACCGGTTGCGCGCGCTCGGCGCGCCCGAGGTCGTGGTTACCGGTAACGTCAAGTTCGATGCCTTGCCGTCGCCCGCGCTGGTCGCGGCGGGCGAGCGCTGGCGCGCCGGCTGGGCCGGGCGCCCGGTGCTGATCGCGGCGAGCACGCGCGAGGGCGAGGAGCCGCTGGTGCTCGAGGCGCTGCGCGCGATGCAGGTGCCCGGGCTGTTGCTGCTGCTGGTGCCACGCCATCCGCAGCGCTTCGACGAGGTCGCCCGCCTGCTCGACCAGGCCGGGCTGCGTTACGTGCGGCGCAGTGCGCAGGGCGGCGTCGAGTCGCTCGCGGATCGTTCGATTCAGGTGCTGCTCGGCGACAGCATGGGCGAGATGGCCGCCTACTATGCGGCCAGTGACATCGCCTTCGTCGGCGGCAGCCTGCTGCCGCTGGGCGGGCAGAACCTGATCGAGCCCTGCGCGCTCGGCCGGCCGGTGCTGGTGGGCCCGCACACCTTCAACTTCCGGGAAGTCGCGGCGCAGGCGATCGCCGCCGGGGCGGCCTGCCGGGTCGAGGACGCCGCCGGGCTCGGCCGCGAAGCTACCCGCCTATTCGGCGACCCCGCCGCGCGAGCCGTGATGGGCGAGGCCGGTGCTGCATTTGCCCGGCACCATCGTGGCGCGACGGCGCGCACGATCGAGCGCTTGCCGGGCTGAGCCGGGCGTTGCCGCCGACTGTCACGAAACGGAAATTTCCCTGTCGTACGCTCGTGAAACGCTCTCGCGCCGTCCGGTTGCGGCGCGGGTTCAGGAGAGACGAAATGCGCGGGAAGTACCTGATCGTGGCGGTCACGCTCGCAGCTGCGTCTGGCAGTGCTGCAGCGGCGGCGACCTTTCCTGCGCGTCCTGTCCGCATGATCGTTCCGCTGGCGCCGGGCGGCGGCAGCGACATCGTCGCGCGCATTGCCGCAGCGGCGCTGGGCGAAGCCTGGGGCCAGGCTGTCGTCGTCGACAACCGGCCCGGGGCAGGCAGCGTCGTCGGTACCACCATTGCGGCCAAGGCCGCGCCGGATGGCCATACGCTGCTTGTGTCGAGTTCCTCGCTGGCGATCTCGCCCGCGCTGTACAAGGACCTGCCCTACGACGTGCGGCGCGACTTCGCGCCGGTGTCCCTGCTCGCGAGCCAGCCGAGCGCGCTGGCCGTGCACGTATCGGTGCCTGCGGCCTCGGCGCGGGAACTGATCGCGCTGGCCAAGGCGCAGCCGGGCCGTCTGGCTTATGGATCCGCCGGCGCGGGCAGCGCCACCCATCTCGGCTCGGAGCTTTTCCGCATCGCCAGTGGCATCGAACTGCTGCACCTGCCGTACAAGAGTGCCGGCCTCGCGACCAACGCGCTGCTGTCGGGCGAGGCGCAGATGCTGCTCACCAACATGGCGAGCGTGCTGCCGCACATCAAGGGTGGCAAGCTGCGCGTACTGGGCGTGACCAGCCTGAAGCGCTCGCCCCTGGCGCCCGATCTGCCGACGGTGGCCGAATCCGGCCTGCCGAAATTCGAGTACCTCACCTGGTACGGCATGGTCGTGCCGGCAGGCACGCCGCGCCCGGTGGTCGATGTGATTGGCCGGGATACCAGTCGTGCCCTGCGGGCGCCGGCGTTCCTCGATCGGTTCACCCAGCAGGGACTCGATCTGCTGGTGTCCTCACCGACCGACTTCGGTCGCTTCCTCGACGTGGAACTCCAGCGCTGGGACACCGTGGTCCGCAAGGCCGGCATCAAGGCGGAGTGAAGGTTACCTCCGCCCGCGCTTTCGCGCCGCACCTGCAGCCTCGGCTCGTGGCGTCCTTCGTCCACGCCTCGCCCTGCGTCGATCCGGTCAGCCCTTGACCGGGACGGTACTGCTCCAAGAAAAGCCGAGCGGATCGATCAGGCCGGATTGCGCTACCGCCAGCTCGGTACGCTGCACGAAGATCGCCTCGCTCTCGACCACCGCGCCCAGCGCGCCGGCCATTTCGGCGAGCCGCGGCTGGCCGGACACCGGCAGCGGACGGGCGATCACCGGGCCTTGTGCGATCAGCGAGGCGTGCGCGCGGTCGATCAGGCCGAATCGTTCATGCCGACCGCCGTCGATCACTGCCTGATCGCGCTCTAAGGTACACGCTCGACCTGCGCGCAGGTGAGTAACCACTTCATGGCGCGTGGCGAGCACTGCGAGCTTGCGTGCAGGTCCGTTCACCCGTACCACCGGGCCGGTGGTCGCCTCGCCGAGCCGGGCGCGCCCGGCCACCTTCAGGTCGTCGAACAGCGGAAAGCTCACTTGCATCTCAGCCTCGGGGCTGAGGCTGTGCGTGTTGAACGCCATCACTGCGAACAGCAGGTCGCGGATGACCTGCTGTTCGCAGTCGGGTTGCATCACGAGGAAATCGATGTGGTCGGCGGGCATCGGTGCGACGCAGCAGAATGGCGTGGCAGGGTAGCCGCAAAGCGGGGGGCGGTCGCGCGCCGGCAGGCTGTCCATCGGGCGTTGCGCGGCGCCCTGTGTCAGCCCTTGCGACCGGCTCCCGGCAGGTTCGGGAACAACCCTTCCGGCAGCGACTGGATGAATGACAGCGATTCGTCCAGCCGGATCACGTCGGCGTACTTCGCATGCATGTCGCACAGGTTGATCGCATGGCTCGCCTGCGCGCGGTCGAAGCAGCCTTCCTCGACGATCGACACGCGGAAGTTGTTCGAGAACGCATCGAGCACCGTCGCGCGCACGCAGCCGCTGGTGGTGGTGCCGGTGACGATCAGGCTGTCTGCTCCAAGCAGCATCAGCCACGACAGCAGGTTGGTGCCGTGGAAGGCACTGGGCTTCTGCTTGTAGACGACCAGGTCGTCCGGGCCGGGGGCGATCTCGGGGACGATCGTGTTGCCATCGGCCTGCACGCCGGTCGGGCGCACGCGCTCCGCCGAGCGGCTGTTCTTCCACGCCCAGGAGCCGGCGTCCCAGTCGTCTTCGCGGCGTATGCCGGTGGTGTAGAGAATGGGCAGCCCCTTGCCGCGGCCGGCGGCGATCAGCTTCTTGATCGCTGCCACGCCCTCCCAAGCCTCTGCACCGCAGGAATTGCGCCAGCGCTTGATCGATTCGAGGATCGGCTCCGGACGGTCGCCGCAGAAGTTGTAGTTGACGTCGATCACCAGGATCGCCGGCCGCTTGCCGAAGCCCTGCAGGGCGCCGTAGCCGCTCGCCTCGAACACCTGGCGGTCGCGTTCGGTGAGGAAGGCATCCCAGATCGGCTTGGACATCATGATCTCCAGTGGTGAAAGTCTGCGGGCAGCCGGCAAGCCGGCGCGCGATTCTTCCGCCGACGTTAGCAAATTCCAGTGACCTGCGCCGATGCGGGCGGCTCCCCCAACCAGGCTTCGCTACGCTGCCAGAGCGCCTCTGCCAGCGCGCGATCCTGTCCGGCCGGGCTGGTTGCCACCGGGCGGCACTCGCTGTAGTACAGGCCGCTCTCGCCGGCCACCGACGACGCGGTGGCGCAATGCAATGTTGTCAGCGCGCCTGCCTCGTTCGAAATGCCGCGCAGCGCGATCAGCGGCCGCAACGGCCAGGGCAACTGGCGCCAGATGTCCGACGCTACCACCCCCGGGTGAAGCGAATAGGTCGAGACGCCGCTGCCGTGCAGTCGGCGGCCGAGTTCGGCGCTGAACAGCAGATTAGCCAGCTTCGAGGTCGCATACTCGCGGATGCGGGTGAGCGTGCAGGTTGGCTCCCGCACCGCCCGCCAGTCGATCCCGTGCGCGTGGCGATGCGCGCGGCTGGCGACGGTGACGATGCGCGCAGGTGCGGACTGCCGTATCCGCTCCAGCAGCAACTGCGTCAGCAGGAAATGCCCCATGTGGTTCACGCCGAACGCGACCTCGAACCCGGATGCGGTCAACCCCCGCGCCCCGGCCAGGCCTGCGTTGTTGACCAGCACGTGCAGCGGCAGGCCGCGTTGCAGGAACAGGGCCGCGCAGTTGCGCACGGAAGCGAAATCGCCGAGGTCCAGTGGCAGCCACTCCGCCCGTGCGCCTGGCGCGGCCGCGCGGATCTCGTCGAGGACCGGCCGGGTGCGTTCCTCCGAACGGCAGGCCAGGAATACCTGCGCGCCGCGCCGGGCGAGTTCGCGTGCGGTCACCCGGCCGATGCCGGTGTTCGCGCCGGTGACCAGCATCACACGGCCTGCCAGGCTGGAGTCGTCGATCGTATTCATGGCGGTATCGAGAGCCTTCCGGTGCGGAACTATCCGGGGCACAGTCTAGCGCCGGTGCATGACAGTGCGCTGGGGGTCAGGTCTTGAGTTTTGCATGTACATGCAAAACTCAAGACCTGACCCCCAGCGCATGACCCCCAGCGCCCCCAGAGGTACATCCGACCTTGCCTTACTCAGTAAGGCAGAATACGATATCAAGCCCTGTCCCATCCTGTTGCTCACATGTCCACCTTGCTCGTCTCTTCCAAAGGCCAGATCGTGCTGCCCGCCGCGTTGCGGCGCCGGCTCGGCATGGGTGCAGGTGCGCGGCTTGAAGTCGTTGAAGAGCCCGACGGCTTGAAATTGCGTGTCGTCCGCGCGGTGCAGGCTGCCGACGTCACCGGCATGGCAGGCATGGTCAAGGCTCCGTCTCGCGGTATCCCGCGCAAGCTGGAGGATTTCGATCCGGCTTCGGTGGTGGCGCGTGGTGGACGCGGCCGCCGATGAGGGCGCTGGACACCAACGTACTGGCCCGTTTCTTCGTCGACGATCCGGACGATTCACAAGCGCGCCTGCAGCGGCCGGCAGCCGTCGCGGCCCTTTCAGAGCGGTCGTTTGTATCCGTTACCGTGATGCTCGAACTGGAGTGGGTGCTGCGCGGCTTTTACGCGCTGGCGCCAAGGGATGTCTCCCGGGTGCTTCGCGCACTGGCCAGCATCCCGCACGTGACGATCGAGGATCGCGATCTGGTGCTGTCGGCACTGGACGCTTTCGACCATGGGCTGGATTTCGCGGACGCCCTGCATCTGTCATGCAGTTCGCGGGCGACTGAATTTGCGACATTCGACCGGCGGCTTGCCAGGCGGGCAAAAGGTCTGGGACTAACCCCAGCGGTGACACTGCTCGGCTGAAGCCAATTCGACGATGTCAGGCGAATGGGCGGGGCGTTCGGGTGCAAAAATCAAGACCTGACCCCCAAGCACCGGCCTCACCGCACCATACACGGCCGCTTCGCGTCGAACGTCCATCCTGGCATCAGCGCCTGCATCGCGATCGCATCGTTGCGGGCACCGCCGCCCTGTGCGCGGTAGAGCGCATGGGCTGCGTCGACCTGTGCCCAGTCGATTTCCACGCCCAGTCCCGGGCGTGTCGGCAGGTCGATGAAGCCATCGACGATCGGAAGCGGCGCGCGCGTGAGTCGCTGTCCGTCCTGCCAGATCCAGTGGGTGTCGATCGCGGTCACCCGTCCCGGTGCTGCGGCAGCCACGTGCGCGAACATGGCCAGCGACACGTCGAAGTGGTTGTTCGAATGCGAGCCCCAGGT
This sequence comes from Rhodocyclaceae bacterium, assembly GCA_020248265.1. Classification (NCBI taxonomy): domain Bacteria; kingdom Pseudomonadati; phylum Pseudomonadota; class Betaproteobacteria; order Rhodocyclales; family Rhodocyclaceae; species Rhodocyclaceae bacterium. Next base: position 450,864 of record JADCHX010000004.1, read on the forward strand.
GAGCCCGGCATCGCGGCAGGTGGAGGCGACCTTCATCGCTCCCTGCATCGTCCAGAAGTGCGGGTCGGCCAGCGGGATGTCGACCGCGCGCAGGGTCAGCGCATGCTGCAGCTCCCGCCAGTCGGTGGCGACCATGTTGGTCGCGGTGGGCAGGCCGGTCGCGGCGCGGAACTCGGCCATGATCTCGCGCCCGGAGAAGCCGCCTTCCGCGCCGCACGGATCCTCTGCATAGGCGAGCACGCCGTGCATGTCGCGCATCAGCCGCACCGCATCGTCGAGCAGCCAGCCGCCGTTCGGGTCGAGCGTGATGCGTGCCTGCGGAAAGCGTTCGTGCAGCGCGACCACCGCCTCTACCTCGTCCTCGCCGCGCAACACGCCACCCTTGAGCTTGAAGTCGGCGAAGCCGTAGCGGGCATGGGCGGCCTCGGCCAGCGCGACCACGGCGCGCGCATCCAGTGCCGGTTCGTCACGCAGGTGAAGCCAGGCGTCGGTCTCGGTGGACAAAGGCCCCGCGCGGTACGGCAGGTCGCTGCGCGTCCGGTCGCCGATGTAGAACAGGTAGCCGAGTACCTGCACCCTGGTGCGCGGCGCCGGCTCGTCGGCCAGTTGTGCCAGCAGGTGCGCGACCGGCAGGCCGAGGTGCTGGCCGAGCAGGTCGAGCAGCGCCGATTCGACTGCGGTCATCGCATGGATCGCGACCCGCTGGTCGAATGTCTGCTGGCCGCGACCGCCGGCATCGAGTGCGCCGAAGCGCTGCTCGATCGTGCGCTTCACCGCGCCAAAGTCGCTGACCGGCTGGCCGAGGACCAGCGGGGTGGACTGTTCGAGCGTCTGCCGGATCGCCTCTCCACCAGGCACCTCGCCGACGCCGGTGCGCCCGGCGCTGTCGGTGAGCACGACCAGGTTGCGGATGAACACCGGCGCATGGGCACCGCTCAGGTTCAGCAACATGCTGTCCTGGCCGGCGACCGGTATCACCCGCATCGCCGCCACGGTCGGGAACTCGGTCAAGCCGATGCCCGTTCGCGTCCGCGGACCGGCCTGGCCATGCTCAGTCGCTGCCCAGCCGCAGCCGGCTCGGCAGGCGCCGCTCGATCGACCACTTGAGCAGGGCCGCGCTGCGGAAGATGCCGTGCGCGAACTTGCCGTAGGGCAGGGTGACGAACAGCGCCATCACTACGCCCAGGTGCACCGCGAGCAGCAGCGCCATCGCGCCGGTGTCGCGTAGCACCATCAGCAGCAGGCCGGTCAGGCTGACCAGGAACAGCAGCGCCAGGAAGCCGTAATCCATCGGGTTCTGCGCGTCGTCGCCATGCATCGGGTGGCGCCGCGCCTTCAGGCGCCACAGCCCGACTGGACCGATCAGCAGGCCGATGCCGCCCACCGTGCCGAGGATCACCGGCAGGCTGGTGTAGCCATAGGGTGCCTGCCAGCCGAATGCATAGTGGTAGACCGTGGCGACGCTGGTCGAGGCCAGGCAGAGCATGAAGCCGTAGAAGGTGAAGTGGTGGTACAGCCGGCGCGTGGTGTTGAAGCGGTCGTCTTCATTGTGGCAGCCCTCACCGTGTCCGCCGTCGAGGTACTTCAGCTTCAATGCGTTGTGCACCGCTTCGGCCGCCGCGGGGGCATTGCCGCCCTCGGGTACCTCGCCCGGCGACACGTTGCGCCAGAAGCGGGTGACTCCGATGCCCAGCGCCAGCACCGCGAAACCGAACACCGAGCCGAACGTCACCACCATCAGGTTATGCGGGAATACCGCATAGAAGTTGCCGGCCAGCGGCTCATGCCACAGACCGCCCTTCAGCGCGACGGCCAGCGCCAGGAACAGCGCGAGGCCGCCGGCGATCGCCAGCGACACCAGCAGCCCGTTGTGCCGGTACAGCGCGCCCAACGCCTGCGGGAACGCATAGTCGGAATAGGTCTGCCCGCGCACGACGGCCATGGCTTTCGGCACGTTGATCGCGAACTCGTGGGGCGGCGCGTACTGGCAGGCATGCAGGCAGGCGCCGCAGTTGTGGCAAAGGTTCGCCAGGTAGTGCACGTCTGCCTTGCCGAACTCGAGCCGCCGCGTCATGGCCGGGAACACCGCGCAAGAGCCTTCGCAGTAGCGGCATGCGTTGCAGATCTGCATCTGGCGCGCGACCTCGCCTTCGGCCTCGGTCAGCGGCAGCGCATTGAACGCGGCCGAAGGCGAGGCTGGTTGGCCACCTGCGCCGAGATGGGCGGCCTCGCGCGTCAGTGCGTCAAGGGTGGTCGAGGCTGACTCAGGCGGCGGCACTCAGGGCTCCTTCGGCTTTCTTCGTTTTGTCGGGGTTGGCGGGCGCCAGGGCGGCACGCGCCGCCGAGGTGCCGGCGATACGGCCGAACGCGGTGCCGATGGTCACGCCGATGCCGGCGAGGTAGCCCTTGCCGAGCACATTGCCGGCACTGACTTCGCCGGCGGCGAACAGGTTGCGGCTGGGCACGCCGCTGAAATGCACGGCTGCCGTCTCGTCGATCTTCACGCCCAGGTAAGTGAAGGTTATGCCCGGGCGCAGCGCGTAGCCATAGAACGGCGGGGTGTCGAGCGGCAGCGCCCAGTGCGTCTTGGCCGGTGTCAGACCTTCGGTATGGCAGTCGTCCAGCACTGCATGGTCGAAGGTGCCGACCTTGCACGAGGCGTTGTAGGCTTCGACCGTCTTCATGAAGTCGTCGGGGTCGATCCCGAGCTGGCGTGCCAGCGTCGGCAGGTCGTTCGCCTTCTCGCCGGGGAACACCGGCGGCATGAAGCGGCCGACCGCCTTGGCGTCGATGATCGAATAGGCGATCTGGTTCGGCTGGAAGGCGACCAGCCGGCCCCAGATGGCGTAGCGCTTGGGCCAGAAGTCTTCGCCCTCGTCGTAGAAGCGCCGGCCATCGCGATTGACGACAATGCCCAGCGATACACAGTCGACCCGGGTGCAGATGCCGCCGTCGTACAGCGGCGCCCGTGCATCGATCGCGACCGCATGGCACTGCGCCGGATCGCCGATCTTGTCCGCCCCCGCCTCGAGCATCTGCTTGAGCAGCACGCCGGTGTTGAAGCGGGTGCCGCGGATGATGAAGTTGTCCGCGACCCACTCGCCCTCGTGCTGGCCCCAGGCCTCGCGCAGCCATTCGCGGTTCGATTCGAAGCCGCCGTTGGAAATCACGCAGGCCTTCGCCTCGATGCGCTCGTTCCCGACATAGGCGGCGCGGAACTCGCCATTGACCAGTTCCAGCCGGTCGACCGGGGTGTCGTAGCGGATCTCCACGCCCAGATTCTCCGCGCTGCGGAAGTAGGCATTGACCAGCGCCTTGCCGCCGCCCAGGAAGAACGCATTGGTGCGCGACAGGTGCAGGGTGCCGGACAGCGAATTCTGGAAGCGCACGCCGTGCTTGATCATCCACGGCCGGCAACTCGACGAATGGCGGATCGCCAGCCGGGCGAGCTTCTCGTCGGTGATGCCGCCGGTGACCTTCAGCAGGTCCTGCCAGTACTCTTCTTCAGGGTAGGCCTCGGTCAGCACGTCCTGCGGCTCGTCGTGCATGCAGCGCAGGTTGCGCGTGTGGATCGAGTTGCCGCCGCGCCATTCCTTCGGCGAGGCCTCGAGAAGCAGCACGCTGGCACCGGCTTCGCGCGCCATCAAGGCGGCGCACAGGGCAGCGTTGCCACCGCCGATCACGAGCACATCGAACATGTCCGGGTATCCCCCTGATTTTCCGAGGGCGTAGGGTAACGAATTCGGGGCGGATCGTGGGGCGGACCCTGCACGACACCCTCGGGGTATCCGACGGGCTGTGCCGGGGACGGGCGGCGTGCCCGTGCGCTTCCCGTCTAGGCGCGCGGCGCCACCAGCACCCAGAACCCCGGCCCCATCATCTGGTGCGCCTGCAGGTGCAGGATCTCGAATTCATCGGTGAGCAGCTTCAGCCACCAGGAACTCGGCCGCTGGATCAGATGCGCGTTGCGCCCGTCGGCGAGCACCTTGGCCGCCGGGCCCATGTGCACGCTGAAGAAGCCGAACTTCTGCGTGATCGATGCCAGCTCCGAGATCACGTTGCCGACCAGCGCGGGTTCGATGTGCTCCAGCACGTCGATGCAGCACACCAGGTCGGCCGGTTTCGGTTCGCCGTACTCGGGGAACACCGGGTCGTACGGGTAGTAGGCGGCCGGCTGGATGCCGGCCTGCTGCAGCCCCTTCAGCAGGTTCTGCTTGCCGGCACCGTAGTCCGAGATCGTCGATGCGCCGGTCTGCCGGATCACATCGGCGACGATCGGTGCGAAGGACAGCGAGGCGATGCCGTAGTCAGGGTTCTCGTGCAGCTGTTTCTGCAGGCCGAGGTACGCGTCGGAGATGGTTCGGGTTCGCTGCATCGGGTCGCTACCTTGTTGGGTGTTCTTCGAACGCGCAGCCTTCGGCGAGCAGCGCTTCGATCTCGGCTGCACTGTAACCGGATTCGACGAGAACTTCGCGGGTGTGTTCCGCCTTGGCGGGCGGTGGCCGCCGCGCGTCGAAGAAGCCGCCGTCGATCCTTAGCGGCGAACCCATCGCACGCGCCGGCTGCTCGAGTCCGGTGTCGATCAGCGGCAGGCAGGCCGCGAGCGCGGGGTCGGCGAGCACGTCGGCCACGGTGTTGATCGGCCCGCACAGGATGTCGGCCGCGCGCAGCCGCTCCAGCCAGTATTCCGAAGTGCCGGCGTGCAGCTGGGGCACGATGATCCGGTCGAGCGCGTCGCGGTTCTTCACCCGCGCGGCATTGGTGGCGAATCGCTCGTCGTGCGCGAGGGCGTCGAGCTCCAGTGCTGCGCAGAACTTGTGCCAGTGCGAATCGCGCAGCACCGCGATGGTGATGAAGCGGCCGCCCGCGACCTCGAACGCGCCAGCCGGAGCGAGCAGGCTGTTCTGGTTGCCCTGGCGTGGCGGCAGCAACCCGGTGGCCATGTTCTCGGTGAAGCTGCCGCACATCAACGAGGCGGCCGCAGCCATCAGGCTCACGTCGATGTTCGCACCGCCCTGACCGGTGAGTCGGCCGTACAGCGCGAGCAGCACGCCCTGCACCGCCTGGTTGGCCGCGGTCATGTCGATCAGCGGGAAGCCGACGCGCAAGGGTGCGCCGTCCGGTTCGCCGACCACGCTCATCACGCCGCTCATCGCCTGCAGGATGGTGTCGCTCGCTGGCAGGCGCGAGTACTGGCCCTGCTGCCCGAAGCCGGAGATCGTGCAGTAGATGATGCCGGGACGCAGTTCCTCGCAGCGTGCATGGCCGAAGCCCAGCTTCGCCATCACGCCGGCGCGATAGTTCGACACCACTACGTCGGCCTTCGACACCAGCCGCTCGACGATCGCGCGTCCACCCGGCGTGTCGAGGTCGACGCCGATGTCGCGCTTGTTGCGGTTGAGTGCGATGAACTGCGCGTTGCCGATGCGCCCGGGTTCGCCGCGCCCGGAACTGCGCTGCCAGTCGCCCTCGCGCCGCTCGATCTTCACCACGTCCGCGCCCATGTCGCCGAGCAGCGTGGATGCATAAGGCCCGGCGACGCCTTCGGTCATGTCGACCACGCGAATGCCGGCGAGCACCTTGCCCCTGGCCGGTGGGCTGCCGGGCGCGGCCGGCGGTGGCGCCGCGCTCATTCGCGGCGCAGGCCGGCCGACTTCACGACCGCGCCCCAGCGCTGGATCTCGGTCTCGAGAAAGCGCTTCGCCTCGTCGGGCCTGCTGGCGACCACCTCGGCACCGTCGCCGCTAAGCCGTTCGCGTACAGCCGGCTGGGCGAGCGCATCGGCCAGCGCGAGCTGCAGCCGCGACAGCACCGGCGCCGGGGTACGCGCGGGCGCCATCACCATGAACCAGCCGACCGCCTCGAAGCCGGGCAGGCCCGATTCGATCATTGTCGGCACGTCAGGTACGTGGCGTGACCGTTTTGCCGAGGTCACCGCCACCGCGCGCAGGCGCCCGGCCTGCACCTGCGGCAGCGACGATACCAGCGTCGCGAACATCACCTGCGCATGGCCGCCGACCACGTCGGACAGCGCCGGGTTGGCGCCCTTGTACGGTATATGGTTCATGCGCACGCCGACCGCAGTGGAGAACATCTCTGCGACCAGTTGCGGACCGGTGCCGACGCCCGCGGACGCATAGGTGATCTCGCCCGGCCGGCTTTTCGCGAGCGCGATAAGGTCGCGCACGCTCTTCACCGGTATCGCCGGATTGACCACCAGCAGGTGCGGCTGCGTCGCCACCACCGTCACCGGCGCGAGGTCGCGCAGCGGGTCGTAGGGCAGGTTCGGCACCATGGCGGCATTGATCGCGTAAGCCAGGTTGACGAACAGCAGGGTGTTGCCGTCGGCCGGCGACTTCGCCGCGAGGTCGACGCCGATCACCGAGCCGGCGCCCGGGCGGTTGTCGACGACGACCGTGCGCCCCATCGTCTGCGACAGCTGGTCGGAAACCGTGCGCGCGACCAGGTCGACGCCTGGGCCAGGCGTAAACGGCACGATGAGGCGCAGCGGGCGACCCTGCGCGAGGGCGGCGGTGCCGGCGGTGGCCAGGGCGGCGGCGAGGACGAGGGTGCTGCCTGTGCGAACAAGGCGCGCGGATGCCATGCGCATCAGGCCTTGCGTTCGTTGCGCGCGAAGCCCTCGAGCTTCTGCTTCCACTCGTCGGAGTGCATGCAGGCAACCCAGGCCTCGGTGTCGAAGCGCAGCCCGGCGGTGAGGCCGGCTTCCATCGAATGGTTCAGTGCGCGCTTGGCCTGCACGACGCCGGTGGACGGGTACGAGGCGATCCTGCGTGCCATCTCCATCGCCTCGTCGACCACGCGCGCCTGCGGCACCACGCGATTGACCAGCCCGAGCGACTTCGCCTCGGCCGCGTCCCAGCGGCGGCCGGTCAGCACCAGCTCGCGTGCCATCTGGTAGCCGATCAGGCGCGGCAGGCGCTGGCAGGCACCGCCACCCGGGAAGAAGCCGTGGGTGACTTCGGGCAGCGCGAAGATCGCGGTGTCGGCGGCGATCGAGATATCGCACTGGAGCACCAGTTCGAGGCCGCCGCCCATGCAGTAGCCATTGATCGCTGCGATCACCGGCTTGCCCACGCTGGCCAGCGCATGGGTCCATTTCGACATCACATGCCGGCGCTCGTCGATCATGTCGGCGGTGGAGCCGGCCGAGCGCTCCTTCAGGTCGGCGCCGGTGCAGAATGCCTTGTCGCCGGCGCCGGTGATGACCAGGACCTTCACGGCCGGGTCGCGGTCGAGTTTCGGGAACAGGTCCATCAGCTCGTGGCGCAGCGCCCGGTTCAGTGCGTTGTGCGACTGCGGCCGGTTCAGGGTCAACAGGGCAACGCCCTGGTCGATGCTCAGGGTGTGCAGCGGCGCGTCGGCCATCCAAGGTCTCCTCTTGCGGTTCAGCGGGTTGCAGGTTCCAGGCCGGTGGCCCTGATGTCTGCGGCCGCTTCCGGCGACGAGAGGAAGCGGATGGCCCCGACTGCAGCATCCGCATGCAGCGCGCTCGCCGGTACCGCCGCGCTGTAGATCGTGAACTTCTGCAGTTCGTCGGGCAGCGGCGTGATGTGCGCGATGCCTTCGATCGGCATCAGTTCGCTCACCTGCTGGAAGCCCATTTCGACCTCGCCGTTCGCGATGAAGGTACCCACGCGCTGGCCGTTGCCGATGAACATGCACTTCGGCATCACCTCGTCATGGATGCCCAGTCGCTTGAACAACTCGGTGGTCACGTAGCGGCCGCTGACGCTGGCCGAGTAGCCGATCGAGGCGGCGCGCAGCAGGGTGGCGCGCAGCGCCTCCGGCGTGCCTATGTCGGGCGCTGGCGCCCCGGCACGCACAGCCAGCCCGACGCAGGAGCGCGCGAGTGGTGCGGCGCCTTCCGCCCTTGCCAGGCCTTCCTGGATGAAACCCTGCACGATGCTGTCGTCGCAGATCACGAGATCGGCCACCTCACCGCGCTTCAGGCGGTTGGGGATCGACGTATCGCCCGAGCCTATCGAGGTCGTGAGGGTCACGAGCTTCAGGCCGGTGAGGCGTTCGACGGCGGACAGCAGCCGCAGGTGGGCGGCGGTGAAGGCGCCCGAGGTCATGACGCGAAAAGGTTCAGTCATGGCGGGAGACGCGCTGTCAGTTGGCGAAATCGTTCTTCAGCACGGCGCGGTAGCGCACCTTGCCCTCGCGCAGGCGTTCCAGCGCCTCGTTTACCCGTGACATCGGGAACATCTCCACCATCGGCTCGATGGCATGCCGGGCGCAGAAGTCGAGCATGCGCGCGATCGCGGTCGGCGAGCCGGTGGGCGAGCCGGAGACTTCTTTCTGGCCCAGGATCAGCGGGAACGCCTGCACCGGGATCGGCTCCAGCACCGCACCGACGAGGTGCAGCCTCCCCTTCGGGCCGAGCGCGGCGATCAGCGCGTCCCAGTCGAGCGGCGCGTTCGCGGTGACGATGATGAGGTCGAGCTGGCCGGCGATGGCGGCGATTGCGTCGCTGTCGCGGCTGGGCACCACGCGGTGCGCGCCCAGGCTGAGTGCCTCTGCAGCCTTGTCCGGGCTGGAGGTGAAGGCGGTCACCTCGCAGCCCCAGGCCCGTGCGAAGCGCAGTGCCATGTGGCCCAGGCCGCCGATGCCCACGACGCCGACACGGCTGGTCGGCAGCACCCGGTACTCGAGCAGCGGGTTGAATACGGTGATACCGCCGCACAGCAGCGGGCCAGCTACCTCGGGTCGTACACCCTCGGGCAGTGGCACCGCCCAGGCCCAGTGGCTGCGCACCCGCTCGGCGAAGCCACCGTGGTGGCCGACGATGGTGGGCTGGGCGGTGGCACACAGGTTGTGGTCGCCGCCCAGGCAGCAGGTGCAGTGCATGCAACTGGCGGCGGTCCAGCCGATGCCGACAGCCTGGCCGACGCGCAGGCCTTTCGCCTGGCTTCCCAGCGCGACCACGCGGCCGACGACTTCATGGCCGGGCACCAGCGGCCAGGCCGACATGCCCCAGGCGTTCTCGATCATGGACAGGTCGGAGTGGCAGAGGCCGCAGTACTCCACCGCGATCTCCACGTCTTCCGCGCCGAGTGGGCCCGGATCGTAATCGTGCCGCTGCAGCGGTGCGCCGACGGACAGGCTGGCCCAGGCTCTGATGGTGCTCATGGCATGCTCCCTTTCAGTGAGCCCCATGATGCCTGCATCGACGCATCGACAGGCTGTCGGCTCCGCTTCCGCCAGGTTGCGGGGGTGGTGGCCAGGGGCAGAATCGAACTGCCGACACGCGGATTTTCAATCCGCTGCTCTACCGACTGAGCTACCTGGCCATCGTTTCACGCATTTGCAGACCGGGGATTCCGGAGCGCGGCCGCGGATTATAGCCAAATCGGTCGGCTTTGGTACCCGAAGCTTGCATGACCCGCCCGTGGGTCAGGCGCCGGGCGATGCCGCCGAACCGTCGCGCAACAGCGCTTCCAGTGGCACGGCCTCGATTCCCGCGCCCAGCGCGAAGCGGTGGCGGCCGGGATAGACCACATACAGCGCGTCGAGTTGCAGCAACTCGGCCGCGGTGCGCATCGAGCGCGTGACCTGCGGCGTGTGTGAACGCTTGAACTCGACGCCGACGCGGCGCTGGCCGCGCACCAGCAGCAGGTCGAGCGCTGGCCCCTGGTGGGCCGCCCAGAACCACGCCTCGTCGGGCAGGGCAAGCCGCAGCACCTGCTCCAGGGCGAAGCCTTCCCAGCTTGCGCCGCAGCGCGGGTGCGCCAGCAACTGATCCACAGTCGGGACGTCCATCAATGCGTGCAGCAGCCCCGAGTCGCGGAAGTACACCTTCGGTGCACGTACCTGCCGCTTGCCCAGGTTCTCGTGCCAGGGCTGCAACTGCCTGACCATCATCGTCTGGGTCAACGTGTCGAGATAGCGGCGTACGGTGGGTTCGGATACGCCGAGCGAACGGGCAGGATCGGCCGCGTTCCAGACCTGTCCGTGCACATGCGCGAGCATGCGCCAGAAGCGCAGCATCGCCGGGGCAGCCACATTGATGCCGAACTGCGGCAGGTCCAGCTCTACGTGGCTGGTGATTGCCCCGAGTCGCCACGCGAGGCTGTCCTCATCCGATGCGGCAAGGAACGAACGTGGATAACCGCCGCGCAGCCAGAGGCGATCGGTTGCCCCGTCGCCGGCCGATTCGGCTTCCATCAGGTCGAAGCCGCCGACTTCGATGCGCTCGACGCGCCCGAGCAGCGATTCGTCGGCGCGTTTCGCGAGCGTCGGCGATGCGCTGCCCAGCAGCAGGAACTGCCCGAGGCGATCGGACCGGTCGATTAGGACCCGGAGCACGGGAAACAGCTCGGGCAGGCGCTGCACCTCGTCGATCACGACCAGCCCCTCGGTGCGCGCGAGCGCGTCGAACGGCTGGGCGAGGCGCCGCGCGTCGCGTGGATCTTCTGCGTCGAAGTAAAGCGCGGATCCGGCGGCGACGAGTTGCCGGGCAAGGGTGGTCTTTCCGGACTGCCTGGGGCCTGTCAGGACGACTGCCCTCGATCGGCCGAGCGCTTCGCGGATGCGGGAGAGCAGCGCCGGGCGTGCGACTGCAGACGGCGGAGTATTCACGGAAAGTCTTGAAAATCGAACATGGCATATTGGATTTTCATGACTTTTGGCGGCCGCCGCAAGTCCGGCGGCTGCGCAGGGTTCAGCTGGGTCGGCACGCCGGCCCTGGGATCGATTACCGTCAGGCCGGCGGCATCGAATGCACTCGTGGCGCGCGACGCCACTGCGAACCCGTGTATGGCGGCGATCGCGGTGATGTAGCCATCAGGCGCGGGAAAGCCCTGTCGGTGATGCTCGAAATGAGCAACGCCTCGGCCGCCTGCGCGTCGAGCTACGCACGTGCCCGAGGATGCGGTTCGCCCGTCATCGCCCCCGAGACCACGCTGGTGTCGAGCAGGATCATTCGAAATTCATCGGCTCGGTGGCCTCAAGGATGGCGCGCATTTCCGTTTCCGCGCTGCGGTTGTGCTGGGCGGCGCGGACCTTCAGGGCGCGATGTGCAGGGATGACGCGCAAGGGATCATTCACGCCGCCGCCGTCACAGCCCCCAGCTCCGCCATCGCGAATCATCGCCAATTCAGTCGGCTTTGGCGCCCGAGGCCTTCACGACCCGTGCCCATTTGGCCAGTTCGGCCCGGATGAAGGCGCCGAACTCGACGGGCGTCGAGCCGACGATGGACGCGCCGAGATCGCCGAACCGCTGCCGGGTGTCGGGATGCTGCAGGGCCTTCACGGACTCCTGGTACCACCGGTCGGTCAGCGGCGTCGGAAGCCCGCCGGGTGCAGCCAGCCCGAACCATGAGGTGACGTCATAGCCGGCGATACCCGCTTCGATCATCGTCGGTACCTCCGGCAGTTGCGGGTTGCGCGCCGTGGTGGTGACTGCCAGCGCCCGTACCTTGCCAGCCTTCACGAATGGCAGCACGAACGGCAGGTTGTCGAACACCATCTGCGTATGGCCGCCGATCAGGTCCTGCATCGCCGGTGCGCTACCCTTGTACGGGACATGCAGCACCTCGATGCTGGCCAGGGATCTCAACAGCTCGGCCGACAGGTGCATCGAAGTGCCGGCACCGGCCGACGCGAACGCGATCGCGCCCGGGCGCTTGCGTGCGAGCGCGATCAGTTCGCTCACCGATTTCGCCGGCAGTGAGGGATGCACGGCCAGCACGTTGGGGATCGCGGTGAGCTGGGTGATTGGCGTGAAGTCGCGGATCGGGTCGAATGGCAGTTTCGGATAGAGCGCAGGCCCGATGCCCTGGATGGCGATCGAGGTCAGCATCAGGGTGTAGCCATCGGCTGGCGCGCGCGCGACGGCTTCGGCGCCCACGTTGCCGCCAGCCCCAGGTCGGTTCTCCACCACCACCGGCTGGCCGACCTGGTCGGTGAGGCGCTGTGCCATCACGCGGCCGGTGATATCGGTAGACCCGCCAGGCACGAACCCGACGACGATGCGCACCGGCTTTGCCGGGAAGCCGCCGGCCTGCGCCTGTGCGTCACCGGCGGCGAGGGTGGCCGGCAGGGCGGCCAGGAGCGCGAGCAGGGGACTCATGATGCGGCTGCTCCCTCAAGCTCCGCCATCGCCATCGCCGTCACCACCTTCCGATCGATCTTGTTCGTTCCCGCCAGCGGGAACGCGTCGACGATCCAGACCCGGCGCGGGTGCATGTAGGCCGGCGCATGCTGCAGGCAGTGCCGCTTCAGTTCGTCCTCGGTGGCCGACCGGCCAGGCTTCAGGATCACGAAGGCGACCGGCTTCATGCCCTTGATCTCGTCCTCGACCGGGATGCAGCAGGCCTGCTCGATCGCCGGATGCTGCTCGAGCAGCTTCTCGACCTGTCCGGGGTAGATGTTCTCGCCGCCGGACACGAACATGTCGTCGGCGCGGCCGACGAAATAGTGGAAGCCGTCTGCATCGCGGCGGAAGATGTCGCCGGTGATGTAGAAGCCGTCATCGGTGATGGCCTTGCGCGTCGCCTCCGGCAACCCGTAGTAGCCGTTGAGCATCGCCGGGCTCTTCATCTGCAGCACGCCCTCGGCCGCGTCGAGGTTGTCGCCGTCGACCAGCCGCAGCTGCACCGCCGGATGCGGGTAGCCGACCGACAGCCCCGGCTGCGGCAGCCCCTTCGGATGCGGGCCGAACACCACCATCGCCGCCTCGGTGGTGCCGTAGCCGTTCGCCACGATCGCCTGCGGGATGGCGGCGTGGATGCGCGACAGCAGCGCGTCGCTGACCGGCGCCGATCCCATGCGGATGAACTTCACCGAAGACAGGTCGGTGCGGGCCATCGCGTCGGCTTCCTGCAGCATCATCGCGAGCATCGGCGGCACGGCGGTGAGCCAGGTGCAACGGTAGGCCTCGATCGCAGCGATGTACTCGAGCGCGTTGAACTGCGGCAGCAGTACCAGCGTCGCCCCGGCGCGCATCGACAACTGGGCCATCGCCAGCCCGTTCATGTGATAGAGCGGCGCGGCGACCAGCAGCCGGTGCTTCGAATAGTCCTGCCCTTCGGTGCGCTTGCCCGTCACCCACAGGTGGCTCGCGTGCGACAGCACCACGCCCTTCGGGCGCCCGGTCGAACCAGAGGTGTACAGGAAGATCGCCGGTTCGCGCACGCCGTCGATGACGCTCGGCTCGACCGGCGTGAACGGACCCGGGTCGAGCAGCGCATCGAAGCCGTCCGCTCCGGGCGCCCCGAACTCGATCACCGGCAGGCCGGCCGGCACCTGCGTGCGGCGCGCGGCGTCGCAGAACACCAGCTTCGCGCCGCAGTTGGCGGCGATGTAGTCGATGGTCTCCTGGGGGAACTTGTAGTTGACCGGCACGCAGACGAAGCCCGCGCGCATCGCACCGAACGCGGCCGCCATGAACTCGGCGGAGTTCGCCGCGAGGATCGCGATGCGGTCGCCGCGGGTCAGTCCGAGCCCGGATGCGCGCTTCACCAGCCCGCGCGCGACGCTGTCGAACAGTGCATCGAGCCGGGCATGGCTCCATTGGCGCACCGGCGAGGTGGCGGGTTCGATCAGCGCGATGCGCGCGTCGCCGGCGGCGACCAGCGCGGGATCGATCAGCGCGCCGAGGTTGTACGGGTGTTGCATGGGGAAACTCCGGCGGTTCGGTGGTGCGCTATTCGATGAATTCGATCGTGGTGTTGCAGGCGAGGCTGGCTGCGACGATCACGCGCGAGCCCTGGTCATGCACGCCCCGTGCCGGGAGGGCGCGCAGGCAGTGGCGCACCGCGTCCAGGTCGGTGCAGCGCAGTTCGATCGCTGCCATGTACGAGGTGCGTCCTTCGCTTTCGCAGGCCGAGTCACCGAGCCGGTGCTGCAGTTGCGCTGCGGTGACCAAGTCGACGCGCAGGTGTCCGAGCGTCAGTTCTGCACGGGGCGTGTCCGGGCGCATCGAGGTCTCGGCGAACAGCGGTGCGAGCCGCATCGCCTCGGCGTACGGATCCGGGACGACAATGGCGATGCGTGTGATCTCGCGCGCGCCGTTCGGATGGCTGCGCAGGCCGTCGCGCCAGACCAGTTCGCGGGTCAGGTGTTCGCACACGAAGAGCCGCCCCCACGAGACCGTCTCGGGCGGCAGCGCGACCAGCGCGAAGCGCGCGTCCGTCACGCCGTCGTCCAGCGCGACCGGCCGCGACAGCGCCTTCACCGGCTGCGGCATGAACTTCGCCTGGGCCAGCGCGGTGTGCGCGCCGGCGGCGCTGTCGGTGGCGAAGGCGATCGCATTGAGTCCGCGCGGGCTGCCGGACAGTTCCGGCCGCAGCGCGGCGTTCTGCGCCGGAACGCCGATCAGCTCGAGGTAGTCGGGCCCGAACATCATCAGGTGGTTCACCGAGCCGGTGCTGTGGAAGCCGCGCGGGGTGAGCCGGAAGCCGAGTCGAGCGAACTGGTCGACGGTGTCGTCGATACGCCCGGCGGTGTTGATCACTGCATGGTCGATGCCTAGGCAATGAGGAATCATGCTCGATGAGCCCGATCGGCTTGCTTCAGGAAGCCGCGAGTGTAGCGACAAGCCGGCCCCGGCAGGTATACCGGGCCGCTCGTGGTGCCTTCATGCGCCGTTCGGGCCGTCCGCACCACCATCGGCGCGCGCAGGCGGTTGCGAGGGTGCATGGCTGAACCAGCCGACCGCGAAGCCCAGCGCGAACATCACCGGCACGCCGATCCACAGGAGCAGGTTGCGCATCCGCAGGTGGGCCGGTTCGCGCCCGTCCGGAACGACGCCTCCCCAGCCCTTCGCAGCCAGATAGAGCTCGGCGAACATGTAGGCGATCAGCACGACCAGCGCGGTGGCGATCGCGAACAGCAGCGCCACCGTGACGGCGTAGATCGTCCTGCTTCGGCGGCTGGTAGTCAGAGCAGCACCATCACGCAGTCGACCGCGACTGCGGCATCGGTCGACAGCAGCACCGGATTGAGGTCCAGCTCGTCGAGCCGGCCGCCGGCTGCGGCGCCGAAGCGCGACACCGCGCACAGCAGTTCGACCAGCGCCGCGCGGTCGACCGGCGGCTTGCCGCGCGCCCCGGACAGGATCGCCCTGCCGCGCAGTTCGTCGAGCATCGCACCGGCCTCGAACGGCGTGACCGGGCAGCGGCGGAACGCGACATCCTTCATCACCTCGACCAGGATGCCGCCCAGCCCGGCCATCAGCACGGGGCCGAACGACGGGTCGTTCTTCAGGCCGATCACGAACTCGACATGGCCGGTGGCCATCTTCTGCACCAGCACGCCGTCGATGCGCGCCTGCGGGTCGTATGCCTTTGCGGCGGCCAGCACCGCCGCCGCAGCGGCGCTGACCGCCGCGCCATCGGCGAGCCCGAGCCTCACGCCGTCGACTTCGGTCTTGTGCAGGATATCGCGCGACTCGATCTTGACCGCGACCGGCCAGCCGAGCGCCGCCGCCGCGCTGGCCGCCGCTCGAGCATCCGCTGCCAGCGCGAGCGGTGCCGACGACACGCCGCAGGCGTCGAGCAGCTGCGTCGCCTCCAAGGTACCGACCACGCCCGGTGCCGGCAGCGACAGCTCGGGCAGTCGCACTGCAGCGCGCGTGGCACGATCGGCGAGCCAGGCGCGCCGCGCCTGCGCGTAACCGATCAGCCCGGCGACTGCATCGACCGCCGGTTCGGCGCCGCGCAGCACCGGGATGCCGGCCTCGCGGCAGAGCTTCAGGGCCTGCTCGGAAGCCGCGACCCAGCACAGCACGAACGGCTTCGATGATTCCGACTTCACCGTGCGGAACAACTCGACCAGCATCCCGGCATGGGCATCCATCGAAAGGATCCAGACGATGCCGACATGCACCGACGGATCGGCCAGGGTCAGTCGCAGCCCGTTCAGCAGGATCTCCGGTTCCGCGATGAACTGCGCCGTGACGTCGACCGGGTTGGCCCCGGACCCGAAGGCGGGCAGGACCTCGCGCAGCTTGGCCTGAGTCTCGTCTGACAGGGTCGGCAGCGACAGGCCGAGTTCCTCGGCGCGGTCGGCGATCAGCACGCCGGCACCGCCGGACTGGGTGACCAGCCCGATGCCGGTGCCCTCGGGCAGACTGCAGTGGGCGAGCACATCGACCATGTCGAGCATGTGCTCTTCGTTGCGGGCGCGGATGATGCCGAACTGGCGGGCCAGCCCGTCGAACACCCGGTCTTCGCCGGCCAGCGAGCCGGTGTGCGAGGCGGCCGCGCGCGCGCCAGCCTGGCTGCGGCCGACCTTGGTGACCACGATCGGCTTGCCGGCATCGAGTGCCCGCTCGGCCAGCGACAGCAGCCCGGGACCGTCCTTGAAGCCCTCGATGTAGCCGCAGCCGACCTTGATGCGCGGGTCAGCCAGCACCTCGTCCATGATCACGACCAGCGTCGCGTCGCACTCGTTGCCGGTGTTCACGAAGTAGCCCAGGCCGAGGTGGCGCCGGCGCGCCAGCGTCGCGATCGCCGAGCCGAAGGCGCCCGACTGCGTGACGAAGCCGACCGGCCCCTCGAGCACCTCGCCGCTGCCGTACTGGCTGAAGGTCGCGATCACGCGGTCGAACGCGTTGACCAGCCCGAGGCAGTTCGGACCGCACAGGCGCACACCCCCCTCGCGTGCCACGGCGACCAGTTCATCCTCGAGGGCGTGGCCCTGCTCGCCCATCTCGCCGAAGCCGGAACTGTAGATGATCGCCGCCGGCACGCCCTTGCGGCCGAGTGCGCGCACCTGCTCGATCACGAAGCGCGCCGGCACGGTGATGATCGCCATGTCGACCGCATCGGGGATATCGCCGACCGTCGGGTAGCAGCGCAGCTCGCCGCCCGGGTGGCTGATCCGCTCGTACTTGGGGTTCACCGGGTAGATCTTCCCGGCATAACCCTTTTCAATGAGGAACTTGAGCGTACGCCCGTTCAGTTTCTGCAGGTCGTTGGATGCGCCGAGGATGGCGATCGAGCGCGGGGCGATCAGGGCTCGGATGGCGGGGTTCATGGGTGGCATTCTAACCGGCGTGGTTCTTACCTGTGACGCCCGCCCGAGGCTTGCCGGCGGGCGATGCCGCCGGTGGTGTGCACTGCCGCATGAGCGAATTCGGCGAGAATCGCGGAGTCGTTGCCTTGCCCCCCGCCACAACGCTTCGTGAGCAACCATGCCAGCCGAGATATCGACCGAGTCTGCCTCCGCCTCCGCCAGGCCTTCCACGCTGTTCGAGAAGATCTGGAACGCGCACGTGATCGAACAGGGCAGCGCCGACGATGCACTGCTGCATGTCGATCAGAACTTCCTGCACGAGGGCGCGTTCCTCGCCTTCGCCGCGCTGCGCAAGGAAGGGCGCACCGTGCGCCGGCCGAAGCAGCATTTCGCGGTCGCCGACCACTACGTGCCGACGCTCGGGCGTGAGGCAGGCATCGCCGGGGTCACCGACCCTGAAGTGCGCAGGCTGATCGACCTGCTCGAGCAGAATGCGGCCTGGGGCGGCATCGACCATGCCGGCATCGACGATCCGCGCCAGGGCATCGTGCATGTGATCGGACCCGAACTGGGCCTGACCCATCCCGGCATGGTGATCACCTGCGGCGACTCGCACACCTCGACGCACGGCGCGTTCGGCGCGTTCGCCTTCGGCATGGGCGCCTCGCAGGTGAAGCAGGTGCTGGCGACCCAGTGCCTGTGGCAGCGCAGGCCGAAGCTGTTGCGCATCACGATCGACGGCGCGCTCGCGCCCGGCCTGTCCGGCAAGGACGTGATCCTCGCGGTGATCGCGCAGATCGGCGCGGCCGGTGCTACCGGCCATGTGATCGAGTACGCCGGCAGCACCATCCGCGCGATGTCGATGGAGAACCGGCTGACCGTCTGCAACATGTCGATCGAGGCCGGCGCCCGTGCCGGCATGATCCGCGCCGACGACACCACCTTCGACTACCTGCACGGGCGCCCGTTCGCGCCGAAGCAGCAGCACTGGGATGCGGCGGTCTCGTACTGGCGCACGCTGAAGACCGACGACGGCGCGACCTTCGATCGCGAGGTGCAGGTCGACGCCGGTGCGCTGGTGCCGATGGTGACCTGGGGTACCAGCCCCGGACAGGGACTGCCGATCACCGGCCGCGTGCCCGACCCCGCGACGCTGTCCGGCGATGCGCGGCGCGCCGTCGAGTCCGCGCTGTCCTACATGGGCCTGAAGCCGGGGCAGGCGATGGATGGCCTTCCGGTCGACCGGGTGTTTATCGGCTCCTGCACGAACAGCCGGCTGGACGACATCCGTGCGGCGGCGGCCGTGGTGCGCGGACGCCATGCGAAGATCCCGGCGTTCGTGTCGCCAGGTTCGACGCAGATCAAGCGCGAGGCCGAGGCCGAAGGCCTCGACCGCGTGTTCATCGACGCCGGCATCGAGTGGCGCGCATCCGGCTGCTCGATGTGCGTCGGCACCAATGGCGACCTGCTCAAGCCGGGCGAACGCTCGGCTTCGACGTCGAACCGCAACTTCGAAGGACGCCAGGGCCGCGGTGCACGCACCCACCTGGTGAGCCCGGCGATGGCCGCTGCAGCCGCTGTCACCGGCACGCTCACCGACGTGCGCCGGCTGCTGGCCGCCGGCTGAGGAGACAGACCATGCAACCGTTCACCACCCTGACTGCCGTCGCCGCGCCGCTGGACATCACCAACGTAAACACCGACATGCTGATCCCGGCGCGTTTCCTGCGCAAGCCGCGCGACGAACGCTACGGGACCTACCTGTTCCACGACCTGCGCCATGACGAGGACGGCCGGCTGCGCGACAGCTTCGTACTCAACGAGGCGGTCTACCAGGATGCGAAGATCCTCGTGGCGGGTGCCAACTTCGGCTGCGGCTCGTCGCGCGAGAGCGCGGTGTACGTGCTGCTCGACTCCGGCTTCCGCTGCGTGATCGCGCCTTCGTTCGGCGACATCTTCTTCGGCAACGCGCTGCAGAACGGCGTGCTGCCGGTGGTGCTGCCCGAGGCCGAGTGCATCGAACTGCGCGCCTGGCTCGACGCCAACCCGGGCGCGACGATCACCGCCGACCTGCAGGCGCAGACCGTTGTCGCGGGCGACGGCAAAGTGCGCCGCTTCGCGCTCGATCCACTGCGCCGCGAGCGCATGCTGAAGGGCCTGGACGAGATCGGGTTGACGCTGACCCGATTGCCGGCGATCGAGTCGTTCGAGCAGCATTACGCGGCCGCGCGGCCGTGGCTCGATCGCTGATCGGCTGCACGATGACGACGCTGCTCGTATCCACGCCTTTCGAGCGCGAGTTCGGGCCTGAACTGCGCGCGTTCGCCGCCAGCCACGGTATCGCGCTGGACCTCGTTCTGCTGCCGGAGGATGTCGACGCCCGCGTCGGTGCGGAAGACACCGCGCGCATCGATGCCGCGCTGTTCTCCGGCGACATCCATCCCGAATGGTCGCGCTCGTTCTATTCGACGCTGCGCAAGGCCGCCGGCCTGAAGTGGCTGCACGTGTTCAATGCCGGTGTCGATGCACCGATCTTCACCGAGCTGATGCAGCGGGGCGTGCGGTTGTCGACGTCTTCCGGCACCAATGCCGAGGCGGTGGCCAACTCGGCGCTGGCCGGGCTGCTCGCGCTGTCGCGCGGCCTGCCCGGGTGGATGCAGCTGCAGCGCGAGCGGCGCTGGCGCAAGCGTACCCGCAGCGAAGCACCGCCAGACCTGCGCGGCCAGACCATGCTGCTGCTGGGTGCAGGCGCGATCGGCGGCCACATCGCTGCGGTCGCGCGGGCGATCGGGCTCCATGTGGTGGCAGTCCGGCGCAGCCCCGCGCGCGACGGCGACCCGGCGCACGAGACGCATCCGCCGTCCGCGTTGGCCTCGGTGCTGCCGCGGGCAGACTGGCTGGTGATCGCCTGTCCGCTCACGCCGCAGACGCGCGGCCTGATCGATGCCGGCGCACTGGCCAGCCTGCCGGCGGGCGCGCACCTGATCAACATCGGGCGTGGCGAGATCGTCGACCAGCCGGCGCTGGTCGATGCACTGGCGTCGGGTCGCCTGGCCGGCGCCTATCTCGACGTGTTCGATCCGGAGCCGCTGCCGCCGGAGTCGCCGCTGTGGGGCATGCCCAACGTGATCGTGTCGCCGCACGATGCCGCGAGCGCGGCCGGCAACGACCGGCGGGTGTTCGAACTGTTCCAGCGCACCCTCGGCCGGTGGCAGGCGGGCGACGATCTGGACAATGAAGTGCGCGTCTGAAGGGGCGGGCTGGCAGTGAACCGCCGTCGCAGGTTCGCTAACCCGCCTTGATCGCCATCGCCCCGGCGCAGACCAGGCCGACCGAGGCGATCCGCACCCAGCCGAAACGCTCGCGCAGCACCCACGCTGCGATGACGATCGCGAGGATCACCGAGACTTCGCGCAGCGCCGCGACGAGCGATACGGGCGCGTGTTTCATCGCCCACAGGGTTATGCCGTACGAGACCGCCGTGCACGCGCCGCCGAGCAGCGCGATCTTCCAGTTCACCCGTGCCGCGGACCAGAGCTGTCTCGGGCCGCGAGTGACCAGACCCGTGACCAGCATCCCGGGCGCGATCAGGAGCAGCAGCCAGGCCAGGTAGGCGCCGGCATGTCCCGAGGCGCGCGCGCCCAGCGCATCGTTGAGCGTGTAGGCGACCACCGTCGCAGCCACCACCAGCACGACCGCCAGCGCGCGCCGGTCGAGCGCGCCGCTGCGTGTCGACTCGGCGAGCAGTACCAGCAGGCCGGCGCTGACCAGCCCGACCCCGGCCAGCGCGGTCAGGCCCGGCGTCTCGCCGAGCCAGGCCATCGCCAGCGCGGTGGTGGCCAGCGGCGGCAGCCCGCGCATCAGCGGGTAGGCGACCGACAGGTCGACCCGGGCGTAGGCGAGCCCGACGAACGAGAAGTAGAACAGGTGGATCAGCGCCGACTGCGCGATGAACCGCCAGCTCTCCGGTGCGGGGACGGGCAGCAGCGCGACGGCGGGCAGCGACCACAGGGCCGCCGCGCAGCAGACGAGCACGGTCAGCGAGAGCTTGTCCGCGGAGGCCTTGACCAGCGTGTTCCAGGTCGCGTGCAGCAGCGCGCCGAACAGCACGGCCAGTGCGACATCCGTAGGCATCGGGCGCCGTGCGGGGGGCGTGGGTTCGGCCCTGCGCCTGCCGTCGTGTGGCTAGCGGTAGTTGACCAGGATCTCGTTGCGGCGCAGGAACGGGATCGACCACGGCGGGTTGTAGCGGGCAAGCTGCGGCGGCGCCGACGGCTCCAGGCCGCGCGCCTTCATCCAGCCGAGCAGCAGCGCGGTCTCGTCGCGCACGCGGTCATCGGTGACGAAGCCCGAGAAGGTGCGTGCCGCGACGCGCTGGGCCGGCACCTCGCGCAGCGTGACGGAAGGGTCTTCCGGCACCGGCAGTGTCGCCAGGGTGTACTGCGCGGGCATCACGAAATGCATGCGCCAGCGGTTGCCGCTCGCGCCCGGACCGCCCTTGTCGGGTGCTGCCTCGGTGGTGACCGGCGCGGTCATCGCGATCTTCTGGCCCGCGCCGGGCTGCATCGTTACCGGTACCGTCATCGCGATCTTCTCGCTGCCTTCGGACGTGCGCGAGCGGTTGCGGCCGAAGATGTAGCCGGCGATCCTGCGGAAGCCGGCGTTCGAGCCTTCGCCGAGCGAACCCTCGACCCAGGTCTCGGCGACGATCATAGGCGCATACAGGCGCAGTTCGAACGCGCCATCGCGCTCGATGCTGTCGAACTTCGGTTCTTCGGTAGCCATGGCGGCGGGGGCGAACGATGCGGACAGGATGAACAGGGCGGCCAGCAGCACGGCGAACGGTACGGCCGGGTTGCGGACGCTGCGTACTGCGGCGGAGGGCGATCGGAAGGAGAGGGCGCGCATCGGAGGCCTGGCGGGAAATGTGGCTGCGGAAGAAACCGCGGAACGGGGCTAAAGGCGCTAAAGGCGCGGCGCGGGCGGCTGCCGCACGCACTGGACGCACCGGAGGGGCGGCGGTAGTCTCGCGGCAAACCCTGGAGGAGGGAAGATGGAACCCAGAAAAACGATTTTCGGGATGGCCGTCCTGTGCGCAGCATCCGCCATCGCGACCAGTGTACCGGCCGCCGATGCGCCGATGTCGCGGCCACTGCGTGTCGTGGTGCCGTATCCGCCCGGCGGCACATCGGATGCGCAGATCCGCATCCTCGGGCCGAAAATCACCGAGGCGATCGGCCAGCCGGTGCTGATCGACAACCGTCCGGGCGCGTCGGGCATGCTCGGTGCCGAGATGGTGGCGCGCTCCAATCCCGATGGCCACACGATGCTGATGACCGATGTCGGCAACCTGATCATGACCGGCATCGTGCACCCGAACGCACCGTACGTGGTCGCGCGCGATTTCGCGCCGGTTACGCTGGTGTCGTTCACGCCGCACCTGCTGGGGGTCTTTCCCGGCCTGCCGGTACAGACGATCGCCGACCTGGTGAAGCATGCCAGGGCCAACCCGGGCAAGCTCAACTTCGCCACCAGCCTCGGTGGCGCTACCCATTTCGCCGGGCTGCTGCTGTCGCAGCACTTCGGCCTGCAGTGGGTCGAGATCCCGACCAAGGGCGGCACCGACTCGATCACCCAGGTGATGGGCGGCCAGTCCGACCTTGTGTTCAACAGCATGGTGTCGATGATGCCGCAGGGCAAGGCGGGCAAGCTGCGCATCCTCGCAGTGACCAGCCCGAAGCGGGTTCCGCAGTGGCCTGAGCTGCCGACGATGGCCGAGGCCAGCGGCATCGCCGGCTTCAGCACCGGCTCCTGGCAGGGTGTGGTGATGCCGGCCAAGGTGGCCCCGGCGATGGTTGCCCGCGTCAATCGCGAACTGGTGCGGGCGCTCGGCATGGCCGATGTGCGCGATCGCTTCTTCGGCCTGGGCACCGAGATCGTCGCCAACAGCCCGGCCGAGTTCGGCGCCTGGCTGCGCGAAGAGGATGCGCGCTGGACGGTGGTCGCGAAGAAGGCGAACCTGAAGGTTTCTTTCTGATGGTGGCGACGATGGCCGGGCATGCAGGAGTGCTGGCCGTGGCGGCGTTGGCGGGCGCGCTACCGGCCGAAGGATTCGCGCAGGCCGGCTGGCCCTCTCGGCCGGTGCGGCTGCTGGTGCCCGCGCAGCCCGGGGGCAGCACCGACACCCTGGCGCGCATCACCGGACAGAAGCTCGGCGATGCGCTCGGCCAGGTTTTCGTGGTCGACAACCGCAGCGGCGCCGGCGGTACCGTGGCCGCCGAGACGCTGATGCGCTCCGCGCCCGATGGCTACACGCTCGGGATGGCCTACACCGCGCTGACCGTGAATGCCGTGCTGCAGAAGGTGCCGTACGACACGCTGCGCGATTTCACGCCGATCTCGCTGATCACGACCTCGCCGCTGGTGCTGGTGGTCGGCGCGGCCTCGCAGGTCCGCACGGTGAAGGATCTCGTCCAGCTGGCGAAGGCGAAGCCGTTGTCCTACGGCAGTGCCGGCATCGGCAGCGGCGGCCATGTCTGCGGCGAACTGCTGAACGTGATGGCTGGCATCCGGACGGCGCACATCCCCTACAAGGGCGCGGGGCCGGCCTCGGCCGATGTCGCCGCCGGGCAGATCGAGTTCCAGTTCGGTGCGCAGATCACGACGCAGGGGCTGGTCAAGGCAGGCCGCCTGCGGATGGTCGCGGTGACCAGCGCAAGGCGTGCATCGACGCTGCCCGATGTACCGACGATGGCCGAGTCGGGCCTGCCCGGCTTCGAGTTCAACAACTGGTTCGGCCTGCTCGGCCCGGCGGGCCTGCCCGCGCCTCTGGTGGCGCGGCTCAATGCCGAAGTGGTGAAGATGATGTCACTGCCCGACGTGCGCGAGCGGATCATCTTCGATGGCGGCGAGCCCGCAGCCGGCCCACCGTCGGAATTCCGCGCCCTGCTCGCGAGCGACCTGTCCAAGTGGGGCAAGATCGCCCGCGAACTGCGCATGCAACCGAACTGACATTGGGGTCTGACCCCGGGGTCAGACCCCGGGGTCAGACCCCAGCTTCAGTCGATCGTCGCGCCGCTCGCGCGCGCGAGCTTCGCCCACTTCGGCGCTTCCTGCTGCTGGAACGCGGCGAACTCGGCTGGCGATGCATGGGTGAAGGGCTCCTGGCCGATCTGCGCCATTGCCGGGGTCGTGGCCGCGATCGCCTTCAGGCTCAGCTTGTGCAGCGTGGAGACGATCGGCTCCGGCACGCTGCGCGGCCCGGACAGGCCGAACCACGGCACCAGCTCGAAGCCGGGCACGCCAGCCTCGGCGATGGTCGGTACCTCGGGCATCAGCGGCGAGCGTCGGCTGGCGGATACGCCGAGCGCGCGCAGCTTGCCCGATTGCACGAATGCGACCATGCCGGCGATGCCGGGAAAGCCGACGCCGACCTGGCCGGCGAGCAGGTCGGCGGTAGCCGGGCCGCTGCCGCGATAGGGTACGTGCACCATGTCGATGCCGGCCATCGAGGCGAACAGCGAGCCGGTGAGGTGCTGGGTGCCGCCGTTGCCGGAAGACGCCCAGTTGATCGCGCCCGGGCGCTTCTTCGCCAGCGCGATCAGTTCCTTCACCGTGCGTACGCCGAGCGACGGATGCACGACGAGGATGTTCTGCGCCGCAGTAAGGCCGGTGATGGCGGTGAAATCGGCGATCGCGTCGTAGGGCAGTTTGCGGTGGATCGCTGCGGACACGTAATGGGTATTGCTGATCATGAACAGCGTGTAGCCGTCCGGCGTGGACTTGGCGGCGATCTCGGCCCCGAGCACCGAGCCGGCACCCGGGCGATTCTCGACCAGCATCTGCTGTCCGGTCAGGCGGTTCATCTCGGCGGCATAGATGCGCGCCGGGCCATCGGACGCGCCACCGGCGGAGAACGGCACGATCATGCGGATCGGCCGCGACGGGAAGCTTTCCGCAGCCTGCGCGCCGCCGGCAGCCAGAGTCAGCAGCAGTGACGGCAGTAGGGCAGCGGCAGCACGCGTGCCGGAAGGTTCGGTGATGCGCATGTCCGGTTTCCTTGCGATTCTATAGACTTCGACGTTTCTGGAGGGAGCAGCAGCCATGCCATTCGCCACGGCCGACGGACTGAAACTGTACTGGGAAGAGACCGGCAGCGGTACCCCGATCGTGTTCGTGCACGAGTTCGCGGGCGACCTGCGCAGCTGGGAGCCACAGGTGCGGTTCTTCTCGCGCCGCTATCGCTGCATCACGTACAACGCCCGAGGCTACCCGCCCTCGGACGTGTCCACCAGCTTCGAGCAGCATTCGCAGGAGCAGGCGGCCGACGACATCCTGGTGGTGATGAAGGCGGCGGGTATCGAGCGCGCCCATATCGTCGGGCTGTCCATGGGCGGCTATGCGGCGATCCACTTCGGGCTGCGCCATGCCGCTCATGCGCTGTCGCTGACCGTGGCGGGTGCCGGCTTCGGCTCCGATCCGGACAAGCGCGCGCAGTTCCATGCCGACACCGATGCGTTCGCCTCGCACCTCGAGACCGTCGGCATGGCCGAAGGCATCAAGGACTACGCGATCGGGCCGGCACGGGTGCAGCACCTGAACAAGGACCCGCGCGGCTTCGCCGAGTTCCACGCCCAGTTCGCCGCGCACGATGCCACCGGTTCGGCCAACACGCTGCGCGGCTTCATGCGTCGCCGCGACCCGATCCAGGCGTTCGAGGCCGGTTTGCGCGAGATGCGGGTTCCCACGCACGTGATCACCGGCGACGAGGACGACAACTGCCTCGAGCCGGGCATCTGGATGAAGCGGGTGATCCCGGGCTGCGGGCTGACCGTGATGTGCAACACCGGCCATGCAGTGAACCTGGAAGAGCCCGACTCCTTCAACCGGCTGGTGCTCGATTTCCTCACGCTGGTCGATGGTGGGCGCTGGCAGCCGCGCGATCCGCGTTCATACGGGAAGTCGACGCTCGCCAACAAGGCATGACCCTCGCCGCGTCGCCGGTGGTGCTGACCGCCCCGGTGCGCGACGCCTCCGCCTGGGCCGGCGAGCAGCTGCGCCGGGGCCCGGAGGACTGGGTCTGGAACCTGTCGCCCGCCACGCTGGCCGAGGTCGATCGTGCGCTTGCCTCGGTCAGGAGCGCCGGCCGGCCGCTCGAATCGGTGAGCCGCGAGGACTTCGCGCTGCCTTCGCTGACCGCCGAGTTCTCGCGCATCGCAGCCGAGCTCGAAGAGGGACGCGGCTTCGTACAGATCCGCGGGCTCGACCCGGCCCGCTACGACGCCGATGACCTGGCGGTCATCTTCTGGGGCGTGTCCGCGCACCTGGGCACCGCCCTCTCGCAGAATGCGCATGGCGACCTTCTCGGCTACGTGCGCGACGAGGGCCGCGACATGTCCGACGGGCGTACCCGGCTGTACCAGACCAGCCTGCGTCAGCGCTTCCACACCGACATCGGCGCCGACGTGGTCGGGCTGTGCTGTGTGCGACCGGCAACAGAGGGCGGGTTGAGCCTGGTCGCCAGTTCGGCCGCGGTCTACAACGCGATGCTCGAGCGCTATCCGTATCTCTTGGGCGTGCTCTACGACCGATTCAACCTCGATTGGCGCGGCGAGCAGCCGCCGGGCGAGCCAGGCTGGTACAGCGAACCCGTCTATGCCTGGCACGAGGGCAAGCTTTCCTGCCGTTTCTCCGCGACGCTGATCGAGAGCGCGCAGCGTGTGTCGGGCGAGGTGCTGACGCCGGTGCAGCGCGAAGCCCTGCGGCGCGTCGAGGAACTCGCCGAAGAACTGTGCATCCAGGTGGCCTTTCGTCCGGGCGACATGCAGTTCATCAGCAACTACCGGGTGCTGCACGACCGGACTGCGTTCAGCGACGACGGGGATCGCGAGCACGGCCGGCTGCTCTACCGCGTCTGGCTCACGCTGCCGGGTGCGCGTTCGCTGCCGCCCGAGTGGGGCGGGCGGGCGCGCAGCGGCATCGCGCGCCAGCAGGGATGAGCGATCCGGCACGGAAACTGCAACACGCTGCGGTGCCGTGCGCGCGGGTACGCGCGCCGGGAACGACAGGGATCCAACAACGAGGGGGCGTCATGCACGACAAGGGGAAACAGTCCGCGCGCCTGCAGCGTGCGATCGTGGCCGCATCGATCGGCTGCGCGGCGGCTGCGGGCGCGTTGGTGCCGGACATTGCGCTGGCGCAGGCCTGGCCGGCGAAGCCGGTGCGCTTCATCCTCGGATTCCCGCCCGGCGGCGGGTCGGACATCCTCGGCCGCATCGTCGCGGCGCGCATTCAGGAGCAGATCGGGCAGTCCGTCCTGATCGAGAACCGGCCTGGGGCGTCGGGCAACATTGCCGCCGAGCTCGTCGCGAAGTCGGCTGCAGACGGCTACACGATCTACCTCGCACAGATCGCCGCGGTGGCCATCTCGCCCTCGCTGTTCCCGAAGCTCGGCTACGACCCGCTTCGCGATTTCGCGCCGATCTCGCTGATCGCCACCGGGCCGAACGTGCTGGTCGTGCATCCGGCGCTGCCGGTGAAGAACGTGAAGGACCTGGTCGCGCTGGCGCGCCAGCAGCCCGGGCAGATGAACTATGCATCGGTCGGCCCGGGCAGCATCCAGCACCTGGCGGGCGAATCGTTCAACCTGCTGGCGGGCGTGAAGACCGTGCACGTGCCCTACAAGGGCAGTTCGCCGGCCGGTCTCGACCTGATGGCCGGGCAGGTCGCGTTCATGTTCGACTCGACGCCGCCGATCACCGCCTTCATCAAGTCGGGCCGCATGCGCGCGCTGGCGGTCACGACCGCGAAGCGCTCGCCGCTGCTGCCCGAGGTGCCGACCGTGGCGGAATCGGGCCTGCCCGGCTTCGATTTCGCGACCTGGTGGGGCCTGATGGCCCCGGCCGGCACGCCACGCCCGATCATCGACCGCCTGAACGCCGAACTCGGAAAGTCGCTGCAGCATCCCGAGGTGCGCGAGCGTATCCTCGGCGTCGGCGCCGAACCGGCGCACACCACGCCCGAGGCCTTCGGCGCGCTGATCCGCAGCGAGATCGCCCGCTGGGCCAGGGTGATCAAGGCGGCGGGCGTGAAGGTCGACGGCTGAGGTCGCGACCCCGGCCGCGTCGCCAGCCACGCACCGGCCACGTTCCAAGGAGACAGCACGATGTCCAGTCCGGTATTGCTCGAACGCCCCGCAGACCATGTCGCGGTGGTGCGCATCAACCGTCCCGATGCGCGCAACGCGCTCAACATGGAGGTTCGCCGGCTGATCGCCGACCACCTCGCCGCGCTGACCGACGACGCGTCGGTGCGTTGCGTGATCCTCGCCGGTGGCGAGAAGGCGTTCGCCGCGGGTGCCGACATCCGCGAGATGGCCGAGGCCGACCCGATCGAGATGATGAAGCGCAATGCGTTCCGCCTGTGGCAGGCGATCGCACTCTGCCCGAAGCCGATGATCGCCGCGGTGCGCGGCTTCGCGCTCGGCGGTGGCTGCGAACTGGCGATGCATGCCGACATCATCGTCGCCGGCGACAGCGCGAAGTTCGGCCAGCCCGAGATCCGCATCGGCATCGTCCCGGGTGGTGGTGGCACGCAGCGGCTGCCCAGGGCGGTAGGCAAGTTCAAGGCGATGAAGATGCTGCTCACCGGTGACATCATCACCGCCCGGGAAGCCGATGCGATGGGGCTGGTCAGCGAAGT
Source organism: Rhodocyclaceae bacterium (assembly GCA_020248265.1). NCBI lineage: Bacteria > Pseudomonadati > Pseudomonadota > Betaproteobacteria > Rhodocyclales > Rhodocyclaceae > Rhodocyclaceae bacterium. Next base: position 479,547 of record JADCHX010000004.1, read on the forward strand.
GGTACCCGACGCCGAGGTGGAGGCGCGCGCGCTCGCGCTGGCCGTCCAGATCGCCCAGATGCCGCCGATCGCCGCGCGCCAGATCAAGGAATGCGTACTCGCCGGTCAGGACACCTCGCTGCATGCCGGGTTGATGCTCGAGGCGAAGGCGATCCAGCTCTCGTTCGCGAGCTTCGACCAGAAGGAAGGCATGGCCGCGTTCATCGAGAAGCGCAAGCCGGGCTTCGAGGGGCGCTGAGCGGCGTCGGTACGGCGCCGGTAAGGCTGCGGCGGACCGGTCCGCCGTGCCGGCTGGTCTTATCGACCGAGTGCGGTGAGCTTGGCCTTCACCCGCTCGTCGTACTTCGCCGGGTCGACGATGAAGCGCTCGTGCGTGCCTTCACCGACCTTCTCGACCTCGTCGAACACCTCGACGCGGAACGACAGCCTGCGCCGGTCGACTGCGACCAGTTCGACCTCGGCACGCACCTGCTGTGCCGGGAAGGAGGGTGCGAGGTGCTGCACCTGGACCGAAGTCCCCAGTGTCCGCTGGTCGGCGGACAGCCAGGGCTCGATGGTGTGGATCGCCGCCCGCTCGATCAGCAGCACCATCGAGGGCGTAGAGAAAACCGGCACCACGCCGCGCGTCATGCACAGCGCTTCGGTCACTTCCCAGGAGAGGGATCCCTTGAGGCCTGCTTCGAGTCCGGACATGGTGAACCTCGCTCAGACCAGCACGCCCTTGAGTTGCGCCTCGGGATAGCGGGTGCCGGCAATGGCCGCCGGCGAGAAGGTCTCCGACAGCGTCGCGATCTCGCCAGCCGTGAGCGTGATCTCGGCTGCGCCGAGGTTCTCTTCGAGGAAGGTGCGGCGCTTGGTGCCCGGGATCGGCACGATGAACTCGCCCTGCGCCATCACCCAGGCAATCGCGATCTGCGACGGGGTCGCCTTGCGCTCGGCCGCGATGCGCTCGAGCGGGGCGAGCAGCGCGACGTTCTTCGCGACGTTCTCGGGCAGGTAGCGCGGGTGCTGCCGGCGGCGGTCTTTCTCGATCAGTGCGTCGAGCGTCTTGATCTTCGCCGACAGGAAGCCGCGGCCGAGCGGTGCATAGGCCATGTAGCCGACGCCGAGCTCCTTGCAGGCGGCGATCAGGCCGTTCTCGGCATCGCGCGACCACAGCGAATACTCGGTCTCGACCATGTCGATCGTGGCCGCCTTCATCGCACGGCGCAAGGTGTCGGGGCCGCACTCGGACAGCACGAGGTAGCGGACCTTGCCCTGCTCCTGCAGCCGCTTCATCGCGCCCACCGTCTCCTCGATCGGCACGTTCGGGTCGACCCGGTGCAGGCCGTAGATGTCGATCTCGTCGACACCCAGGCGCTTCAGGCTCTTGTCGCAGGCCTCGATCGCGTACTCCGGCCGGCCGTTCACGCCACCACCACCCATCAGGTTGCCGAACTTCGTGCAGACGATCACTTCCTTGCGCCGGCCCTTGATCGCCCTGGCGACCAGTTCCTCGTTCACGCCGTTGCCGTAGGCATCGGAGGTGACCAGCAGGTTGCAGCCGAGGTCCATCGCGCGATGCATCGTCGCGATCGACTCGGCATCGTCCGGCGTGCCATAGGAGATCGACATGCCCATGCAGCCCAGGCCGATGGACGAGACCTGCGGGCCGTTTGCGCCGAGTTTGCGTTGCTTCATCTGTCCAGCTCCCGGGGTGGTTGGTGACTTGAATGCGGCGGAAGGTTACTTCGCGTAGGTGACGAACAGGTCGTCGAAGCCGTCGACATGGCCGTGAAGCTGGTCGCCCGGGAAGCACGGGCCGACGCCGGCCGGGGTGCCCATCATGATGATGTCGCCGGGGAACAGCTCGACCAGGTGCGACAGATAGGAGATGGTCTCTGGCGTGTTCCAGATGTGCTGGTTCAGATCGCCCTTCTGCTTCACTTCGCCATTGACCTTCAGCCAGATCGCTCCGCTGGCCGGATGGCCGATCTGCGCGGCCTTCTTCAGCCCGGTGCACGGCGCCGACTGGTCGAAGCCCTTGCCCATCTCCCACGGGCGGCCCATCTTCTTCGCCTCGCCCTGCAGGTCGCGGCGGGTCATGTCGAGGCCGACACCGTAGCCGTAGACATGGTCGAGCGCCTTGTCGACGGCAATGTTCTTGCCGCCGGTGCCGATCGCCACCACCAGCTCGATCTCGTGATGCAGGTCTTTCGTGCCGACCGGGAACGGAATGGTCTGGTTGTTCGGGACGATCGCGTCGGTCGGCTTCTGGAAGAAGAACGGCGGCTCGCGGTCGGGATCGTGGCCCATCTCGCGCGCATGGTCGGCGTAGTTGCGGCCGACGCAGTAGATCCGGCGCACCGGGAAGGTGGCGGCTTCGCCTTCGACGGGCAGCGAGACGGTTTTCGGTACTTCGATCACGTAGCTCATGCGATCCTCAAGGAGTGGCTGGACGAAACCGGACATTCTGCCAGAATCGCCGGTCATCCGAATGTCAGCCGGACATTACGGCCATCGGCGCACGACGGCTCGCCGGCCCGCCGATCGCGCAGGCGCGCAAGGCGTGCTGTAACGGTGCTGTTCGAAGCCATCGCGCAGACTCCCAGACTCCCAGACTTCACCCGGGATAGCCAGTGAAACCCCCGAGTTTCGATCCGAACGCCAGCCGCCTCGGCAGGCGCCTCCTCGACACGATCGAGCGCGCGTTGTCGTCCGTGGGCCTCGTGCCGCCCGGCGAAGTCACGGTGACCGAGGTGCCCGGAGCGGACCCGGGCGCACGATCCCCCGGTGCAGCGCGTCCGGGCCGCGTCGTGTCGCATGTGTTCAGCAATGCCGCCGGCAGTCGCGTGTACAGGGTCTACCGCCCGTCGGGCGCGGCGCCGGTGCTGCGCCCGGTGGTCGTGATGCTGCACGGCTGCACCCAGTCGGCCGAGGATTTCGCCGCTGGAACGCAGATGAACCGGCTGGCCGACCGGCACGGTTTCGTCGCCGTCTACCCGGAGCAGGCACCGGGCGCGAATGCGTCGAAGTGCTGGAACTGGTTCAGCAGCGAGAACCAGCAGCGGGGCTGCGGCGAGCCGTCGCTGATCGCCGGCATCACCCGCGAGGTGATCGAGCGCGAAGGCGGCGATCCGAAGCGGGTGTTCGTCGCAGGGCTGTCGGCCGGTGGTGCGATGGCCGTGATCATGGTCGAGACCTACCCTGATCTGTACGCGGCTGCGGGCGTGCATTCAGGGTTGCCGTATGCGTCGGCGCACGATGTGATGTCGGCGCTGTCGGTGATGCAAGGGGGTGTCGCTGGCGAGGCGGTGTTCGTGCCGGCGGCCGGCGCTCGGGCCGTACCGGTGATCGTGTTCCATGGCGACAGTGATCCGACGGTTCATCCGTCCAACGGTATCGAGATCGTCGCCCGCGCCGGAAAGGTCCACGCTGCGCAGGCCGATGCGCCGTTGCTTCGACCCGTCTCCTCGCGTGGCACCTCGGGCGGCGGGCGCGAGTACACCCGCACGGTGCATCAGTGCGACGAAGGCCATGCGCGGATCGAGGCGTGGACACTGCACGGGGCTGGGCATGCATGGTCGGGTGGCCATGCCAGCGGGTCGCACACGGATGCATCGGGTCCGGACGCATCGGCCGAAATGGTGCGGTTCTTTCTGTCGCTGCCGGTGGACGCGCCGTCTCGGACTACGGCCTGATCGGGCAATCGCATGGTTGCACGGTCGGACCGCAGGGCAACGGTACGAACAGGGTGCTCGAAACGGACCGGCAGAAGGAGGCTGGCGCGCCCGGCGGGATTCGAACCCACGACCCCAGGCTTCGGAGGCCTGTACTCTATCCAGCTGAGCTACGGGCGCCAAGCTGCGCGAAGGATAGCCTGTTTCGGGAGGACGGTCCAACGGCGGCCGTCTGGCCGCCCGCCACCGCCGGAATCGCGCTATCGTTCCCGCCGGAGGAAGCGAACATGCGCGAAAAACTCGAATCGATGCAGGCGGCTGCGGCCCGGGTGAAGTCGGGTGCCAGCCTGGTGATGAGCGCCAACCTGGAACGGCCGCCGATGGCCTTCCTGCGCGAACTGGTCCGGCGCAAGGTGCGCGACCTGCGCGTGATCGGCGTGGTCGGTGGCGATCTCAACATCGATTTCCTGGTCGGGGCCGGCGCGGTCTCGGTGGTCGATACCTGCAGCGTGACCATGGGCGAGTTCGCGCGCACCGGTCCCAACTTCGCCCGGCATGTGCTGGGCGCACGGGTGAGGGCCCTCGACAACACGTGAGGGGTTCTCTTCTCGCAGGCCCAGGCTGGGTCCATGGGGGTTCCATACGTTCCGGTGATCGGGCTGGTCGGCACCGACCTGCTCGCCCGCCGCGACGACATGGTGGTTGCGCCCGATCCTTTCGGTGACGGCCCGAACGGTAGCGGCAAGAAGAGTGTGGTCGCGCGTGCGATGCGGCCCGACGTGGCGGTGTTCCATGCACAGTGCGCCGACCGTGCCGGCAACGTGTCGTTCGGCTACCACGTCGAGGCGGTGATGCTGGCCGAGGCGTCCGCGCAGGTGGTGGTGACGGTCGAGGAGATCGTCGATCGCGTAACCGAGAAGACCGCCGACGGTGCCTTCCTGCCGTCGATCCTGGTCGATGCGGTGGTGCATGCGCCGTTCGGTGCACACCCGGGCGGGCTCACCGGGCGCTACCCGGTCGATCGCGATGCGATGCGCGCCTATGCAGCCGCCGCGCAGTCGGACGAGACGTTCGCTTCATGGCTCGATGAACACGTCTTCGGCGTCGACGACCAGGCCGACTACGTCGAGCGCTTCGTCCCCGATACGATCCGCGGGGGCCGGCGATGAGCGACCCGCGCGGTTACAACGACGACGAGCTGATGGCGGTGCTGCTGTCGCGCGAGGTGCGCGACGGCGAGATCTCCGCCTGCGGTGCGCTGTCGCAACTGCCCGCCACCGGCCTGCTGCTGGCGAAGCACACGCATGCGCAGGACGCCGAGCTGATCATCCTCAATACGGTGTTCCGGCCGTTCCACACCTCGCGCCAGTTCCATTTCCTCGCCCAGCGCGGCGAACTCGGCCTGTTCTTCGTCAGCGGCGTGCAGATCGACCGCCAGGGCAACTACAACCTGCACCAGCTCGGGGAAGACCCGGACCATCCGACGATGCGCTTCCCCGGCGGTTATGGCGGCGGGATGATCTACTACTGCGCGCGGCGCACCGTGGTGTTCCGCACCGAGCACACCCGGCGCTCGCTGGTCGAGCACTGCGACTTCGTGTCGGCCGCCGGCGCCACGCCGTCGGATGTGCTTCGGCTCGGTGGCCCGAGCAAGGTGGTCACGCCGAAGGCGACGCTGGGTTTCGACGCCGGGGCCGGCGAACTGCGCCTTGAATCGGTGCATCCGGGGCACACGATCGACGAGGTGCGCGCGAACACCGGCTTCGACCTTGGCGACACGTCGTCTGTGCCGGCGACCGGTGCACCGACCGCGGAAGAGCTGCGCGTGCTGCGTACCGTGGTGCGGCCGCTGATGATCGAGACCGGTACCTATGCGCGCTGGGCGGAACGGGCGATCGCAGCGGGGTGATAGCATCCCCGCCTGATCCTTCCGCCGGAGCGCATCGATGAGCGACAAAGTCTTCCGCGACCTCGACCAGAAGGCGCTCGACGACGCCTATGACCAGCAGGTCTGGGCGCCCAATTCGAAGCAGGTGAATGGCCGGCTGGCTGTGCTGAGCGAGCAGGTGCGCCAGCGCATCGGTGCGCCGATGCGCGCGGCCTATGGGCCGACCGAGGTCGAGCAGCTCGACGTCTATCGCACGAAGGAGCCGAACGCGCCGGTGATGGTCTACGTGCACGGCGGTGCCTGGAAGGGCCATGTCGCGCGCGACCATGCCTACCCGGGTGAGATGCTGGTGCGAGCCGGCGCGCACATGGTGGTGCCCGATTTCGCACCGGTGCAGGACGTCGATGGCAGCCTGTTCCCGATGGTCGACCAGGTGCGGCGTGCGATCAAGTGGACGTGGGAACATGCGAATGACTTCGGCGGCAATCCCGATCGCATCTACGTCTGCGGCCGATCCTCGGGCGCGCACCTGTCCGGCTGCGCGATGATCACCGACTGGGCCGGCGCATTCAGCGTGCCGGCCGACATCGTGAAGGGCTACGTGCTCCAGAGCGGCATGTACGACCTGCGCGGACCGCGGCTTTCCAAGCGCGGTGCCTACGTGAAGTTCACCGACGAGATGGAACACTTGCTGTCGCCGATGCGCCACCTGGACCGCATCACGGTGCCGGTGTCGCTGCTGGTGGGTACCTTCGAATCGCCCGAGTTCCAGCGCCAGTCGCGCGACTTCGCGCAGGCGCTGAAGGATGCCGGCAAGCCGGTGACCTTCGAGGTGGTCGAGGGATACAACCACTTCGAGATCGCCGAGACCGCCGCCAATCCGTTCGGTGCCGCCGGCCGTGCGATGCTGGCGATGCTGGGGCTGCAGCCGCGCTGAGGCTGCGCCGCGCCGCTCACTCGACCTTCAGCCCTGTCTCCTTGATCAACTTCGAGTAGACGGCCAGTTCGCGGCGGATACGCTCGCCGAAGGTCTTCGGTGCCTCGTAGAGCACCTCGACCGACTGCCCGGCGAGCGCGGCCTGCGTCTGCCTGTCGCGCAGGGAGCCAGCCAGCGCATCGCTCAGCCGGGCGATCGTCGGCTCGGGCGTCTTCGCCGGCGCCAGCACGCCGAGCCAGAGCGTGAACTCGTAGCCGGGCAGTCCGGATTCGTCCACCGTCGGCAGGTTCGGGAAGCGCGGCAACCGTGCGAGCGTGGTCACGCCCAGCGCGCGTACGCGGCCCGCCTCGATCAGCGAGTCGGCCACCAGCATCGTGGTGAACACCATCGAGATGCGCCCGGCCACGGCGTCGGTGATCGAGGAGGCGCCAGACTTGTACGGGACATGGGTGAGTTCAGTGCCGGTCATGCGCGCGAACACTGCACCGGCGAGGTGCCCCGGGGTACCGATGCCGCCGGACCCGTAGTCGATGGCGCCCGGCTTCCTGCGCGCCAGGGCGATCATCTCCTTCACCGTCTTTGCGGGCAGCGACGGATTAACGAGCATCACGTAGGGCGACACGCCGATCAGCCCGACCGGGGCGAAATCGCGTTCCGCATCGTAGGGCAGCTTGCGCAGGGCCGGGTTGATCGCATGGGTCGAGGTGGTGCCCACCAGCAGGGTGTAGCCGTCAGGGTTGGCGCGCGCGACTACCTCGCTGCCGACCACGCCACCGGCGCCCGGGCGGTTCTCGACCAGCACCTGCTGGCCCAGCAGTTCACCCATGCGCGGGCCGACCGGCCGGATCACGCCATCGTTGCTGCCGCCGGCCTCGAACGGCGAGATGATGCGCACCGGCTTGACCGGGAACGATTGCGCATGGGCGCCCGTGGCGGCCAGCAGCGAGAACGCCGCGATGCCGGCCAGTGCGGCGCGGTGGCGCAGGCCCCCGTGGGCGGGACGGACAGGCACGTTGATCGGGTGAGCCATTCTGCAGGTCTCCTCTGGTCGTATGCGGAACGCCGCCAGCATCATGCAGCGTCGCCTCAGGTTGGGCATGGCGCGCACTGGTGCACGTACCGTGCCTGATGGACAATCGAACAATGCCACGCAATGACCTTCGGCGCACGACGACGCCCGCCCAGAAGACCCGCAGCCCCGCGGCGGCTCGTACCCCGGAGTCCGGTGCCGGTGCAGCCCGGTCCGCCGGCCTGCGTCGCGGGCTGGAGATACTCAGCCTGTTCTCGGAACTGCGCCCGGAACTGGGCGTGAGCGAGGTCGCGCGCGAACTGGGCGTGCACAAGAGCCGGGTGCATCGCGCGATCAAGACGCTCGAGGACATGTGCTACCTGCGGCGCGACCCGCGCTCGCGCCGCTACTGCCTCGGATACAAGGCGTTCGAGATCGGGGCGCTGGCCGGCCGGCATTCGAACACGATGAGCTGGGCGCGTCCCCAGTTGCGCGAGCTGGCGTCGCGTTTCGATGCCAGCGTGTCGCTGCGGCTGGTCGACGACACCGATCTGCTGATCGTGGACACGGTCGAGAGCGTCGACGATCCCGACCTGCACGTGCCCACCGGTGCGCGCATCCCGCTCAACTACGGTGCAGGCGGACAGGTGCGTGCCGCCTTCCTGCCCGATGCGCAGATCCGGGAGCTGATCGCGCTGCACGGATTGCCGCGTTACACGCTGAAGTCGATCACCAGCGAGGCGGAGTTCCTGAAGGCGGTGCATGCGACGCGCGAACGCGGCCACGCAGTGAGCGAGGGCGAGACCGTCCCCGGCTCGTTCAGCGTTGCCGCGCCGATCGTCGATCCGTCGGGCGTGCTCACCGCCGTGCTGGTCGGGTCGCGCCGCAAGACAGGCTTCACGCCGGCGCGCGTCTCCGAATTCGCACGGGCCGCGGTCGAGACGGCGAACCTGATCTCGGCACGCCTGCCGGTGCCTGCGCCGACCGACGGTCACTGAATCGCGGCGACCTCCTCGAGGCTCTTCATCAGGGACGTGCGCAGGATGTATTCGCGCGCCCGCTTCGGGTCGACAGCCGTGTCGTGCAGCATGTCGTGGTTGCGCTTGCGCACTTCCGGGTCGCGTTCGTTGATCAGCTTCTTGTTGCGCTCGGTGATGGTCTTCACGTGGTTGACCGCCACGTGCTTGCGCTGCCGGGTGTAGCGGTCGAGCACCGACATGTCCATGCTGCCGTCGAGGATGCCGACCAGCTTCTCGCCGAGGTTGATCGAGTCGTGCACGCCGCTGTTCATGCCGACGCCGCCGATCGGGCTGTTCACATGGGCGGAATCGCCGGCGAGCAGTGCACGACCGACGTTGAACGTGTCTGCCACCAGCTGGTGGCTCGAGTACAGCTTGCGGTAGACGATGTCGTAGGGCTTCGAATTGGGCAGGAACTTCTGCAGCTGCTTCTGGCAGTAGTCGTCCGACAGCAGCATCTCGGGGTCGTCGTCGAGGCTGGTCGGGAAGTGCACGCGCCAGCGCTCGGGCTGGCCCCACTTGAACAGGTTCGCCCACTGTTCGGGATCGGACAGGTAGTTGCGGTACGAATAGCCGTGCAGCTTGTCGAAGTCGTGCACGACCGACACGGTCAGCACCTGGTCGGGATAGGTATAGCCCTCGAAGGCGATGTTCGACGCCTTGCGCACGACGCTGCGCGCGCCCTCGCCGCTGATGATGAACGAGCCGGGGATGCGTTCGGTCTCGCCACCTTCGTTGGTGACGATCGCGGTGACGCCATCGGCGTCCTGTTCCATGTCTACCAGCGTCGTGCCCATCCGGATCTTCACGTTCGGATACGTGCGCAGCATCTTCATCGCCTCTTCAGCGACCTTGATGCGCTCGCACTGCAGGACGAACGGAAAGCGCGTGTCGTCCTTCAGTACCGCATGGTCGAACTCCGCGATCATGCTGTCGGACAGGCGGTCCCAGAACTGGAAGGTCGGCGCGATCAGGCCGCGCGGCTCGATGCGCTCGTACAGCCCGAGGTCCGCGAACATCTCGAGCGTGGACGGATGGATGCTGCCGGTGCGCGGCGCCTGGTCGAGGAAGTTGGCCTCGGTGAAGGTCTCGATCAGCAGCGTGTTCACGTCGTGCTGCGCGAGGTAGAGGGCGAGCGAGCAGCCGGCCGGGCCGGCGCCGACGACGATCACGGGGGCGTTCTTCGAAAGCATGGGGATGTCCTGCGGGAATGCACGGGGCGGGTGGGGCGCGCTGGCGCCCGACCCTGGGGATGGCGGATGAAGCGGTGCGACCGGGCTACTCGACCGGCTTGACTTCCTTCACCGCGCCTTTCCAGCCGCTGGCGGTGACGTCGAACACGATGCCGTTCGGATCCTTGTACTTCACCTCGTAGAAGCTCTTCTTGGCTGCCGTCGGCCGGCCGTACAGGTAGGTGCCACCCGCCTTCTCGACCTGCTTCTCGGCTTCCTCGAGGTTGTCGACCCACATGCCGAAGTGCATCACGCCGTAGAACGGGCCGTTGGAGTCGATGCCCTCGGCCTTGCCGTGCTTGTTGAGCAGCGCGACGTTGATGGTGCCGTCGGAGACGTAGACGCCGTTCTGTGCGTCGCCGGCGTGGGTCATGCCGAACGCCTCTTCGAAGAACTTCTGCGCGGCGGCGACATCGGGAACGGACAGGGCGATGTGGCGAAGCTTCATGGTCATGGCAGTGGATCCTCTGAGGTTGGACGTTCCGTTATTGCGAACGAGTCTACCCGCGATCCGCCGGCTTGTCATGCCGGCGCACTGCAGCGCGTGCTAGATTCCGCGCACCATGGCCACCTACGCGATCGGCGACATCCAGGGCTGCTACGACTCGCTGATGGAGCTCCTCGGCGAGATCCGTTTCGATCCGGCACAGGACCGGCTCTGGCTGGTCGGCGACCTGGTCAATCGCGGCAGCCAGTCGCTGGCGGTGCTGCGCTTCGTTTCCGGGCTCGGACCGCGCGCGGTGACGGTGCTCGGCAACCACGACATCCATCTGCTGATGGTTGCCTCCGGCATGACGCGCAAGCGCGGCGGCGATACCTTCGACGACGTGCTCGACGCGCCCGACCGGCATGAACTGCTGGGCTGGCTGCGGCGCCAGCCGCTGCTGCATGCCGAGCGCGGCCATGTGATGGTGCACGCCGGCCTGCTGCCGCAGTGGACGCTACCCGAGGCCGTCGCGCTCGCGCGCGAGACCGAGGCACGGCTGGCCGGGCCGGGCTATCTCGAGTTCTTCGCCGAGTTGTACGGAAACGACCCTGTCGCCTGGGATCCAGCGCTGGCCGGGCATGCGCGGGCGCGCTTCGTGGTGAACGTGTTCACCCGGATGCGCTTGGTCGATCGTGCCGGCAACCTGGACTTTTCGCACAAGGGCGCGCTCGACCGCGCGCCCGTCGGGCTCGTACCGTGGTTCGACTCGCCGCTGCGCAGCCGGATCGATCCGACCATCCTGTTCGGGCACTGGTCGGCACTGGGCCTGGTCGAGAAGCCGGGTGTGCTCGGGCTGGACACCGGATGCGTCTGGGGGCGCCAGCTCACGGCGCACCGCCTGGAGGACGGCAGGCGCTTCTCGATCGACTGTACGGTTCAGTCGGAGATGGAACCGGACTGACGGAACCGGACTGACGGAACCGGACTGACGGAACCGGACTGAAGCAGTTCAGCGCGTGACGCGCGAGACGCCACCGCCCGAAAGTATGCGCACACGCTCGCCCGGCTTGAACTGCTCGTCGGCTTCCTGGGTGATCGCGATCATGTTGCCGTTGTCGAGCCGCACCGTGATCTCGAGCCCGTCCTTGCGGGTCACGCCCTCTTCGATCGCCGAGCCGGCAAGGCCGCCTGCGACGGCACCCACGACCGCGGCGATCGTGCTGCCCCGGCCGCCGCCGACCGTGCTGCCGGCGACGCCGCCCACGACGCCGCCGGCGAGCGTACCGATCGGCGTACGCGTGCCTTCCAGGCGCACGGTGCGTACGCCCTCGACGGTACCCATGCGCACGCTCTGCTCGGTGCGCGCCTGGTTGCGCGAGTAGGTGTTCGCGCCCTGGCCCGGTGCGCATGCGGAGAGCACCAGCACCGAGGCGAGTGCGATGGCCGATCCGTGGATCTTCTTCATGTCGGAGACTCCTTCGGAGGGTTTTCCCTCACTGCTGTCGCCCGCGCGGATGGTCCGCTCCGGGATGCTGCCTGATCCGGTTTCAGTCGAGGCTGCAACCGAACGTTTCACGGTACCGTACCGCGATTTCATCGCGGGTGAAGCGGTGGTTCTGTCCACCCCGGTGGCTGATCTTGATGGCGCCGATCAGCGATGCCAAGCGGCCGATCGTCGGCCAGTCCATTCCTGACGAAATGCCATGCAACAGGCCAGCCCGGTAGGCATCGCCACACCCCGTCGGGTCGACCACCTCGGCTCTAACGCTGGGGATCTCGATGCGTTGACCCCCGGTGTAGATGTGCGACCCGTTGCCACCGAGCGTGACGATCAGTGCCTCGACCTTGCCGGCGAGCGCCTCGAGGGTGTGTCCGGTACGGTCCTGCAGCAGCTGCGCTTCGTAATCGTTGACGGTCACGTAGGTTGCCGCGTCGATGAATCGCATCAGGTCGGCGCCGTCGAACATCGGCAGCCCCTGGCCGGGATCGAAGATGAACGGGATGCCGGCCTCCGCGAACTGCCGGGCGTGCTGGATCATGCCGTCGCGTCCGTCAGGCGAAATGATCCCGAGCTTCGTACCTGCCGCGTCGTTGACGTTGTTGAGGTGCGAGTGGTTCATCGCGCCGGGATGGAAGGCGGTGATCTGGTTGTCGTCCAGGTCGGTGGTGATGAAGGCCTGCGCGGTGAAGCTGTCGGCGACCTGGCGCACATGCGTGCGCGACAGCCCGAGCGAATCGAGGCGGGACAGGTAGGGCGCGGCGTCGTCGCCGACAGTCGCCATGATGGTCGGTTCGGTACCCAGCATTTTCAGCGTGTACGCGATGTTGCCGGCGCACCCGCCGAACTCGCGCCGCATGTCTGGCACGAGGAAAGCCACGTTCAGGATCTGGATCTTCTCGGGCAGGATATGGTTCTTGAACCGGTCATGGAACACCATGATGGTGTCGAAGGCGATCGAGCCGCAGATGAGCGTGGACATGTGTGCTGTGGGTCCGAGGAAGGCGTACGGTCGTGGCACCGCCGCCGGGTTGGGGACGCTGCGCGCGCAGCGTGCGGGAGTTCAGGCCGGCCGAGTATAGCGTCCCGTCATCGCGGTCCGGCCGGGCCATGGGCACTGCCCGGCAGCCGTCTGCGGGCCCGCGCGTCGGCTACCATGTATGTCCCGATTCCCGGACACCGCGCACGATCATGAACAGCCACCTGCCCTATCGCGCCACCACCGCGAACGGCGAAACGATCGATGTCACCTTCGACCTGCACGCCGAAACCTGCAGCGAGACGGATGTCGTCGCACTGCTCACCGTGCTGCTCGAAGCGATCGACGCGCGGGTCGCCAGCCGGGAGGGCGTCAGCAACGGCGATGTGCTGCAGGCACTGGCCATGGCCAGCGCGCTTCGGGTGGCGATGATCCCGGCACCGCGGACGGTCACCGAGCCGCTCGCGCGCGACCTTCTCGATACTGCACTGGCCTGCGCCAGCTTCGCGCAGCGCGTGCCGGCGGTGCAACCGGCAGCGTCGCCGCCGGCGGTGCAACCAGCCGCGTCGCCAGCAGCGTCGCCGGCGGGCAACCCCGCCGTGCCACCGGCTGCGCAGCAACCCTAGGGCCTGCGGCACCGGGCAATCCGGCGCAGCGCACGACAGCACTGGAAGGCGGGATGGCGGTCCTCGAACTGAGGCCGGCGGGTCTCTACTGCCCGGCCGGCGACTTCTACATCGACCCATGGCGGCCGGTGGATCGTGCGGTGCTCACCCACGCGCATGCCGACCATGCGCGGCGCGGCCATGCGCGCTACCTCGCGCAGCGCGATGCGCTGGGCGTGCTGCACGCGCGGCTCGGTCCGGTGTCCATCGATGCGGTCGATTACGGAGAGGCGAGGACGATTGGCGGTGCCCGGGTGTCGCTGCATCCTGCCGGGCATGTCCTGGGCTCGTCGCAGGTCCGGGTCGAGGTCGGTGGCGAGACCTGGGTCGTCACCGGCGACTACAAGCTCGATCCCGATCCCACCTGCGTCGCGTTCGAGCCGGTGCGCGCCGACGTTCTGATCACCGAATCGACGTTCGGTCTGCCGATCTACCGCTGGTCGCCGCCTGGCCGGTTGTTCGCCGAGATCGACGAATGGTGGCGCGGCAATGCGGCTCAGGGGCGGCCCAGCGTGGTCTATGCGTATGCCTTCGGCAAGGCGCAGCGCATCCTGGCCGGTGTCGACGCGTCGATCGGGCCGATCATCTGCCACGGCGCGGTCGAGGTGCTGAACCGCTGCTATCGCGAGGCGGGCGTCGCGCTGCCGGCGACGCTGGCGCCGACCGGATCCGCCCGGGCGGCCGACCGCGCGGCCTGCCCTGGCGCCCTGGTGCTGGCGCCGCCGTCCGCGCAGTCGACGCCGTGGCTGCGCCGTTTTCCCGATGCGAGCGACGCGTTCGCATCGGGATGGATGCAGCTGCGCGGCGCGCGGCGCCGGCGCTCGGTCGACCGTGGCTTCGTGATGTCGGACCATGCAGACTGGCCGGGATTGCTGCGCGCGATCGAGGCGAGCGGCGCAACCCGCGTCTATGCGACGCACGGCTATGCGGCCTCGCTGGCGCGCTACCTGACCGATCGCGGCCTGGATGCGCGTACCTTCGAGACGCGCGAGTTCGACGCGCAGTATTCGGGCGAGCAGGAAGAACCTGCGCTGCCTGGCGATGGTGGTGCGGTGGTCGACGCGGGCGGCGGCGACGCTGCTGCCGGAGGTCCGTTCGATGCGTGAATTCGCTGCCCTCTACCGCGCACTCGATTCGACCACCTCGACCCGCGCCAGGCGCATCGCCCTGGCCGCTTACTTCGGCAAGGCGCCGCCGGCCGATGCAGCCTGGGCGGTGTATTTCCTGTGCGGCGGAAAGCCCAGGCAGGCAGTGCCGGTGAAGCTGCTGCGTGCGATCGCCGCCGAGCGTGCGCAGATACCCGACTGGCTGTTCGAGGAGAGTTACCAGGCGGTCGGCGACCTCGCCGAGACCATCGCCTTGCTGCTGCCGCCAGCGATCGCCGCCGGCAGCACGGTGCCCTTGCACGAATGGGTCGAGCAGCGCCTGCTCCGGCTGCGCGGCACCCCGCCCGAGGCCCTTGCGCCGCTGCTCAACGGCTGGTGGGATGAACTCGATGCCCACGAGCGATTCGTCTGGAACAAGCTGATCACCGGCGGCTTCCGCGTCGGCGTCTCGCGCCAGCTCGTGGTGCAGGGGCTCGCCGAGGCGACCGGGTTGCCGACACAGGTGCTGGCCGAGCGGCTGACCGGCGACTGGAAGCCGGACGCGGCCGCCTGGCAGCGGCTGGTCGATCCTGTCGAGGACTCCGTGCCACCGGGCCGGCCGTATCCGTTCTTCCTCGCCCATCCGCTGGCCGGTTCGGTCGAGACGTTGGGCGAGCGCAGCCGCTGGGCGGCCGAGTGGAAGTGGGACGGCATCCGCGCGCAGCTCGTGCGCCGCAGCGGCGACACCTATGTCTGGTCGCGCGGCGAGGAACTGGTGACGCCGCGCTTCCCGGAAGTGGCGGCCGCCGCCGCGCGCCTGCCGGACGGCTGCGTGATCGATGGCGAACTGGTGGCATGGCGCGACGGGCGGGTCGCGCCATTCGCGCTGCTGCAGCAACGGATCGGGCGTACGAAGCTGACCGCAGCGGTACTCGGGCGCGCGCCGGTCGCCTTCATCGCATACGACCTCCTGGAGCACGGCGGGACGGACCTGCGCACCGAGCCGTTCGCCGGTCGCCGCGAGTGGCTCGAGCGCGTGGTCGCCGCGCTCGGGGATCCGGTGGTCTCGGTGTCGCCGCTGGTCGATGCCGTTTCGTGGCAGGACCTCGCGGCGATGCGGCTGGAAGCACGCGCGCGCAGCGTCGAAGGCCTGATGCTCAAGCGGGTCGATTCGGCCTACGGCATCGGACGCACCCGGTCCGGTCCGGCCGGCGATTGGTGGAAGTGGAAGATCGACCCGCTGTCCATCGATGCAGTGCTGGTCTACGCACAGCGCGGCCACGGCCGCCGTGCCAGCCTGTACACCGACTACACGTTCGCGCTCTGGAACGAGGGCGCGCTGGTGCCGTTTGCCAAGGCCTACTCCGGGCTGACCGACGCGGAGATCGCGAAGGTCGACGCCTACATCCGCCAGAACACGGTCGAGAAGTTCGGTCCGGTACGCAGCGTGACGCCGAAGCTCGTCTGCGAGATCGGCTTCGAAGGGATCGCGCAGAGCCCGCGGCACAAGTCGGGCATCGCGGTGCGCTTCCCGCGCATCCTGCGGCTGCGCGACGACAAGCGGGTCGAAGATGCCGATACGCTCGAACAACTGCGCACGCTCGCCGGTGCCCTGTCGTGAGGACGGGATGCTGACCGCATACCGGCTGCTCGGCGTCGATTTCACCAGCGCACCGCGCCGCGCCAAGCCGATCACGGTCGCCCGTGGCTGGCTGTCGGGCGACGGTACCGGGGTGCATGTCGATGCGCTCGATGCCCTCGCCACGTTCGAAGCCTTCGAGGCCCTGCTCGCCGAGCCGGGGCCGTGGATCGGCGGCTTCGACTTTCCCTTCGGCCTGCCACGCAGCGCAGTGTCCGACCTCGGCTGGCCGATGGAGTGGCGCAGCCTGGCACTCGCCTGCGCGGCGATGCCCAGGGCGGCATTCCGTGCCTGCCTCGACGCGCACCGGCAGGCGCGGGCCGTCGGCGACCGCTACGCGCATCGGGCGGTCGACCGGCCGGCGGCCTCGCACAGCCCTCTGAAGCTGGTCAATCCGCCGGTCGCGCTGATGTTCCTGGAGGGGGCAGCCCGGCTGGCACGCGCCGGCATCACGGTGGCCGGACACGTCGAGGGCGATCCGGCACGGGTCGCGGTCGAGGCCTATCCGGGATACCTCGTGCGCGCGATCACGCGTGCGTCGTACAAGAGCGACACGCGCGCGAAGCAGACCCCCGAACGGCACGCGGCGCGCGGCGCGATCCTCGAAGCGCTGTGCGCTGGCGACCATCCGCTGGGCATCCGCCTGTCGGCCGAAGCGCAGCTGCTCGAGCGTGCGCTCGCCGACGGCAGCGGCGACACCCTCGATGCCATCGTCTGCGCGCTGCAGGCGGGCTGGGCGCTGCAGCAGCGGCGCCATGGCGTACCGGCCACGGTCGATCCGATCGAGGGATGGATCGTCGGGGTGCCCGCGCTGCCGCCGGATGCCGCGTGATGGCCACCGGCGCGTCCGGGGTGCATGGCGAATCCGGTGCGGGCGAGGTGGCCGACGGCAGACACATGGGTGCAGTCGTCGGGCAGCGCGCGCTGCGCCTGCCCGCGGAGCTTGCCCGCTGGTTCGAGGGTCGTGGCTGGCGTCCGTTCCCGTTCCAGCGCGAGGTCTGGCAGGCGTATGCCCGTGGCGACAGCGGCCTGCTGCATGCGACCACCGGCGCCGGCAAGACCTATTCGGTCTGGTTCGCGGCGCTGATCGAGGCCCTGCGCGGCGGTGCCCGGCGTGCGAAGCCGCGACCGTACGCGGTGCTCTGGATCACGCCGATGCGCGCGCTCGCCGCCGACACCGCGCGTGCGCTCGCCGAGCCGCTGGCCGAACTGGGGCTGGACTGGACCGTTGGCCAGCGCACCGGCGATACCGGCAGCGCCGAACGCGCGCGCCAGCAGCGCCGGCCGCCGACCGCGCTGGTGACCACGCCGGAGAGCCTGTCGGTGATGCTCGCCCAGGCCGATGCCGCATCGCTGCTGGGCAACGTGAGGCTGGTGGTGGTCGACGAATGGCACGAACTGCTCGGCAGCAAGCGCGGCGTGCAGGCGCAGCTTGCGCTGGCGCGGATCGCGCGCTTCAGCCCCGGGGTACGTATCTGGGCGCTGTCGGCGACGATCGGCAACCTCGCGCAGGCGCGCGAGGCGCTGCTCGGCTCGATGGGCCTGGCGGGCGTGCTGGTGCAGGGCAAGGTGCCCAAGCGCGTGGTGGTCGACACCGTGATCCCGGACGCACCGGACCGCTTCCCGTGGGCCGGCCACCTCGGGATGCGCATGGTGGAGCCGGTCGCGCGCGAGATCGAGGCGGCCGCCACCACGCTGGTGTTCACCAACGTCCGATCGCATGCGGAGCAGTGGTACCAGGCGCTGCTCGAAGCGCGGCCGCAATGGGCGGGCCTGATCGCGCTCCACCACGGATCGCTCGACCGGCGCCTGCGCGACTGGGTCGAACTCGGGCTCAAGGAAGGCCGGCTGAAGGCGGTGGTGTGCACGTCCTCGCTCGACCTGGGCGTGGACTTCCTGCCGGTCGAGCGGGTGATCCAGGTGGGCAGCCCGAAGGGCATGGCCCGCCTGCTGCAGCGTGCCGGGCGCTCGGGCCATGCGCCCGGCCGGGTGTCGCGCATCTCGTGCGTGCCGACGCACAGCTTCGAACTGATCGAGGCCGCTGCTGCGCGCGTGGCCGCGGGCGATCGGCGGGTGGAGGCGCGCGTGCCGCCGCAGGCCCCGATCGACGTGCTGGTGCAGCACCTGGTCACGGTCGCGCTGGGCGGTGGCTTCGACGCCGACGCGCTGTATGACGAGGTACGCACGACCTGGGCATACCGCGACCTCGCGCGATCCGACTTCGACTGGGTGATCGACTTCGTCACCCGCGGCGGATCACTGCATGCATACCCCGAGTACCGCCGGGTCGAACGGACCGAGGACGGCCGCTACCGGGTGACCGACCGCGCGATCGCGCGCCGGCACCGGATGTCGATCGGTACCATCACCGCCGACAGCGCGATGGACGTGCGCTTCCTCGGCGGCGGCCGCATCGGCACCGTCGAGGAATCGTTCGTGAGCCGCCTCAAGCCGGGACAGGCCTTCCTGCTCGGGGGGCGGCTGCTGGCATTGGTGCGCATCCGCGAGATGACGGCCTATGTACAGAGGGCGAAGCCGGGTACGGCTGCGGTGCCGCGCTGGATGGGCGGGCGCAGCCCGCTGTCGACCGAACTCGCCCATGCGGTGGTCGAGATGATCGACCGCGCGGGACAGGGCGACCGCAGCCTGCCGGAACTGCGTGCGGTAGCGCGCCTGGTCGAACTGCAGCAGCGCTGGTCGGTGGTGCCGCGAGCCGACGAACTGCTGGTCGAGACCGTGCGCACGCGCGAGGGCCACCATCTGTTCTGCTTCCCGTTCGCGGGCCGGCTGGTGCATACCGGGCTCGCGTCGCTGTTCGGCTGGCGCGCGGCGCGCGGCGCGCCCAATACCTTCAGCGTCGCGGTCAGCGACTACGGCTTCGAGCTGCTGTCGCCGGTGCCGGTCGACTGGAAGGCTGCTTTCGCCGGTGGACTGCTCGACGGCGCCGGCCTGCAGTCGCACCTGCTCGAGAGCCTGAACGCGGGCGAACTCGCGCGCCGTCAGTTCCGCGAGATCGCGCGCGTCTCCGGGCTGGTGTTCACGGGCTTCCCCGGCCAGCCGAAGCGCGCGCGCGAGCTGCAGGCCAGCGCCGGGCTGTTGCACGATGTGTTCGAGCAGCACGATCCAGGCAACCTGCTGCTCGCGCAGGCCCGCGCCGAAGTGATGCGCGACGAACTCGACCTCGCCCGGCTCACCGACACGCTGGCCCGCATGCGTTCGATGGCGCTGCGGCTGGTCGAGGTCGAGCATCCGACCCCTTTTGCGTTCCCGCTGATGGCGGCACGCATCCGCGAGAAGGTGTCCACCGAAAAGGTCGGCGACCGTATCGCGCGCATGGTCGCGGAGCTGGAACGCGCGGCGGAGGCGGGATGACGGCGCTGGTCACGATCGCCGGCGAACGTCTGCAGCTGTTGCCGCAGCGCGCACTGCTGTGGCCGGCACGTGCGCTGCTGATGGTTGCGGATGCGCATTTCGGAAAGGCTGCACGCTTTCGCACGCTCGGCGTGCCGGTGCCCTCGGGCACCACGGCCGTCAACCTGCAGGTCCTCGACGACCTGGTCGCCCGGCACACGGTCGAGCGCATCGTGTTCCTCGGCGACCTGATGCATGGGCGCCTGCTGCCCGGGTCGGCGACCTTCCATGCGCTGATCGCCTGGCGTGAACGGCGTCCGGAGCTGTCGCTCGAACTGGTGCCGGGCAACCATGACCGTCACGCGGGCGAGCTGCCGCCGGCGCTCGGCGTCCAGGTGCACGAAGACCCGCACGACATCGGTCCGTTCGCGCTGCGCCACCACCCGGAGGCGCTGCCTGGCCGCTACGTGCTGGCCGGGCATGTGCATCCGGTGGTCACGCTGCATGGCAGCGGGCGCGACCGTGTGCGCGCGCCGTGCTTCACCTTCGGCGACACGGTCGGCGTGCTGCCGGCCTTCGGCGCATTCACCGGCGGCCATGTCGTGGAGCGCTCCGGGGCCGGGCGGATCTTCGTGGTCGCAGGCGAGCGGGTGCTCGCGTTGCCCGGAGCGCGCTAGAGCGCCCTTGTCGCCCGGCACGCGTCGGAGCAGTACTTCACCTCGGCCCAGTTGTTGCGCCAGCGCTTGCGCCAGGTCATCGGCCGGCCGCATGCGGCGCAAGGCTTCTGCGGCAGCGACTGCTTGTTGCCCTTGAACGCGCCAGCCTTCGCAGGGGTCTGCTTCGTTGCCATCGGCCGGTGCTCAGCCCCTGATCAGCGGCCGGATCGTGCTGAAGCCGCCGTCGACCGCGATCACCTGGCCGGTCACCCGCCGTGCCAGCGGCGACAGCAGCCAGCCGACCAGCGAGGCGACTTCGTCCGGGTGGCCGATGCCGCCGATCGGGTACTGCCGCGCGGCAGCCTGCCGGATGTTGTCGTTCGCCAGCAGCGGCGCTGCCATCGGCGTCTCCATCAGTCCCGGTGCGATGGCGTTGACGCGGATGTCGTTCGGCGCATAGGTTGCCGCGGCCGAGCGTACGAGCGACTCGATGGCACCCTTCGCGGCGGCGACCGCCTCGTGGTTGACCACGCCGATGCGCGCGACGATGGTGGAGAACAGCACGACCGACCCGCCGCCGCCCGCGGCGCCCGCGCCGCGGTGCGCCTCGACGAAGGCGCGCAGCGAGAAGAATGCGGTGTCGAGGTTGGCCGACAGCACCGAGCGATACTGCGCTTCACCGGTCCGGTGCATCGGCTGGATCAGCGTGCTGCCGGCTGCGTTCACCAGGGCGCCCGGCAGCCCGAAGCGTTCCGTGCAGGCCGCCAGCGCGCCGGTGGCACCGGCTTCGGTCGAGACATCGGCCTCGAGCACCGCGCCCGTCCAGCCGCTCGCCGCGAGCCTGTCCGGCGAGCGAGTCACCAGCACCGGTGTCCAGCCGGAAGGGTCGAGGGTTGCGGCGATCGCGCGGGCCAGGCCGCCGGAACCACCGGTGATCAGTACGGGTCTTGTCATCGCAGGAGGTCCTTCGGTGTGCTGTCGGGAGGAACGCCGTCGCCGGCGCGGATCGCGGTTGCACGCGCACCGATCGAGGCGCGTGCGTCATCGCCCAGCCGGGCGAGGTTCTTGAGCTGCAGCGCCATGCGGGTGTTCTTCGACAGGCGAGGCTGGTGGCGCAGCAGGAAGTCCCAGTAGAGCGTGGTGAACGGGCAGGCGTCTTCCCCGGTCGACTTGCCTGGGTCGAACCTGCAGCCCTTGCAGTAGTTGCTCATGCGCTCGATGTAGCGGCCGGTGGCCGCATACGGCTTCGAGGCCATCACGCCGCCGTCGCCGTAGAGCGCCATGCCCAGCGTGTTCGGCAGCTCGACCCATTCGATCGCATCGACATACACCGCGAGGTACCAGCGATGTACTGCCTTCGGATCGATGCCCAGCAGCAGCGCATACAGACCGGTGACCATCAGCCGCTGGATATGGTGCGCGTAGCCGAGTTCCAGCGTCTGTCCGATCGACTCGCGCAGGCAGGCCATCGGCGTGTCGCCGGTCCAGTAGAACGCGGGCAGCGGTTGCCGCGCATCGAGCGCGTTCAGGTCGAGGTAGCCGGGCATCGTGCGCCAGTAGATGCCGCGCACGTACTCGCGCCAGCCGAGCACCTGCCGGATGAAGCCCTCTGCCGCGGCGATCGGAACCTGGCCCGCGCGCCATGCGCGCTCGGCCGCGGCCACCACCTCGCGCGGATCGAGCAGCTTCAGGTTCATCGCGGCCGACAGGTGTGCGTGATAGAGCCACGGCTGCCCGGTCCACATCGCGTCCTGGTGGTCGCCGAACAGGGGCAGCCGCTGCCCGATGAACGCATCGAGCGCGGCCAGGGCATCGGCGCGGGTCACCGGCCAGGCGAACCGATCAAGCGAGCCGGGGTGCCCGGACAGCCGCTGGTCGATCAGGTCGATCACCTCGCGGGTGATCGCATCGGGCTGGAACAGCAGTGGCGCTGGCACGCCCTGCGGTCCGGAGGCCGGGAACGACTTCCGGTTCTCGGAATCGAAATTCCACTGTCCGCCGGCGGGTTCGTCGCCATCCATCAGCACCGAATGGCGCACCCGCATCTCGCGGTAGAAGAACTCCAGCCGCAACTGCTTGCGGCCCTTTGCATGGCGTTCGAAGTCTTCGCCGCTGCACAGGAAGTGCCGGTCTTCCAGCAGCGACGGCGCGGCCGGATGCGCGGCGAAGGTCTCGCGCAGCCGCCATTCGCCGGGCGTCACCATCACGATCGACCGTGGCTTCAGCGCGGCCTCGGCCTGCGCCAGTGCTGCGCCGAGCGAAGCCGCGCCCGACGGATCATCCAGCCGGCTGTACCAGGTGCGCAGCCCGTCGTCGGCGGCCTGCTGCGCGAAATGGCGCATGGCGGAGAGGAACATCGCCGTGCGCGGCCTAGAACTCCAGGTCTGCGTCGATTCGTCGAGCGCCTCGGCCATGAACAGCGCATCCTGCGCGGGGTCGAACCCGTCGAAGGCGGCCGAACGGCGGTCGAGCTGGTCGCCCAGCACGAACACCAGCCGCCGTATCGGTGGCGACGGCGCACGCCCGGGCAGGTCGGGCACGGTGAACGCCTGTCTCTGCGCAGCCATCAGGGCACCGGCCTTCCGGGGCTGGCCGGGTCTTCGATGGCGTCGTTCCAAAGGCTTGCCTGCCCCGCTGCGGCGGCTGCGGATGCGGCCGACCGGCGCGGCCGGGCGCGCGCAGTGCCCGCCGGTACGCGGGTGCGGCGGTCGGCGGGCGGCAGTCCGCTGCGCCGGCTGCCGTGCCGCTGCTGGATCGCGTCAGCCTCGACGCGCGCGTCCGGGTGCCGCCGGATGGCGGCGATGCGCTCGCGCGCCTGCCGGTAGGCGGTGGCATGGTCGACGATCGGGGCGGGATAGTCGGTGCCGATGATGCAGCCGGACTCGCGCTGCACCGCCAGCGGCATCGTGTGGGGTTCGGCGAGGTAGCGCGCCGGCACCCGCGCCAGCGCCGGCAGCGCCGCGCGCAGGAACACGCCCTGCGGGTCGTGGTCGATCACCTGTTTGGCTGGCGAATAGATGCGGATCGTGTTGATGCCGGTGGTGCCCGACTGCATCTGGAACTGGCTGTAGTGGATGCCTGGTTCGAAGTCGAGGAAGGCGCGCGCCAGGAACGGCGCGGTGTGGCCCCAGTGCAGCCACAGGTGGTAGGACGCGAACGAGACCAGCATCGCGCGCATCCGGAAGTTGATCCAGCCGCAGCGCGCGAGCGCCTGCATGCAGGCATCGACCATCGGATAGCCGGTCTCGCCGAGCTGCCATGCGAGCAGCCGCGCGGCCGCGTCGCTGTCCGGGACGATCGGCCCGCCGTCGCGCAGCGCATCGCAGGCGCGCGCGAAATTCTCGAACTCGATGCGCGGCTCGTCTTCGAGCTTCTGCATGAAGTGGCAGTGCCAGCGCAGCCGTCCCTGGAACGAATGCAGCGAGCCCGCCCAGCGCGAATCGATGGCTTCGCCGGCGGCGCGCCGGGTGCGGATGTCCAGGGCGCGTGCCGCTGCGGCCTGGGCGACCCGGCGCATCGAGATCGAGCCCCAGGCGAGATGCGGCGACAGGCGCGAGCAGCGCTCGAAGGCGTCGACCGGGCTCGACATGCCGCGCCGGTAGTCGACGCCGCGTACCGCGAGGAACTGTGCGAGCGTGGCCAGTGCGGCCGGTTCGCCGCCGCGCTGCGCGTCCGGGCGGGTCGAGCGGGCCAGCCCGAGCGCATCGTGGCCCATCCGGTGTCCGTGGTCCAGGCCTGCAGGGCCGGTCAGCCGCGCGGGCACGTCGGCGATCGGCTCGGCCATCCGCCGCGCCCAGCGGCCCGCCCAGCCGTCCCGGCTCTTCAGCCGGCGCACCACTCCGGTCTGCGGGATCTCCGTCCATGCAACGCCGTTCGACCTGCACCAGTGGCCGACCGCAATGTCACGGTCGAAGGTCAGGCGGTTGCCGGTCTCCTCGTGGCTCCACAGGGTGTCGAAGCCGGCTTCGCGGCGCAGGGCGTCGAGCACGCCCGCCACTTCGCCGGTGCGCAGGGTCAGCGCGATCCCGCGGCGGCGCAGCTCGCGATCGAGCGCCTCCAGGCATTCGTCGATGAACCTGAACTGCGCAGGGTCGAACTCGCGCGAGTGCAACAGCGATGGTTCGTAGACGTAGAGGGCGATGACCGGCCCGCGCGCTGCAGCCGAGGCGAGCGGGCGGTGGTCGTCGATGCGCAGGTCGCGCTTGAACCAGACAACGGAAAGGGCCACGGGCCGCACGGATCGGGACGAAGGGCGCAGAGTCTATGCGCAGCGGTGCCGGACGGTACCGCTGCGCCGCTTGTCCGGGCGGCGGGCGGCTGCGTACGCCGGCCGCCGACTCGCGCTACCCTCCGGTTCCGTTCAATCCCTGTCGAGGAGTCCTGCCGTGCACAAACCCATCCGCCGCATCGTCACCGGACATGACGCCAAGGGCGTCGCCGTCGTTGTCGAGGACCGCGACGCCCCGAACGTGCGCACCGTCGAGCTGCGCGGCGGCCTGACCATGAGCGAGCTCTGGGTCAGCGACCGCTCGCCGATGGCGATCGACGCGCCCGATGCGACGGCCTCGGTGAAGACCCTGCAGCCACCGGCCGGCGGCAACGTGTTCCGCGTGGTGCGCTTCCCGCCGGAGAAGACCTTCATCCACAACCTGACCGGCGAAAAGGCGCGTGCCGCATTCGGTGCGGTGGGCTCGGCCGAGGCCTCGCAGCACAGCGAGAACGTGCGTCACCCGCTGATGCACAAGACGAAGACCGTAGATTACGGCCTCGTTCTTGAGGGCGAGATCTGGCTGGTGCTCGACGATTCCGAAGTGCTGTGCCGGCAGGGCGACGTGATCATCCAGCGCGGCACCAACCACGCGTGGAGCAACCGCTCGGACAACGACTGCGCGGTCGCGTTCATCCTGATCGACGGCGAACACGACAAGTAGCCTCGACCGCCGCTGCGCGCCGCCCGGTCAGGCGACTTCGAGCAGTTCCTGCATCGGGCGCACGTCGAGCGTGATGCCCGCCTTGCGCCACTGCGCGATCTCGTCGCGCAGCAGGGCGGCGGTCAGCGGGTTGGCCACCAGCCAGTTCGGCTCGAGCTTGAGCCGGTACTCGCCGCGCTGCATGCGCGCCTCGATCACCGGCAGCACGAGGTCGGTGCGCGAGCGGTGGAACATCGCCGCCAGGCGCAGCGCCATCGTCGCCGCGATGTCCGCCGGGGTTTCGAGCATGCCCTGCATCTTGTCGAGCGAACCGCGGTGCGCCAGCGCCAGGGTCGCCAGCCGTGCCTGCTCGCTGCGCGAGAAGCCGGGCATGTCCGCGTTGCGGATGATGTAGGCGGTGTGCTTGTGGTAGCCGGAATGGGCGACCGTGATGCCGATCTCGTGCAGCCGCGCCGCCCAGTCGAGCAGGTGCCCGGCCGTGGCAGCGCCGGCCGGTTCCCCGTCGAGGAGATCGTGCAGCAGCGCCTGCGCAAGCGTGCCGACGCGGCGGGCCTGCGCTGCATCGACGTGGTAGCGCTGCATGAACTGCTCGACGGTCAGGTCGCGCATGTCGTGATGGTGGAAGCGGCCCAGCATATCGTAGAGGATGCCCTGGCGCATGGCGCCGGTGGCCAGCCCCATGTGCGGCACTTCCAGGGCCTCGAACACGGCGAGCATGATCGACAGACCGCCGGGCAGCACCGGCACCCGGTCGGCGCGCAGGCCGGCCAGCGCCAGCGCGTCCAGCCGGTCGAGCGCGCCGATGCGGATCATCTGCGCTTTCAGGCGCTGCAGGCCATCGAGCGTGATGCCGTTGTCGGTGTAGCCGTTGAACTCGAGCAGGTCGCCCAGCGCGCGGGCCGTGCCGGAGGAGCCTATCGCATGCATCCACTCGCCGTGGCGGAATGCCTTGCGTATGGTCTCGAGCTCGGTGCCGGCGGCGGTTTCGGCGGCACGGAAGTTCGACTTGCTCAGCCGGCCGTCTGCGAAGTGCCGCATCGAGAAGCTCACGCAGCCCATGTACAGGCTCTCCAGCTTCCGCGGTTCCAGTCCGACCCCGATGATGCATTCCGTGGAGCCGCCGCCGATGTCCACCACCAGTCGGGGAGCCGGCGACGGCGGCAGGCCGTGCGCGACACCGAGGTAGATCAGCCGCGCTTCCTCGCGTCCGGCCACCACCTCGATCGGGAAGCCCAGCGCCGCTTCGGCCCTGGCCAGGAACTCTTTCGCGTTCTTCGCGACCCGCAGCGTGTTGGTGCCGACCGCGCGCACCGCATCGATCGGCATCCCGCGCAGGCGTTCGCCGAACTGACGCAGTGCGTTCAGGCCGCGCTGCTGGGCGGCTTCGTCCAGGCGTTTGTCGGCGCCCAGCCCGGCGCCGATGCGTACCGGCTCGCGCAGCGAATCAAGCGGGTAGACCTGCTCTCCGACGACCCGGGCAACCTGCAGGTGGAAGCTGTTCGAACCAAGATCGACAGCCGCCAGGGTGGACAGCTGCGTCATCGCGCCGGCCGCCCTCCGGCCAGCCCCACCGTGCGCCGGCGGGCGGTCATTGCTCCACTTCGCGTTCGAGCTGCTCGGCGCTCACGTGCCGCACGTCCTTGCCCTTGATCAGGTAGACCACGTACTCGGACATGTTTTTCGCATGGTCGCCGATGCGTTCGATCGCCTTCGCCACCCAGAGGATCTCGAGCGATGACGAGATGGTGCGCGGATCCTCCATCATGAAGGTGATCAGCTTGCGCACGATCGTCTTGAACTCGTCGTCGACCTGCTCGTCGAGCCGTACGACCTTGGCCGGTACCGCGATGTCGAGCCGCGCGAACGCATCGAGCGACTGGCGAAGCATGTCGACCGCGATCTCGGACACGTGCTTGATGTCGCGGTAGCGCGGGATCTGCAGCGCGTCGCGCTCGTGCAGGTTCTTCGCCATGCGGGCGATCTTCGACGCCTCGTCGCCGATGCGCTCGAGGTCGGTGATGGTCTTGATGACCGTCAGGATCATGCGCAGGTCGATTGCCGTCGGCTGGCGGCGCGCGATGATGTGGCTGCACTGTTCGTCGATCTCGATCTCGAGCCCGTTGACCCGGTGGTCGGCTTCGATGATGCGGTCGCACTGCTCGATGTTGCCGGTGGACAGGACCTCGATCGCGCTGGTGATCTGCTGCTCGACGATGCCACCCATCTGCAGCACGCGGGCGCGCACGGCCTCGAGTTCCGCATCGAACTGCTTCGCGATGTGCTGGTTCATGTCGGTGTCCCGGTGTCGAGTGATGGATGACCGTGCAGGGTATCTCCCGAATGTGACACGCGCGTGGCGGCCGTGTCTGCGCAGGATGGCACGTTCAACCAGCCAGCGTGCGTACGCCGCCGGCGGAGGCCACCAGCGCGATGTCGGCCGGACGGCGCGCGAACAGGCCGTTGCAGACCACGCCGGCGATCTGGTTCAGTTCCGACTCGAGCGCAACCGGGTCATGCATCTTCAGGCCATGCACGTCGAGGATCAGGTTGCCGTTGTCGGTGACGAAGCCGGCGCGCAGGGATGGCTGGCCGCCCATGCGCGCGACCTGCCGCCCGACATGGCTGCGGGCGATCGGCAACACCTCGATCGGCAGCGGGAAACGGCCGAGCGTACCGACCAGTTTCTTCTCGTCGACGATGCAGACGAAGCGCGTGGCGACGGCCGCCACGATCTTCTCGCGGGTGAGTGCGCCGCCACCGCCCTTGATCATGCGCATCCGGGCGTCTATCTCGTCGGCGCCGTCGACGTACACCGCGACCTCGTCGACGCTGTTGAGGTCGATCACCCGGATCCCCGCGGCCTTCAGCTTCGCGCTGCTGCCTTCGGAGCTGGACACGGCGCCTTCGATCCGGCCTTTCATTGCCGCAAGCTCGGCGATGAAGAAATCGACGGTCGAGCCGGTGCCCACGCCGATGACGGCGTTTTCCGGTACGTGCGCGATCGCAGCTTTCGCGGCGCTGCGCTTGAGTTCGTCCTGCGTAGCCATGAGATGATTATTGCAGGATCAGGCACCGGATGCACCCGGATCGGCGCCGTGCCGGCCGGCACACCGCCGCCGCACCCCGTTGCGTCTTCGTCACCCACCTTCAGCGCTGGAAGCCATGCCCACGGAATACCTCGAACGCATCCTCAAGGCCCGCGTCTACGACGTCGCGATCGAGACGCCGCTCGACCTCGCCCCCTCGCTGTCGGCACGGGTCGGGAACTCGGTGCTGCTCAAGCGGGAGGACATGCAGCCGGTGTTCTCGTTCAAGCTGCGCGGCGCCTACAACAAGATGGTGAACCTGTCGCCCGCCGCTCTGCGGCGCGGCGTGATCGCGGCCTCTGCCGGCAACCATGCGCAGGGTGTCGCGCTGTCCGCGCAGAAGCTCGGCTGCAAGGCAATGATCGTGATGCCGGTCACCACGCCGCACATCAAGGTGCAGGCGGTGGCGGCGCGGGGCGCCGAGGTGGTGCTGGCCGGGGATACCTACGACGAAGCCTATGCGCATGCGCTGGTGCTGATGAAGCGCCACCGGCTGACCTTCGTGCATCCCTACGACGATCCGGACGTGATCGCCGGACAGGGTACGATCGGCATGGAGATCCTGCGCGACCATCCGGGGCCGATCGATGCGATCTTCGTCGCGATCGGCGGTGGCGGCCTGATTTCCGGCATCGGCGCCTACGTGAAGCGGCTGCGGCCGGACATTCGCCTGATCGGCGTCGAGCCGGTCGATTCCGATGCGATGTACCAGTCGCTGCAGGCCGGGCGCCGGGTACGCCTGGAGCAGGTCGGCCTGTTCGCCGATGGCGTCGCGGTGAAGCAGGTCGGGGAGGAAACGTTCCGCCTGTGTCAGGTGCTGGTCGACGAGATCATCCGGGTCGACACCGACGAGATCTGCGCCGCGATCAAGGACGTGTTCGAGGATACCCGCTCGATCCTCGAGCCGGCCGGTGCGCTGGCCATCGCCGGCCTGAAGGCGTGGACCAAGCGCGAGAAGGTGCGCGGCAAGACGCTGGTGGCGATCGCGTGCGGCGCGAACATGAACTTCGACCGCCTGCGTTTCGTCGCCGAACGGGCCGAGATCGGCGAGTCGCGCGAGGCCATCCTCGCGGTGACCATCCCGGAGCGGCCGGGCAGCTTCAAGGCGTTCTGCGCGCTGCTCGGCCCGCGCAATGTCACCGAGTTCAACTACCGCTATGCGGACGCGGCGCAGGCGCAGGTGTTCGTCGGCATCGAGGTGAAGAGCCGGCGCGAGACCGCCGATCTGGTGAAGGTTCTGAAGAAGGCCGGTCTGGCGGCACAGGACCTGACCGACAACGAGATGGCCAAGCTGCATGTGCGCCACCTGGTCGGCGGGCGGGCGCCCTCGGTGGACGACGAGATCGTCTACCGTTTCGAGTTCCCGGAGCGTCCCGGCGCGCTGATGCGTTTCCTCGAGGCGATGAGCGGCGGCTGGAATATCAGTCTGTTCCACTACCGCAACCACGGGGCCGACTACGGGCGCGTGCTGGTCGGCATGCAGGTGCCGCCCGGGGATGCGGCGCGGTTCCGCCGGTTCCTGGCGGAACTCGGCTATCGCTACCAGGATGAGTCGGCAAACCCGGCCTACCGGTTGTTCCTCGGCCGTTGACCGCTGGCGCCCGGGTACAATCGGGCGGTGAAGCGTTTTTCCACACTGACCTGCTGGCATGAGCCGGGCGCAGACGGTTGCTTCCGCACGGAAGGTGCCGGGAGTGCCGCCGCCGTCATGGGCCGGGCAGGCGTCTCTTTATCGGGATTGCGGGCCGGGCTGGCGATCGCGCTGGTCATCGGACTGGCTGTCGGGCTCGCACCGGTGCTGGTGCCCGCCGCGGCGGCGCAGCCCCAGGTATCGGCGCAGGTGCTGCAGCAGGACGATGAGTTCCGCGCGGCCCGGGAAGCGTTCCGGCTCGGGCAGGCGGCGCGGCTCGATCAGGTGGCGCCCCGTTTGCGTGGTCACCCGCTCGAGCCCTGGGTCATGTACTGGCAGTTGCGGCTGCGGCTGGAGACCGCCGAGACCGCCGAGGTGCAGGCCGCACTGGCACGGCTGGCCGACACCCGGGCGGGCGACCAGTTGCGGGCCGACTGGCTCAAGGTGCTCGGTCGTCGCGGCCAATGGGACCTGTTCGCGGCTGAACACCCACGGCTTGTGAACAGCGATACCGAGGTCGACTGCCATGCGTTGACCCGGCGGCGTGTCGCCGGCGACGCCTCGGCGCTCGCCGAGGCGCGGCCGCTCTGGTTCACCGGGCGCGACCTGCCGGAGAGCTGTACGCCGCTGTTCCAGGACCTGATCGCCTCCGGAGCGCTGCGCGCCGATGACATCTGGGCGCGTATCCGGCTCGCGTTCGAGGCCGGGCAGGCGGGCACCGTGCGTCGCGTGGCCGCATTTCTGCCCGCCGGGCAGCAGCCCGACGGCAAGGCGGTCGATTTCGCGCTGAACAATCCGCAGGCGGTACTCGACCGCAGGAACGAGCTGCGCACCCGCGCGCAGCGCGAGGTCGTGATGTTCGCGGCGCATCGGCTGGCGCGCACGTCGCCGCCGAACGCAGCCGAGGCGTGGGGGCGCATCGACCAGCTGTTCAGCGAGGCCGAGCGCGGATACACCTGGGGCGCGATCGCCTGGCTGGGCGCGCGCCGGTTCGATCCCGAGGCGCTGCGCTGGTTCCGCATGGCCGGCGGCGTGCAGCTCAACGACGAGATGCTCGGCTGGCGGGTACGCGCCGCGCTGCGCGCCGAGGCATGGCCGGAGGTACTTGCCGCAATCGGTCAGATGACACCGCGCGAGCAGCAGGAGGCCGCCTGGCGCTACTGGCGCGCACGCGCGCTGCGCGAACTCAATCGCAACGATGAGGCGGTGCCGATCCTCGCTGCACTGTCGCGCGAGTTCAGTTTCTATGGCCAGCTCGCGCTGGACGATCTCGGTCCGGTGGCCGGGCCACCCGCGCCGCCGCCCTTCAAGCCGTCGCGCGAAGAGATGGAAGCGTTCGGCAAGCATCCGGCGGTGCAGCGGGCGCTGGCGTTCTACCGGCTGGAGATGCGTGTCGACGGCAACCGCGAATGGTTCTGGGCGATCCGCAACATGACCGACGAGCAATTGCTGTCGGCGGCCGAGTGGTCGCGGCGCAACCGGCTCTGGGACCGTGCGATCGCGACCGCCGAGCGCACCCGCGAACGCCATGACTTCTCCCTGCGCTTCCTGGCGCCGTTCCGGGAGGAAGTGCAGGTGCACGTGAAGAGCCACCAGCTCGACGAGGCCTTCGTGCTCGGGCTGATCCGCCAGGAGAGCCGTTTCCTGCCGGATGTGCGGTCGCATGCCGGCGCCTCCGGCCTGATGCAGCTGATGCCGGCCACGGCTGCCTGGGTGGCCAAGCGCACCGGCATGCTGGATTTCCGGCCGTCGCTGGTGAACGACGTACAGGTCAACCTCGGTCTGGGCACTGCCTATCTGCGTACCGTGCTCAACGACCTCGACGACCATCCGGTTCTGGCGTCGGCGGCATACAATGCGGGTCCCGGGCGCGCGCGCGCGTGGCGCACGGTGCAGCCCCTGGATGCGGCAATCTACGCCGAGAGCATCCCGTTCGGCGAAACGCGCGACTATGTGAAGCGCGTGATGTCCAACGCTACCTACTACGCCCAGCAGTTCGGGCATCAGGTGACATCGTTGCGGGCCCGTATCGGCACCATTCCCGCGCGCAACTGAGCGACCGAGCTGTGCACGCAACCGAGCTGGAAATCGAGATGAGCAGAGTGAACAGAGTTTGCCTGGTCGGCGGCAGCGGATTCGTCGGGCGGCATGTCGCCGAGCGGCTGGCGGCGCGCGGTGTGCGGGTGATCATCCCGACGCGCAACCGGGAACGCGCAAAGGCCGACCTGATCGTGCTGCCCAGTGTCGAACTGGTGAGTGCCGACGTGAACGACGCAGAGCAACTGTCCGGACTGGTGGCCGGCTGCGACGCGGTGGTCAACCTGGTCGGCATCCTGCACGAGGGCCGATCCGGCGACTTCCGTCGCGCGCATGTCCTGCTCACCGAGCATTGCATCGCCGCCTGCGTGCGCCATGGGGTGCACCGCTATCTGCACATGAGCGCGCTGGGTGCCGGGCCGTCCGCGCCGAGCGAGTATCAGCGCACGAAGGGCGAAGCCGAACAACGGGTCATGGCAGCGCAGGCGGCGGGGCTCGCGACCACGATCTTCAGGCCCTCGGTGATCTTCGGCGACGGCGACAGTTTTCTCACGCTGTTCGCGCGGCTGCTGGCGCTCGCGCCGTTCGTCCCGCTCGGTTCGCCCGATGCCCGCTTCCAGCCGGTCTGGGTCGAGGACGTCGCGCATGCGTTCGTCGCGGCGCTCGACCTGCCGCAGACGGCAGGCCAGTGCTACGACCTGGTCGGGCCGGACGTCTTCACGCTGCGCGAGCTGGTGCAACGGGTCGGCAAGGTCACCGGCCACGAGCGGCCGGTGGTCGGGTTGCCGGATGGGCTGTCGCGGTTGCAGGCACGCGTGTTCGGCATGCTGCCGGTGAAACTGATCACCTACGACAACTACCTGTCGATGACGGTCGACAACGTGTCGTCGATGCCCTTCCCGAGGGTGTTCGACCGCACGCCGTCCGCGCTCGAGCCGATCGTGCGCCAGTACCTGGGCAACGCCACGCCGCGTGGCCGCTACCAGGCATTCCGCTACCGCGCGGGCCGCTGAGGCGAGGCACGATGCACGGTCGGTCGCCCGGACCCGAAGGCATGCCCGGCACCGGCGCAGGGCTGCTCCTGGTGATCGGAAACCGCAACTATTCGTCCTGGTCGCTCAGGCCCTGGCTCGCGCTGGCGATGACCGGCGCGGCGTTCGATACGATACGCATCCCCCTGTACCAGGCGGACAGCCAGGCTCGTATCCGCCAGTACTCGGCGGCCGGCAAGGTGCCGGTGCTGGTCGACTGTGGATGCACCGTCTGGGACTCGCTGGCGATCTGCGAATATCTGGCCGAGCGCTTCCCTTCGGCCAGGCTGTGGCCGGCCGACCCGGCCGCACGCGCCCAGGCACGCTCGGTCGCGTGCGAGATGCATTCCGGCTTCGCTGCGCTGCGCCGCGAGCTGCCGATGAACATCCGCTACGACCGCGCCGGCCATGCCTGGTCGCCGGAGGCGCAGGCGGACATCGACCGGGTGCTGGCCCTGTGGTCCGGCCTGCGTGTGCGTCACGACGCTGGCGGGCCGTTCCTGTTCGGCCGTTTCTCGATCGCCGATGCCATGTATGCCCCGGTCGTGCTGCGCCTGCGCAGCTACGGGGTGGCTGTCCCCGAGGCGTGCGCCGCTTACATGCGCTCGGTGCTGGACCTGCCGCCGATGCAGGAATGGATCGCGGCAGCCATGTCCGAGCCCGAGCGGATCGAGCCGTTCGAGCGGTGAGCCGCTGATGGAAACCTTCCTGGTCGGCGGATCGGTGCGGGACGGACTGCTCGGACTGCCGGTGGTCGACCGCGACTGGGTGGTGGTGGGTGCGACACCGCAGCAGATGCTCGATCTCGGCTACCGAGCCGTCGGGCGTGATTTCCCGGTGTTCCTGCATCCGGTCACCCACGAAGAGCATGCGCTCGCGCGCACCGAGCGCAAGAGCGGGCCGGGCTATCGCGGTTTCGTCGTGCAGGCTTCGCCCGATGTGACGCTGGAAGAGGACCTCGCCCGACGCGACCTCACGATCAATGCGATCGCACGCGATGGCGCCGGCGCGCTCATCGACCCGCACCACGGTGTGCGCGACATCCAGGCGCGCGTGCTGCGCCATGTCAGTGCCGCGTTCGCCGAAGACCCGGTGCGCATCCTGCGGCTCGCGCGCTTCGCGGCGCGCTTCACCGATTTCACCGTCGCGCCGGAAACCCTTGCGCTGGCGCGCGGCATGGTCGATGCGGGCGAAGTGGATGCGCTGGTCGCCGAGCGGGTCTGGCAGGAACTGGCCAAGGGCCTGTCCGAGCGCGAACCGTCACGGATGATCCAGGTGTTGCGCGACTGCGGTGCCCTGGAGAAGGTGCTGCCCGAGGTCGATTGCCTTTTCGGTGTACCACAGCCGGCGGCGCACCACCCCGAGATCGATACGGGCGTGCACGTGACGATGGCGATCGACCTCGCCGCCCGCGAGCAGGCACCGCTGCCGGTGCGCTTCGCACTGCTGGTGCACGACCTGGGCAAGGGCACGACTCCGCCGGCCGAGTGGCCGCGGCATGTCGCGCACGAGCAGCGCGGGGTGCCGCTGATCGACGCGCTGTGCCGCCGGCTGCGCGTGCCGTCCGAATGCCATGACCTCGCCGGGCTGGTGGCGCGGTTCCACACCGACATCCACCGCGCACTCGAACTGCGCCCGGCTACCGTTCTGAGGGTGATCGAGGGCAGCGACGGCATGCGCCGGCCCGAGCGCTTCCTGCAGATGCTGCAGGCGTGCGAGTTCGATGCACGCGGCAGGCTGGGGCTGGCGTCCCGGCCCTATCCGCAACGGCTGCGGATGCAGGCTGCGCTGGAGGCGGCCCGCAGCATCGATGCCGGCGCGATCGCACGGGCATCGGCGCGCGACCGGATCGCAGACGAAGTCAGACGCGCCCGGCTGGCCGCCGTCACTGCGACGATCGGCAGCGCCGGTCGGGTTGAGCCGCCCGGCTAGTGCCTAGTCCGGCCGGCTGTACGAACGGGTCCGCGGTGCGCCCGTAGCGGCACGGTCGCGATGGCGGTAGTTGCCGCCGGGGCCGCCTGGTGCCGCCGGCTTTCCGGGGCGCCCGGCGCTCGGGCCGGTATGCCGGCGCACCGGTGCGCCGGACCGGTCGCGATCGTAAGGACGCGACGATGGCGCCGATGCGGAGCGCGGACGCGGCTCCAGGCCCGCGATCACGGTGATCGGGATCGTCTGCGACGTGAAGCGCTCGATCGTGCGTACGACGCCCCGGTCGCGGATGCCGATGAAGCTGATCGCGATGCCCTGGCGGCCGGCACGGCCGGTGCGCCCGATGCGGTGGACATAGTCTTCGGCCTGGCGCGGCAGGTCGTAGTTGATCACGTGCGAGATGCCCTGGACGTCGATGCCTCGAGCGGCCACATCGGTGGCGACGAGTACCCGCAGCCCGCCCGAGCGCAGCGACTGCAGCGTGCGTGATCGCTGGCTCTGCTTCATGTCGCCGTGCAGCGCGGCTGCCGAGAAGCCGCTCTGCAGCAGCGACTGCGCGAGGTCGTCGGCGGAACGCTTGGTCGACGTGAACACGATCGCCTGCTTCATGTCGACATCCCGCAGCAGGTGATCGAGCAGCCGGTTCTTGTGGCCCATGTCGTCGGCGATATGCATGCGCTGCTCGATGTTCACATGTGGCGTCTGCTGGCTGTCGACGGTGATGCGCACCGGATCTTTCAGCATCGAGGTGGCCAGGCGCACGATGCCCGGCTCCATCGTCGCGGAGAACAGCATCGTCTGGCGCGAGGCGGGCATCTTCGACACGATCGCGTCTAGGTCTTCGCTGAAGCCCATGTCGAGCATGCGGTCTGCCTCGTCGAGCACCAGCAACTGCAGCCGCGAAAGGTCGACGCGGCCGGAGTTCATCTGATCGAGCAGGCGGCCGGGGGTGGCCACCAGGATATCGACGCCCATCTTCAGCATCCGGTTCTGCACCGGGTAGGGCATCCCGCCGACGATCGATACCGTCTTCACGCGGCGCAGGTTGCGACCGTAGGTCTCGCTCGCCCGGGTGACCTGCATCGACAGCTCGCGCGTCGGGGTCAGCACCAGGACGCGCGGGCCATTGCCGTGGGCAGGATGCGGCACGGTCAGCAGTTGCAGCGCGGGCAGCATGAAGGCGGCGGTCTTGCCGCTGCCGGTCTGCGACGAAACCATCAGGTCGCGCCCCTGCAAGGCGACGGGGACCGCCTGTGCCTGCACTGCGGTGGGTTCGGTATAGCCGGCAGCCGTGACAGCTTCAAGAATGGGAGCGGCGAGGCCGAGTTCGGCGAATGTCATCTTCTGATTCCTCTGCGCTGCCATTCCGGTGGGAGCGCCTGCGATTGCGATGGGCAGAAGGGCACGCCGTCCGAAAGCGGAAACGGCAAGTCTGACGCGCAAACGAAACGCAGCAGTCGGCAGGCCCGTACACCGGCACCAACCGAATCACACTCCATCAGGCAAGCCTGAGGGAACGCTGCGGGAAGGAACATCCGTTCGCCTTGAAGCGGCGGATCGGCCTTCCGGAGAGGTCAGGGACGATGAGCAAAAACATTGTTCGCGTACGGAAGCGAAGTCGCAAAGTCATGTAAATTGCAACTGCACCGATCGCGGAAGCCGGAAGATACGCGAAATCGGGCAAGATACCAAGCGGATCCGACGCGGCTTCCGGCGCCCTGCTAAAGAACATGCGGCGCAAGCCGTAATTACAGACTTCTGCTTTTGCGACCTCACGCCCGAACGGGCGCGGGCTGCCCATGGCTGCCGACCCGAACATGCGCGAAGATTTCCCGAAGAAGATCGGCAAGTACCGCATCCTGCGCGAGTTGGGGCGCGGTGCCACCAGCAGCGTCTTCCTGGCTACCGACCCGTTCGGCGACCGCGAGGTGGCGATCAAGCTGTTCACCTGCACGGACTCGGCCGACGTACGCATGGCCCGCCGCTACCGCAATATGTATCTGAACGAAGCGACGCTGGCGGGCAAGCTGTTGCACCCCTACATCACGACGATCTTCGATGCGGTCGATGACGAGGATGCCAGCTACATCGTGATGGAGTACGTGCCGGGTGGCACGCTCGAGTACTACGCCAACGTCGCGCGTCTGCTGCCGGTCGAGCGGGTGATCGAGGTCGTGTTCAAGTGCGCGCAGGCGCTTTTCTTCGCCCAGCAGCGCGGCGTGATCCACCGCGACATCAAGCCGGCGAACATACTGGGTCACGCGGATACGCTGTTCAAGGTCAGCGACTTCGGGTCTGCGCTGTCGATGACCGCCGAGAACACGCAGATCAACGGCATCGGCTCGCCTGCCTACATGTCGCCGGAGCAGGTGCGCGACGAGCCCCTGACCCACCAGACCGACATCTACTCGCTGGGCGTGGTGCTCTACCAGCTGCTGACCGGAAAGCTGCCGTTCGCCGGCGGCAGCCATGCGAGCCTGGTCTACCAGATCCTCAACATCGAGGCGGTGAAACCCTCGGAAGCGCGCGAGGGTCTCTCGCCGGACCTCGACCGCATCACGATGCGCGCCATGGCGAAGGATGCAGCGCTTCGCTATGCGACGTGGCAGGAGTTCGCGGACGACCTGTCGCGCGTGGTCGGATCGCTGGCGTTGCCGCAGAGCGACCTGAACGATGCCGTGAAGTTCGCGGCAATCAAGGCGCTGAGTTTCTTTCGCGAGTTCGCGGACGTCGAGATATGGGAGGCGCTGCATGTCACCCGCTGGTGGCGCGCGGCCGCGTCTACGGTGCTGATCCGCGAAGGGGAGCAGGGCGACAGTTTCTTCATCCTGGCCGAGGGCGAGGTGCGCGTCTCGCGCGGTGGCACTACGCTGAACATCCTCGCGCCGGGCGACTGCTTCGGCGAGATGCTCTACTTCAGCGCTCCGGTCGCGCGGCGCACGACATCCATCACCACCCTGACTCCGACGATGGTGATCGAGATCAAGGCTTCATCGCTCAATACGGCCAGCGATGCGCTTCAGGTGAAGATGAACCGCGCGTTCCTGCGCATCCTGCTCGACCGCCTTACCCTGGCCAACGCGCGCCTCGCCTCAGCCTGAGCCGGGCCCGGGCTGCTACCGCTACTGCAACGTCATCACCACATGGTCGCGGTAACCGCTGCGCTCTTTCAGCCGGCCGTACCAGGCCTCGAGCGCCGGCAGGGGCGGGCGCTCGAAGTCCATGTTCAGGAAGCGGTGGACGGCGCAGCCCAGCGGGATGTCGCCCATCGTGAATGCATCGCCCGTCACGTAAGCATGGTCGGCCAGGTGGCTGTCGAGCAGCCGGAAGTGCTGGATGCTCTGCTCGATCGCCGATGCAACCGCCTTCGGATCGCGTTTTTCCGGCGCTACCCGGTACAGGTTGAAGAAGGCGATGCGCAGCGAGGTACCCCAGGCGCTGGTCGAGTGCCATTCCATCCAGCGATCGGCGTCGGCACGCGCCTGCAGCGACTTCGGGCACAGCGTGCCGCTGCCGTACCTTTCGGCCAGGTAGCGCACGATGGCGTTCGATTCCCACAGCACGAAGCCGTCGTCGTCGATCGTCGGCACCAGTCCGTTGGGATTCATCTGCCGGTACCAGTCTTCGGTGTTGCGCCCGAACTCGAGCCCGGCGTCGATGCGCTCGTACGGCGTACCGGTCTCCGCCAGGCACCAGAGTACCTTCTGCACGTTGATCGAAGTGATACGACCCCATACTTTCAGCATCCGCGTTGCCTCCGGAGGATAATCATGTCGCGGGGAGCCTAACCGGCCGTTAACGGTCGCGCGGATAGGCTCCGCGGCTCGAGTCTGACAGAAAGAGCGGTCGAGGCACCGACCGCGCCGCAGCAACCCTGGGCCACCGATGCGCATCCTGCTCGTAGAAGACGACACCATGATCGGCGACAGCGTGCGCTCGGCGCTCAAGCACGAGGGTTTTGCGGTCGACTGGGTACGGGATGGGCGTGCGGCGCAGGGCACGCTCGCCACCGAGCACTTCGACCTGGTTCTGCTCGATCTCGGCCTGCCGCAGGTCTCCGGCCTCGATGTGCTGCGTGCGCTGCGCGCCCAGAAGAATGCCACTCCGGTGATCATCGTCACCGCCCGCGACGACCTCGCCAGCCGGGTCGCCGGGCTGGACGCCGGTGCCGACGACTACCTCGTAAAGCCGTTCGAACTCGAAGAGCTGACCGCGCGGATGCGTGCCGTCATCCGCCGCCATGTCGGCCGTGCCGATCCGGCGATCGAAGTCGGGCCGGTCACGCTCGACCCCACCACGCGTACCGTCACTGTGCGCGGCGAGCAGGTGATCCTGTCCGCGCGCGAATACGCGGTGCTCGAGGCGATGATGCTGCGCCCGGGCGCGATCCTGTCGCGCGCGCAGCTCGAAGACCGGCTCTACGGCTGGGGCGAGGA
This sequence comes from Rhodocyclaceae bacterium, assembly GCA_020248265.1. Lineage (NCBI taxonomy): Bacteria > Pseudomonadati > Pseudomonadota > Betaproteobacteria > Rhodocyclales > Rhodocyclaceae > Rhodocyclaceae bacterium. The sequence continues at coordinate 518,671 of JADCHX010000004.1, forward strand.
GATCGAGAGCAACGCGATCTCGGTCTACATACACCAGATCAGGCGCAAGCTCGGCGACGATTTCATCCATACCGTGCGTGGCGTCGGCTACTACGTCGGCAAGCCGCGCGCCGGGCGCTGAGCGGGCGCGGCAATGCATTCGATCCAGGCGCGTGTCCTCTGGTCGTCGTTCGCGCTGGTGTCGCTGACGGCGCTGATCCTCGGCGCGGTTACCTATTTCGGCGTACTGCGCGAGACCGAGACGCTCTTCGACTACCAGCTCAAGCAGATGGCGCTCTCGCTGCGCGACCAGAGCGTGGGCACGCCCGTCGAGCAGGCGCTGCCGCCGCCGGAGCCCACCGATTTCGTGGTGCACGTATGGACCAGCGATGGCCAGGCCGTCTACCGCTCTCGCCATGTGCCCGGCATGCCTGGCGCCGTTTCGCTCGGTTTCTCGACGGTGCAGATCGCTGGCGATCAGTGGCGGATGTTCAGCCTCGGCTTCGGCAATCGCGTGATCCGGGTAGCGCAGCCGATGTCCGTGCGTCGGCAACTGGCGGCAGAGGCGGCGCTGCGCAGCGTGATGCCGCTGCTGGCGCTCGCCCCGCTGCTGGCACTGGCGGTCTGGTGGCTGGTCGGCTTTTCGCTCTGGCCCCTGCGCCGGGTCGCGAACGAGGTGAAAGGGCTGCAGGCGCAGGCCCTGGCGCCGATCGATTCCCGCGGGCTGCCGAGCGAGATCGAGCCGCTGGTCGGTTCGCTCAATGCGCTGCTCGGCCGGTTGCGCGGCGCCTTCGAAAAGCAGCAGGCATTCGTGGCCGATGCGGCCCATGAACTGCGCTCCCCGCTCACCGCGCTGAAGTTGCAGCTCGAGGTCCTCCAGCGCGCGGCTGAGCCCGATGCGCAGCGCGCGGCGACCGAGCGGCTTGCGGCCGGCATCGAGCGGGCGCGGCGCCTGGTCGAACAGCTCCTGACGCTGGCGCGCAGCGAGCCGCGCGACGACTCCGCAGGCATGCGCAGCAGTGCGCCGGTTCCGGTGCGCATCGACCTGGCGGAGACGGTCCACGATGCGGTCGTCGACACCGTCGCGCTCGCCGCCGATCGCGGCATCGAGCTGTCGCTCGAGCGCGGAGCGGAGCGTCCCGCCGCCGCCGATGGCACTGTCGCCGGCGTGGTACCGCAGGACCTCCATCGCGGCCCGGTCCATGCCGAATCGCCGGACCCGCAGGCGCTGTCCGCCCTGGTGCGCAACCTGGTCGACAACGCCGTCCGCTACGGGCGCGCCGGCGGACGCGTCGTGGTGCGCGTCGAGGCGACCGGGCAGGGGGCCCTGCTTACCGTCGACGATGACGGGCAGGGCATCCCCGTCGAGGAGCGCGAGCGCGTGTTCGACCGTTTCTACCGGCGCCATCCTGGCGAAACGACGGGCAGCGGACTGGGGCTTGCCATCGTGCGCGCGATCGCCGAACGGCATCGCGCCACCATCGTGCTCGACGATGCGCCGATCGGCGGCCTGCGCGTGCAGGTGCGCTTTCCCGTCGTCGCCGAAACGGCTTAACGCGATGCTAATCGTTCGCTAACCCGGCGCTCATGTCCTGCGCAGACCATCCGTCACGCAAGGCGCGCGCGCCTCGTGCGCGCCGATGGTGACAGGAGGACTGCATGCAGGAACGTATCGAAGGTAGTGGCATCCCCGGCGGCGGGCAGCCGCAGGCGAGCGTCGCGCACACGCGGCTCAAACCGGTCGTCAGGATGCTGTTTCTGGCTGCTGTGCTGGCAGCTGGCACCGCGCTGGCCTGGAACCCCGCGCGGTACATCGTCGACTCAGCCGTGCATCCGGCCACCGAGCGTACGTCCGCGCCAGCCGCGCGTATGGCCGAGGCCAGCCTGGCCGTCCCGATTCCGCCGATGCCCGCACCGAACTATCGCGCGATCGTCGAGCGGTTCGGTCCGTCGGTGGTCGGCATCAATGTCGCCGGCACGCGGCCGGTCGCCCGCAATCCGTCCGATCCGATGCAGCAGTTCTTCCGCGGCCTGCCCGGCATGCCGCAGCCGCGCGGCGATGCGCCTTTCCGTGGCCAGGGCTCGGGGTTCATCGTCAGCGCCGACGGCCTGGTGCTGACCAATGCCCATGTCGTGCGCGATGCGAAGGAGGTGACGGTCAAGCTCCAGGACCGTACCGAACATCGTGCGCGCGTGCTCGGCATCGACCCGGCCACCGATATCGCGGTACTCAGGATCGACGCGGCCAACCTGCCGGCGGTGGTACTGGGCGATCCGTCGCAGGTGCGGGTCGGCGACTACGTGCTGGCGATCGGTGCGCCGTTCGGATTCGAGCAGAGTGCTACCCAGGGCATCGTCAGCGCCAAGGGGCGTGCGCTCCCCGGCGACTCCCGCGTGCCCTTCATCCAGACCGATGCTGCGGTCAACCCGGGCAACTCCGGTGGGCCCCTGTTCGACGGGTCCGGCCGGGTGATCGGCATCAACTCGCAGATCTATTCCAGCAGCGGCGGCTTCCAGGGGCTCGCGTTCGCGATCCCGATCGACGTGGCGATGCGCGTGAAGGACCAGATCGTGGCCACCGGGCGGGTCGACCATGCGCGCCTCGGCGTGGTGGTCCAGGACCTCGACCAGGCGCTTGCCGAGTCGTTCGGCCTGCCCCGGCCGGATGGTGCGGTGATCAGCGCCGTGCAGCCGGGCAGCGCTGCGGCCGCAGCCGGGCTCAGGCCGGGCGACGTGGTCGTGCGCGTCGCCGGCCAGCCGGTGAACACTGCGGCCGAACTGTCGCAGCGGATCGGCGCCGCGCGCCCCGGCGAGACGCTGTCGCTGCAGGTGTGGCGCGAACGTGCGCCGCGCGAGGTCAGGGTGCGGTTGCAGGCGGTTGCGCAGGCCGAGTCGGCCGAGGTGACTCGTCCGTCAGCCGCGCCCGCACATCGCCAGCCTGGGTGAGCGGCTGGTAGTGCTCGCTCACTTCAGCATGTCGTCCGGCCAATCGGCCGGACGTTTGCGATGGCTTCGGAGCCCGCGCTACAGGGCCGCCATGCGGGCCAGCGTTTCCTGGCGAGCCATCCAGTCGGCTTCCGCCAGGTCCAGCCGTTTGCCGATATCGCCGCTGCGCGCGAGTGCCGCAGCCAGTTCGGCCTGCCGCGGCGGCAGGTAGAGATCCGGATCTCCGAGCAGCGCGTCGAGCCTGGCCTTTTCCGTGGTCAGACGCTCGATTTCCTGCTCGAGTTTCGCGATCTCGCGCTCGATCGGCTTGCGTTGCCCACCCGTGGACCTGCCGTCATGCGTTTTCGCCGCCGTTGCCTTCGCGGCTGCAGCCTTGGGCACCGCTGCCGCTGCCTCTGGCGGCGCGGCGGGCACGCTGGCGCCCTGCGCCTGGGGCTGCGCCTTCGCGGCCTGCCGGGCGGCTGCACGCGTGCGCTGCTCGAGCCACTGGCGGTAGTCGTCGAGATCGCCGTTGAACGGCTCGACCTTGCCATCGGCGACCAGGATGAACTCGTCTGCGGTCGAGCGCAGCAGGTGGCGATCGTGGGACACCAGGATCAGCGTGCCGTCGAACTGTGCGAGTGCCATGGTCAGCGACTCGCGCATCTCGAGGTCGAGGTGGTTGGTCGGTTCGTCGAGCAGCAGCAGGTTCGGCCGGCGGAACACGATCATCGCCAGTGCCAGGCGCGCCTTCTCGCCGCCGGAGAACGGCGCGATCTTCGATACCGCCATGTCGCCGCCGAAGTCGAAGCGGCCCAGGAAGGCGCGCAGTTCGCCTTCCTTCGCCCGCGAGTTGATCTCGCGCGCGAGTCGGGTGATGTGGCCGATCGGGGTGTCGTCCGGTCGCAGCCGTTCGATCTCGTGCTGGGCGAAGTAGCCGATGGCAAGGTTGCGGCCGAGGGTGAGCTCGCCACCCAGCGGCGCCAGTTCACCGGCCAGCGTGCGCACCAGCGTGGTCTTGCCCTGGCCGTTGGCACCGAGCACGCCGATCCGCTGGCCCGGGATCAGCGTGAGGCTCACGCTGCCGAGGATGACCGTCGGCCTGCCGGTGCCCGGGCCGGGTCTCAGACTTGCGTCGCTGCCGCCGGCGGGGTATCCACAGGCGACGTGGTCCATGTGGATCATCGGGTTCGGGCTCTGCCCGGCATCGTAGAACTCGAACTGCACCGGGCTGGAAGCATGGGCTGGCGCGACCAGCGTCATCCGCTCCAGCGCCTTCACCCGGCTCTGCGCCTGGCGCGCCTTGCTCGCCTTGGCCTTGAAGCGCGCGATGAACGATTCCAGGTGGGCGATGTGCGCCTGCTGCTTGATGAATGCGGACTGCTGCACGGCGAGCTGTATCGCGCGTTCCTTCTCGAAGGTCGAGTAGTTGCCCCCGTAGCGCTTGAGCGTGCCGCCGTCCAGGTGCAGGGTGACGTTGATCGCCGAGTCGAGGAAGTCGCGGTCGTGGGAGATGATCACCAGCGTGCCCGGATAGCGCGCCAGCCATTCTTCCAGCCAGACGATCGCGTCTAGGTCGAGGTGGTTGGTCGGTTCGTCCAGCAGCATCAGGTCGGACGGCGACATCAGCGTCTGCGCCAGCGCCAGCCGCATCTTCCAGCCGCCAGAGAAGCTCGACACCGGATTGTCGAGCTGTGCGGGCTTGAAGCCCAGGCCGAGCAGCAGCGACTCGGCGCGCGAGCGGGCGGTATACGCATCGTGGTCGGCCAGCTTCGCGTGGAGTTCGCCGGCGGCGTGCCCGTCGTGGGCAGCCTCGGCCTTCTCGAGGTCTGCTTCCAGCTGGCGCAGTTCGCGGTCACCGTCGATCACGAACTCGGTGGCGCCGCGCTCGCTGTGCGGCGCGTGCTGTGCCACGTGCGCAATGCGCCAGTGTGCCGGGATGAAGACGTCGCCGGCATCGGGCAGCAATTCCCCGAGCAGCAGCGAGACGAGGGACGACTTGCCGCTGCCGTTGTCGCCGACCAGCCCGACATGCTCGCCGGGGGCGATCTGGACGGTTGCATCGGAGACGAGCAGCTTGGCGCCGCGGCGCAGGGCGAGGTTCTGGAAGCGGATCATCCGCCGATTATCGCCCGCCGGGCAGGTAACATCGACGCTCGATTGCACGGATGCACGAAGGTGCTTCCGCGCTGCACGCAACTGCAAGGGGGTGGCATGGCGATCCTGGTGACCGGCGGCAGCGGTTATGTGGGGCTCAACGTGGTGGAGGCGCTCGCACGCGCCGGGCGCGAGGTGGTCTCGTTCGACATGACGCTACCGCCGCCTGTGGCCGCGGTGGAGCTGTCCGCACTGCCCGGGAGGGTGCATGCCGTCGATGGCGACCTGATGGATGCGGGGGCGCTCGACCGGGCGTTCCGTACGGTGCCGATCGAAGCGGTGATACACACGGCCGCGGTGACCTCCGGTCCCGCGCGCGAGGCCTCCGAGCCGGCGCGGGTGTTGCACGTGAACGTGCTGGGCACCATCGGCCTGCTGGAGGCTGCCCGGCGGGCTTGCGTACGGCGCGTGGTGATCACCAGTTCGGGCGCCGCCTACGGCGAGTCGCTCTACCGGCCGGGTCTGATGGACGAAGATGCAACGCCGGTGCTGCCGACGACGCTCTATGCCACCAGCAAGTACGCGGCCGAACGTGCCGCGCGCCGGCTGGCCGAGCTGTGGCAGATGGAGGTCGCCTGCACCCGGCTCGGTACGCTGATCGGGCCCTGGGAGCGCGACGGCTCTGCTCATGCGCAGGGCGTGCGCGACAACTTCGGCCCGCATTCGCAGCTCGCGCGCATCGCGGTGGCCGGCGGCGAGGCCCTGCTCCCGGCGGACGAATGCACGCGCGACTGGGTCTACAGCCCGGATGTCGGCCGTGCGCTGGTGCTGCTCGCCGATGCCCCGTCGCTGCCGCACTTCGTCTACAACCTGAGCGCAGGCATCGACTGGAGCGGGGATATCGCCGAATGGTGCGAGGTGCTCGCCGCACGCTTCCCGGCGTTCTGCCACCGCATCGCGCGGCCGGGCGAGGCGCCGAACGTGCACTACACCGATCGCGCGCGCAGCCTGATGGCGGTGGAACGGTTCGAGGCGGACCATGGCTTCGTCGCCACCCGCGATCGCACCGTGATCCACCGCGCATTCGCCGACTGGGTGGGGCGGGTGGGCAGCGCCTGGTACGCGGGCTGAGCGCGCCTGCCGGGCCCTTCTGCTTTCGCGCCGGTGCTGCTATCGTGTCCGGAAAGATACAACGACAGCGACCACGATCGCGACCCTGACCACAGGAGGAGACCTGCATGAACGGAATTCCGGCTTTCCGGGCCTTTACGGCCCTGCTCTGCTTCGCCGCAGCCCTGCTGGCCGGCTGTGCATCCGCACCGTCGGGCACGGGCTGGGTGACACTGATCGACGGCGGCAAGGGCCTCGAGAACTTCACCCGGCTCGGCGACGCCAACTGGCGAGTGGTCGATGGTGCGATCCAGGCCGACCGCAAGAACGGCACGCCGGCCGGCATCCTGCTGTCGAAGGATTCCTGGCGCGACTTCGATCTCTACGCCGAGTTCTGGGCCGACGAGGAGGCCAACAGCGGCATCTACATCCGTGTGACCAACCGCGAGGTGGTGAACACGAAGGGCTCGTACGAGGTGCAGATCTGGGACAAGAGCCCGACCTTCGCGACCGCCTCGCTGATGCCGCCGGCGAAGGCTGCGTCGACCTTCAAGGCTGCCGGACGCTGGAACACGATGCGGGTCACGGCGAAGGGCGACCGCATGACGGTGTCGATGAACGGCGAGCAGGCAGTGGATGTCGAGGACAAGGCCTTCCCCGCCGGGCCGATCGCCCTGCAGTACAACGCCGGGATCATCCGTTTCCGCAAGCTGATGATCCGGCCGCTGTAGCGCCCGCAGGGGGCGCTGCAGCGGTCAGTCCGGCACCGCCCCCGACACCCGGATCACCTCTGCCCATTTGCGGTTCTCCCTGCGGATGAACTCGACATAGGCGGTGGGGCCGAGGAATGTCGCGGTCCCACCGACGCCTGCGAAGCGTTCCTGCACGTCTGGCATCGCGACCAGTCGTGCGCTGTCCTTCGCCAGGCGGTCCACGACCGCCGCCGGCATGCCTGCCGGGCCGGACAGCCCGGTCCAGATGCTGCCTTCGACGCTCGGGTAGCCAGCCTCGGTCATCGTCTGCACGTCCGGGAACAGCGCAGCGCGCTTTTCCGACAGCGCCGCGATCACGCGCAGCCGGCCAGCCTTCACCTGGCTGATCAGCGACGGCAGGCTGTCGAACATCACCTGCACCTGGCCGCTGGCGATGTCGGTCACGGCGGCGGCCGCACCCTTGTACGGGACATGCGTCATTGGTATGCCGGTGGCCAGCTTGAACTGCTCGCCCATCAGTTGCGGGCCGCTGCCGTTGCCGGCCGAGGCGAACAGGAAGCCGCCGGGCTTCGCCTTCGCGAGCGCGATGAATTCCTTCACTGTCTTCGCTGGCAGGTCGGCATTGATCGCCATCAGCGCCGGCAGGATCGCGACCAGCGCGACGTGGGTGAAGTCGCGGAAGGCGTCGTACGGCAGCTTGCGATAGAGCACCGGTGCGACGCCGTGCGACGTGCTCGACGACAGCAGCAGGGTGTGCCCGTCGGGCGTTGCCTTCGAGACCAGTTCGGATGCGGCGATGCCGCCGGCGCCTGCACGGTTCTCGACCAGTACCTGCTGCCCGAGCGACTCCGTGAGCTTCGAGCCGACCACGCGAGCCGTGAAGTCGAGCGCGCCGCCCGGGGGTACGTGGACGATCAGGCGCAGCGGGCGGTCGGGGAAGGCTGGCTGTGCGGCAGCGGTCGGCGGCAGTGCCACGGCCAGCAGTGCCGTCCCGCCGGCCAGGGCCGCGGTGGCCATCGTGCGCCCGGCGCCCGCCCGCTGGCTGCGCTGCGGCCGTGATGAATCGATTCGCTCCATGGCGGTTTCTCCTGCTGACGTCCGTGGCTTCAAGGGCGGTCCGTGCCGCGTCAAGGCTCCGTTCAGGCTGCGACAGTCCGTCTGCCGAACCTGCGCAGCAGCGGTGCGATGAACGGTATCGAAAGTGCAAGCGCGCTCGCGGCAAGCAGTGCGATGCAGATCGGGCTGCGCACGAACACGCCCGGGTCCGCCCCGGAGATGGTCATCGCCTGCCGGAACGATTGCTCCATCATGCCACCGAGCACGAGCGACAGCACGAGCGGCGCGACCGGGATCGCCATCTTGCGGAACACGTAGCCGATCACGCCGAAACCCAGCGCCAGGTATAGCTCGAAGATGTTGCCGTTGACTGCGAAGATGCCGATCGCCGAGATCGACACCACCATCGGCAGCAGCAGCCCGATCGGTATGTAGAGCAGGCGCACGAACACCCCGACCAGTGGCAGGTTCAGTATCAGCAGCACGAGGTTGCCGATGTACATGCTGGCGATCAGCCCCCAGACCAGATCGGGCCGCTTCTCGAACAGCAGCGGCCCGGGCTGCAGCCCGTACATGATGAAGGCCGCCAGCAGCACCGCGGTCGAGCCGGAGCCCGGTACCCCCAGCGTCAACAGCGGGACCATCGCGCCGCCGGTCGATGCATTGTTCGCCGCCTCGGGCCCGGCGACGCCTTCGATCATGCCGGTTCCGAACTTCGCCTTGTCGCGCGAGAGCATGCGCTCGACGCTGTACGACAGGATGGTGGCGATGGTCGCGCCGGCGCCCGGCAGCACGCCCTTGAAGAATCCGATTCCGGTGCCGCGCACGATGGGCATCAGCGACCGCCGCCACTCGTCGCGGGTCAACCAGAGGCTGCCCGACAGCCGTACGATCTCCGAGCGTCCCTTCAGCAGGTCTTCCAGGCCGATGAAGACCTCGGCGATCGCGAACAGTCCCACCACCACGACGATGAAGCCGATGCCGTCCTGGAGTTCGGGCATGTCGAAGGTGAATCGCTGCTGCCCGCTCTGCAGGTCGATGCCGATGGTGGCGAACATCAGCCCGAGGAACATCGACAGCAGGCCCTTGGCCAGCGAAGCCCCGGTCAATGCAGCCACCGAAGTCATTGCGAACAGCATCAGCGTGAAGTATTCGGCAGGTCCGAACCTGAGCGCGAAGCCCGCGAGCGGCACCGCGAGCAGCGACAGCAGCACCACCGAAGCGGTGCCGGCGATGAAGGAGGCGATCGCCGAGATCGCCAATGCCGCGCCTGCACGCCCGCCGCGCGCCATCGCGTAGCCGTCGAGCGCGGTCATCACCGACGACGATTCGCCGGGTGTGTTGATCAGGATCGATGTGGTCGACCCGCCGTACATCGCGCCGTAGTAGATGCCGCACAGCATGATCAGCGAAGAGGTCGGTTCGATGCCGTAGGTGATCGGCAGCAGGAGCGCGATCGCGGCAGCCGGGCCGATGCCGGGCAGCACCCCGATGACCGTGCCGAGCAGGCAGCCCAGGAACACATAGGCCAGGTTGACCGGCTGGGTGGCTACCGAGAAACCATTGAGCAGGTGATCGAATGCGTCCAAGGGTGGCGTCTTTCCCGCGTCAGAAGGGCAGGATGCCCTGTGGCAACCGCACCGACAGCACACGGGTGAACAGAAGCCAGGCGCCGATGGTGAAGCCGGCTGCCGTGCAGAGGTTGGTGACCCTGTGTCCGGCGTTGAACACCGACATCAGCCCGAGCAGGAAGACCACCGTGGACAGCAGGAACCCGACGCGTTCGAACACGAAGAAGTAGACCCCGGTCCAGGTTGTGATGCCGGCGACCATCAGCGTCGAGTGGAGGTCGAAGGGCAGGTTGCCCTCGAGCAGCACGGGTATCCGGCCATCGCCCGTGCGCCAGAGGTCGACCACCATCAGCAGTGCGCACAGGAGAAGCCCGCCGCTGACCAGGATCGGGAAAATCTGCGGGCCGAGCGGATCGGCGAGCTCCGGGTGGGGCAGCGCCAGCGTCGCGCGCAGGTAGGCTGCCGCAGTCGCCAGCGTGGCAAGCAGCATCAGGATCGCCGGCAGCCGGCGTGGAGCCGGCGCGGAGGGCAGGTTCATCGGAAAACCGGCGCCCGCGCGGGTGTCGGGCAGTGCCGCCGCCCGCCACGGGCGCCATGCATCACTGGCCGGCCTTCAGTGCGCCGAGCTCGGACATGATGCTGCGTGCTTCTTCATGTTCTTTCTTCAGGAAGGCTGCCGTTTCGCGCGACGGCATGAAGCCGTAGTCCCAGCCGTTGTCGGCGACGAACTTCTTCCACTCCGGTGTCTTCATCGTGCGCGCGAACACGTCGTCCCAGAAATCGATCTGCGGCTGGGTCATTGCGCGCGGCCCGAGGAAGACATACCAGCTGTCCTGGATCACGTCGAAGCCCATCTCGCGGAACGTGGGCACGTCGGGCATGCTCGCCGTGCGTTTCGGCGACGAAATGCCGAGGATGCGCATCTTGCCCGACTGCATGTGCGGCACGGCGTTGTTCGACGCGTTGACCATTGCGTCGATATGCCCTCCGAGCACGTTGGTGGCAGCCTCGGCGCCCCCGCCGAAGGTGACCATGCGCAACCTGCGCGGGTCTGCGCCGACCGCGCGGGCGAGCAGGGCGACCACGAAGTGGTTCGTGCTGGCCAGCGTGCTGCCGGGCGAGATGGTCAGCGATGCCGGATCCTTGCGCAGGCGATCGGCGAAATCCTTCAGCGTCTTGATCGGCGATTCCGTGCGTACCGCCAGCGACACCGGCTCGGTGCCGATGTAGGGCAGGACGGTCAGGTCGTTGTAGGTCAGGTTGGTACGGCCTGCGAGCTGGTTGGTCAGGATGCCTGCCTGCGCGATGGCGATGTAATGGGCATCGCCTGTTTTCTGGCTGACGTAGGTGTACGCCAGCGTCCCGCCACCGCCGACCCGGTTGGTGACCACCGCATCGACGATCTTGTTGTCCGCCCAGATCTTCTGCAGCGCGCGTGCGGCCTTGTCGTTGCCGCCGCCCGGAGATGCCAGCACCACCAGTTCGACCGTCCGGCTGGGCTTCCAGGGCTGCGCCTGCACCGGGCCCGCAGCGAGCGCGAAACCGAGCAGCGCGCCGGCCGCCAGCACGGCCAGGCGGTTGATCGAGCGGGGTACCTGGCGCAGCGCCTCGGGTGCCGCCCGCATCGGGTGTCGTGACATGCAGGAATCAGGTTGCATCAAGCCGCTCCGTCGTTCGGGGGAAAGGTGGCCGAAATGGCCGGACCGCAGATTCTGCAAGCAATCGACATACCACCGCAATCCCGGATGCTTGCAATTCGACCCGGACGGCCATCAAGACGCGCCGGTGGCAACCGCGGTGCGCGTGACCCCTCCGTCGCGCTCGATCATGCCGTCGCGCAGCTCGATCACGCGGTCGCAGCGAGCCGCCAGTCGCGGATCATGGGTGACGATGATGAATGCGCAGCCGCGTTCGATGTTGAATCGGCGCAGCAGCGCGAAGGCTTCGTCCGCACTGTGCGTATCCAGGTTGCCGGTGGGTTCGTCGGCGAGCACGAGGGCGGGCGCGAGCGCCAGTGCGCGGGCGATGGCCACCCGCTGCTGCATGCCTCCCGACAGTTCGCCGGGGCGCTTGTCGAATGCGCCCGAGAGGCCGACGGCCGACAGCAGTTCGCCCGCGCTCTTGCGGTTGGCCCGGGTGAATGCCCCGTCGCGCATCAGCCCGGGCAGCATCACGTTCTCGAGCGCGCTGAACTCGGGCAGCAGGTGGTGGAACTGGAACACGAAGCCGAGGGTATCGAGCCGGGCGCGTGTGCGCTCGTCGTCGCTGGCAGCTCCGATCGGTACGCCCTTGAGCAGGTATTCGCCCGCGCTCGGGCGATCGAGCAGGCCGATCAGGTTGAGCAGCGTGCTCTTGCCCGAGCCGGACGGACCGATCAGCGATGTGAACTCTCCCGGTCCGACCGCGAGGTCGATGCCGTGCAGCACTGCGGCCTCGTTCGGCAATCCCTCGTTGAAGCGCTTGTGCACGCCCGACATCGAAACGACGGGCTGCATGGCAGGCAGGGCGGGAGCGGGCGGTCGCGTGCTCACATCCGTATCGCCTGTGCAGGGTCGAGGCGCGCGGCGCGCCGCGCGGGCAGCATCGCCGCGACCACGCCCAGCAGGATGGCGCCCAGGGTGGTGTACAGGTACAGGGGCATGTCGACATGGGCATTGAACAGCCGGGTGCCATCGGCCGAGGTGAGGATGCCGCTCATGAACGAGGCCAGGCCGTAGCCCATCGCGCAGCCGAGCAACGACCCGATCAGCCCGATGATCGCGCCCTGCAGCAGGAACACCCGCAGCACGCGTCCGCGCGACGTGCCCATCGCCCGCAGGATGCCGATCTCGCGTGTCTTCTGCACCACGGCGACCATCAGCACGCTGGCCACGCCGATCGCGACCACCAGCCCGAAGCACAGGCGGATCAACCGAGTCATCAGCGTCTGGTTCGACAGCGCGACCATCAACTGTCGGTTGGTGCGGATCCAGCTTTCGACCAGGTGCGGGGTGACTCGAGAGAGGTCGGCTGCGACGCGTTCAGCCTCCCACAGGTCATCCACCGTGACATCGATGCTGGTCACGCCGCCGGGCAGGGCATGCAGGGCCTGCGCGGTCGCCAGCCCGACATAGGCGTAGAGCTGGTTCAGGTTCTTCGCGCCGAGGTCGAAGATGCCGCGTACCCGGTAGGTGTCGCCGGTGGAACTCGGCGTCGACAGCCTTACCGTGTCGCCGATGCCTACCCCCAGGTCTTCCGCCAGGTCGCGCCCGAGCAGCACGTCGCCGGGATCGACCCGGAGCGTACCCGCGACGAGCTTCTGGTCGAGGCGGGTGACGGCTGCATGGTACTCGGGCACGATCCCGATGATGCTCAAGGACTTGTTCGAATCGCCGCGCGTGACCAGGCCCGGGCCGGCGGCAAGCGGCGAGATCGCACGCACGTCGGCGTTCTCGCGCAGGCGTGCGACCGTGGCCTGCCACTGATCGATCGAACGCAGCCGTTGCCCGCGCGGCTGGACATCGGCCAGCACGACCGGCGATCCGTCCGGCGAACGCGCCGCGCGCAGTGGCCGCGCGATTTCTTCGACCGGCTTGACCGTCAGGTGTGGCTGCACGCCCAGGGTACGCTGCACGATGTCGCGCTGCAGTTCGCCGAGGAAGCCAGTGATGAACACGATGAACGAGATGCCCAGTGCGGCGCCGACCACGATCAGCGCGGTCTGCAGCCCGCCTTCGCGCAGGAAGCGCCAGGCGACGATCCATTCGAAGCGCATCACCGGCAGTCCTGCGCAAGGGTCACCGGGCGCGCGCCCGCGAGCCGTCTTCGAGGCCGCGGGTGAGCACCACCCTGTTGCCGGCTTCCAGCCCGGACAGCACCTCGACCTTCGATCCGCCGCGGATGCCGAGGGTCACCGGCACCGCGACCAGTCGCCCGTGGTCCAGCCGCTGGACGGTCGCACGGCCTTCCGCTTCGCGCACCGCTGCGGCAGGGATCACGCGCGCCTTGTCCTTTCGCGCGACCTCGATGTCGATCGACACCGTCATGTCGGCACGCAGGTAGGGTGGCTGTGACGCGACGCGGAAGCGCGCCTCGACCGAGCCGCGGGAGGTGTCCACACCCGGACTCACGTAATACAGCTCGGCGCCAAACCGCTCGTCGGGGAATGCGTCGCTGGAGGCGATCGCACGGCTGCCTGCGCGCAGGTAGGGCAGGTTCTTCTCGTCGATCTGCGCGGTAAGCCGGGTCTCGCCGCGCGAGGCGACCACCAGCAGCCGCTTCGAGGACGTGACGATGTCGCCCGGCTCCACGCTGCGTACCAGCACCGTGCCCGGGACCGAGGCCCGGATCACGGTCTGCGCCAGCTTCGCCTCCGCCAGTTGACGCGCCGCCACCGCTTCGCGCAACCGGACCGCCGCGTCGCGTGCCGCGACCCCGCCTGCGCCCTGGGCACGCCGCTGCGTGCGTGCCGATTCCAGCTGGTTGCGTGCGAAGGCAACCTGCCGGTCGGCGTCGTCCAGGCGGGCATCGCTGATGAAACCCTTGTCGCGCAGCGCACGCTGGCGCTGCAAGTCGGCTTCCGCGAAGCGCAGCTGCGCCTCGGCCTGGGCCAGCGCATCGGCCGACTGCGGCAGGGTCAGTTCACCCACGCTGTCGACACGCGTGCGCGCGGTCGACTCTGCCGCCTGCGCCTGCGCGACGCCGGCTCGCAGTTCCTGGGGGTCGAGCTCGATCAGCGGCTGGCCTGCCGCGACCGTGTCGCCTTCGACGACGCGGACGTTCACCACGCGGCCGGTGATCACCGAGCCGATCTCGATCCGGTTCGGTGCCTGCACGCGGCCGCTGACCACGATCGCATGGACGATCGTTGCGTCCTCCACCGTCGCCAGCTCGACCGCCGGGCCGCGCCACTGCATCCAGCCGGCCCCGGCGCCAGCCGCGACCAGCAGCACGGCCACTGCGCCGAGCCGGCGGATCCCGTGCCTTTCGACGCTCATTGGCGCGCTCCCCTCACAACAGCCGCGACAGGTCGCGTGCACCGAGCCCGGGCAGCGCGAGATCGCAGTCGCGTGCGATCGTCATCACCTTGAACAACTCGCCCATCTCGGCCGGCGAAAGCAGTCGTTGCGCAGCGGCCGCCTGAGGCAGGTAACGGCCCGGCTGGTCGGCCGGTGTGCGGCCAAGAAGCCCGCCGATGCCCGCATCCAGGAGGAAATGAGCCTGGGTGGTGTAGCCGGCAAGTCGGCCACCGACGCCGACGGCGGCCTCGGCGATCGCGGTGAAATCCACATGGGCGGTGATGTCCTGCAGGCCGGGCAGGAAGAACGGATCGGTGTGGGCATGCTGCCGATAGTGGCACATCAGCGTGCCCTGACGGCGCTGCGGGTGGTAGAACTCGGCACGGCCGAACCCGTAGTCGATGAACAGGGCCACGCCGCGCTGCAGGCGCTCGATCAGCGAGGCCGCCAGCGCGGTCGCCGCCGGTGCCACTTCGGACAGGTAACCGTCGGTATCGGCGGGTATCGGCAGTCGTTCGATCGCCGCCGACAGGCTGCGCTCGGCGATCGGCCTGTCGACCCAGGCAAAGGACGGGCCGGACGCTGCGGTAGCCGATCCGTCGATGCCCTGCCGGGACAGCGCGACGCAGCGCTCCAGCGGGCCGTCCGCCGTCCAGTGCACGAGGCGTACCGGCACCACGTCGAGTACTTCGTTGGCGACGATCGCGCCGTGTACGGACGCTGGAAGCGCGTCGAGCCAGCGCACGCGCGGCAGCAGTGCCGGATGCCGTGCTTCGAGGGCTTCGCGCTGCCGGGCGCGCAGTTCGCCGCTCAGTTCGAGGATCGAGTAGTGCGCGGGCAGGGCGTCCAGTTCGCGCAGCGCATCGAGCAGGTCGCAGGCCAGGCGGCCGGTGCCGGCGCCGAGTTCGATCAGTTCGCTGCCGGGGTCCCGCAGCACCGGTGCCAGGGTGCGCGCGAGCGTGTGGCCGAACAGGGGCGTCAGCTCCGGGGCGGTTGTGAAGTCGCCGTCCGCGCCGAACTTGCGCGCGCCGCCGGTGTAGTAGCCGAGGTCCGGCTCGTACAGGGCCAGTTCCATGTATCGCGAAAAATCGATCGCTCCGTCGGCGGCGGTGATCGCCTCGGCGATCCGCCGGACGAGCGCACGGCTGGCGGCGAGGGCTTCGGGCGCCGGTTCGGGCAGGGCTGCGAGCGGACGCAGGGTGGATTGCATGGACGCGAGGTAAGATGTGGATCGGACTACGGGAGCGCACAGCGGTGCAGGGACAGGTCGTGCTGATCACGGGTGGAGCCAAACGGGTGGGAGCCGCCATCTGCCGTTCGCTGCATGCCGCGGGTGCAGACCTGATGGTGCACTATCGCAGCTCCTCGAAGGAAGCACATGCGCTGCAGGACGAGCTGAATGCGATCCGTACCGATTCGGTCGCGCTCGCGCGCGCCGACATCCTGAAGCCGTCGAGCCTGCCCTCGCTGGTGAACGATACCGTCGAGCGGTTCGGCCGGCTCGACGTGCTGATCAACAACGCGTCCAGCTTCTACGCCACACCGGTCGGCGAGGTCACCGAGCGGGCATGGGACGACCTGATCGGCACGAACCTGAAGGCGCCGCTGTTCCTGTCGCAGGCAGCGGCGCCGCACCTGCGTCGCTCGCATGGTGCGATCGTCAATATCGTCGACATCCATGCCGAGCGGCCGCTGAAGAACTACCCGGTCTACAACGCGGCCAAGGGCGGGCTGGTCACGCTGACCCGGTCGCTGGCGCGCGAACTCGGCCCGGAAGTTCGGGTCAATGCGGTCGCGCCGGGGGCGATCATGTGGCCCGAAGACGGCGAATGGCAGGACGAGGTGGCGCGCCAGCGCATCATCAGTTCCAGCCTGCTCAAGCGCGTCGGCGAGCCGGAAGACATCGCGCGCGCGGTGAAGTTCCTGGTCATGGATGCGCCGTACGTCACCGGCCAGATCCTCGCGGTCGACGGCGGCCGCAATGTGCACATCTGAACCGATGAAGCCGTCCGGCATCCCTTCCTGCATCGCCTGCCAGCCCGGCATGTACTGCCCGGTTGCTGGCTGACCATGAACGCGCCTGACCCGAAGCTGCTGGAGCGCCAGCGGCGAGAAGCCATCAAGCTGGAGAAGCGGCTGTGCCGCCTCGCCGGGCAGGCGATCGGCGACTTCGGAATGATCGAGGCCGGCGATCGGGTGATGGTCTGTCTGTCCGGCGGCAAGGACAGCTACGGGCTGCTCGATATCCTGATGAAGCTGCGCGAGCGCGCGCCGATCGACTTCGAGATCGTCGCGGTCAACCTCGACCAGCGGCACCCGGGCTTCCCGGAGCATGTGCTGCCCGATTACCTGACGGCCCTCGGCGTGCCGTTCCGCATCGAAGTGCAGGACACCTATTCGATCGTCAAGCGGGTGATCCCCGAGGGCAAGACGATGTGCTCGCTCTGTTCTCGGCTGCGTCGCGGCGTGCTGTACCGCGTGGCATCGGAGATCGGCGCGACGAAGATCGCGCTTGGCCATCATCGAGACGACATCCTCGAGACCTTCTTCCTGAACCTGTTCTTCGGCGGCAAGCTGAAATCGATGCCGCCGAAGCTCGTGTCCGATGACGGCAGGCATGTCGTGATCCGGCCGCTCGCCTACGCGGCAGAGGACGACCTCGAGGCCTATGCGTGCCTGCGGGCGTTCCCGATCATCCCCTGCGATCTGTGCGGGTCGCAGGAGACGCTGCAGCGCAAGCAGGTCAAGGCGATGCTGCGCGAATGGGACAAGCGCAATCCCGGCCGGGTCGAGACCATCTTCCGCAGCCTGATGAACGTGGTGCCGTCGCACCTGCTCGACCGCGCGCTGTTCGACTTCGCGGCGGTGGCAGCGGGCGCGATGCCGCACGATGCCTCCGCCGTGGACATCGGTTTCGACGTCGACGTGAACCTGGAGCGGGCGATCGATGCAGGCACGGCCGTGCGCGCCGGCACCATCCCGCTGCTGCCGGCAGCCGACAAGGCCGGCGAGCGCGGGTAGTTCGCACGGGTAGTTCGCAGCTTGTCAAATTCAGTTTGACGAGCTAAGCTTCGCAGCATGATGAATGATCGTCTCCACGGTTCTGCCGACATCGCGGCAGACAACTGCGCCGCACGCCTGGTCGGACTGTTCGGCAGCCAGGCCGAGGTGGCACGCCGGTTGCAGCTCGACCGTGCCGTGGTCAGCCACTGGATCAAGGTCGGCTACGTACCTGCCCGCTGGGGTACCGAGATCGAACTGGCGACCGACGGTCGCATCACCGCCTCCGAGGTTGTGGCTGAAGCGAGCAGCCGCAAGCCGATCAAGCTCAAATCTCGCCCCGACGGCGAAGGGCCGTTCGGGTCCATCCTCCAAGGGAGTGACACGATGAGTCTCCAGTACGCGCCGTCCAAGCGCATTACCTCTTTCCACCCGCCGCAGCGCACGCTGATGGGACCGGGCCCGACCGAGATCCATCCGCGCGTGCTGACGACGATGAGCCAGCCGGCGATCGGCTACCTCGATCCGGTGTTCATCGAGATGATGGAAGAGCTGAAGTCGCTGCTGCGCTACGTCTACCAGACGAAGAACGCGCTGACCTTCCCCGCCTCCGGCCCGGGTTCGGTCGGGATGGAATACTGCTTCGTGAACATGGTCGCCCCGGGCGACAAGGTCGTCGTCTGCCGCAATGGCGTGTTCGGCGGCCGGATGGTCGAGAACGTCGAGCGCTGCGGCGGCATCCCGGTCGTCGTCGACGATGCCTGGGGCGAGCCGGTCGACCCGCAGAAACTCGAGGATGCGCTTAAGGCCAACCCCGACACGAAGGTCGTCGCTTTCGTGCATGCCGAGACTTCCACCGGCGCGCGCTCCGACGCGAAGACGCTGGTCGAGATCGCCCACAAGTACGGCGCGCTGACCATCGTCGATGCGGTGACGTCCCTGGCCGGCGTGCCGGTGCTGGTGGACGAGTGGGGCATCGACGCGATCTACTCGGGCAGCCAGAAGTGCCTGTCCTGCACCCCCGGCCTGTCGCCGGTTTCGTTCAACGAGCGTGTCGTCGAGCACGTCAAGAAGCGCAAGGACAAGATCCACAGCTGGTTCATGGACATGAACCTGCTGCACAGCTACTGGAACGGCGGTGGCGGCGGCACCAGCACGGCTCCGGTGCGTACCTACCACCACACCGCCCCGACCAACGCCCTGTTCGCGCTGCACGAGGCGCTGGTCCTCATCCGTGAAGAGGGCCTGGAGAACGCATGGGCGCGCGCGACGCGCCACCACATGGCGCTCAAGGCGGGGCTCGAGTCGATGGGCCTGAAGTTCCTCGTCAAGCCCGAGTACCAGTTGCCGCAGATGAACGCGGTGCTCTGCCCGGAAGGCATCGACGAGGCAAAGGTCCGCCGCACCCTGCTCAACGAGTACAACCTCGAGATCGGTGCCGGTCTCGGGCCGCTGGCCGGCAAGATCTGGCGCATCGGCCTGATGGGCTACTCCTGCCGCACCGAGAACGTGATGCTCTGCCTGTCCGCGCTTGACCAGGCCATGTCCGACCAGGGTTCGAAGATCCATGTCGGTGAAGCGCAGGGCGCAGCCCATGCGGCGTACGCCACGCTGCATGCCAGCATCGCCCAGCAGAAGAAGGACCGCGCTAAAGTCGTGCGCGCCGCCTGAGCCTGACCGCAGGCAACGCTGCACGGAGGGCTCGCTGATGGCGGGCCCTTCGTCTTTCCCGATCCCGGGTGCGTCTTTTGTCAGTCGGCGGGCTACCCGGCTGACGCGGTCGGCGCTACTCTAGGCAGGAAGTAGCCGATCGCCCTTTCCGCCCCGGCGATCCAGGCTTGCCGGGGCAGTTGCCTGTCGGTCACCCCGCCCGAGGATGCGTGCAGCGACTTGAACGACCATTCCACCCCCACCCGAGATCCTGGCCTCCCGCCGCGGCAGCTGGATGTTGCGATCCTGTTCGCCGACGTCGCGGGCAGTACGCGACTCTACGAGCTTTTCGGTGACCAGGCCGCGAAGAAGCTGATCGACGCCTGCCTGCGCTGCATGCGCGAGGCGGCGGTCGACTCGCGGGGCCGCGTGGTGAAGATCGTCGGCGACGAGATCATGTGCGTGTTCCCGGACGCCGAGTACGCCTATCTTGCCGCGACCGAGATGCAGATCCGGGTGAGCGAACTCGCTACCCAGCCGGTCCCCGACTCGCAGATGCAGCCCGGCGCCCATTCGCGCGCAATCCGGGTCGGCTTTCATGCCGGGCCGGTGATCGAGGAGAACGGTGACCTGTTCGGCGACACGGTCAACGTAGCTGCGCGCATGACCGCCCTCGCCAAGGCCAACCAGATCATGACGTCCGGCGCGACGGTTGCGCGCCTGCCCGACCTTCTGCGCATCTCGACCCGCGAGATCGCCGCGCTGGCGGTCAAGGGCAAGGGCGAGGCGATCTCCGTGTTCGAGGTGATCTGGCAGGCAGGCGAAGACCTGACCATGGCGATCACAATGCAGCCGAACATCGCGAGCATCTCGATGATCATCCCCAGGTCCCTGCGGCTCGAGCGCGGCGAGTTCGAGCTGGTGCTCGACCCCGACCATCCCGGCGTGATCCTCGGGCGCGATCCCCGGTGCGAGCTCGTGGTGGCCGACCCGCAGGCATCGCGGCAGCACGCCCGTATCGATCGGCGCCGGGACAAGTTCTTCCTGATCGACCAGAGCACCAACGGCACCTTCGTCACTTTCGACGGCGAGCCCGAGATCGTGCTGTTGCGCGAGGAAGTGATGCTGCGCGGTCGCGGCCGTATCTCGTTCGGGCATTCGTCGATGGACAACGAAGAGACGGTGCGATTCTCGATGGTGCGTTGAGCAGGTATCGGCAGGCGATCCGCTCGGGATCGTGCGGCGAACCGCTGCAGGCATGGATTGACGCCGCTACCGTCTGCGACGATGCTGCCAGCGGTTCCACTGCAAGCGCCTGCCGCCGACATGTCCCGACTTCGTTTCTCCATTGCGTCGACCGACGATGAGTTCGAACAGGTCCATCGTCTGAACCACGACACGTTCTGCCTCGAGATCCCGCAGCATCCGGCGCGGTCCGATGGTCGCATGGTCGATCGCTTCCATGCCGAGAACCTGTATGTCGTCGGCAAGTGCGGCGACGAAGTGGTTGCGATGGTCGCGCTGCGCGATCGGCGTCCGTTCTCTCTGGACGCGAAGCTGCCGTCGCTCGACGACTGGCTGCCCCCGGACCGGTGCACCGGGGAGGTGCGCCTGCTCGCGATCCGGCCGCGCCACCGGCATCGTGGCGCGATCGCTGGCCTGATGCGCGAGCTGTGGCGCACGGCCCACAGCCGCGGCCTCGACCTGCTGCTCATATCGGGCACGACCCGGCAATTGAAGCTCTATCGGCAGCTCGGCTTCGAACCGTTCGGGCCGCGCGTCGGTTCCGTCGACGCGGAGTACCAGCCGATGCTGCTGCGGCGGGAGGCGCTGAACACCAGTCTGCGTTCGGTGGCGCACGCCCGTCCAGCCGGGGAAGGGCTGGCCGCGGCGCCCTTCTCGCCATCACTCCCCCGGGTCGTCCCCGCGGTGCTGCAGGCCGCGGCCGTCCATCCGCGCGCGCACCGAGGCAGAACGGTGATGGCCACGCTGCGCCGGATACGCGAGCGTCTGTGTGCGGCGACTGGGGCGGAGGATGTGCAGGTGCTGGCCGGGACCGGTACGCTGGCCAACGACGCGATCGCAGCCCAGCTCGCGCGGCGTCCCGGCCGGGGACTGGTGCTGGTGAACGGCGAGTTCGGTGAGCGGCTCGCTGCACACGTGTCCGGTGCTGCTGCGGCGGCCGACGTGGTTCGGGTCGACTGGGGGCAGGCCTTCGACTTTCCCGCGATCGCGGCGTCGCTGGCTGGGCAACGGCCGGCATGGGCCTGGATGGTCCACTGCGAAACCTCGACCGGCCGCCTCAACGACGTCGATGGGTTTCGCGCCCTGTGCGAACGTCTCGGTTGCCTGCCGGTGCTCGACTGCGTGAGTTCGATCGGTAACCTGCCGGTAGCGCTCGGCGGAATCGGCCTGGCTTCCGGCGTCAGCGGCAAGGGTCTCGCCGCACTGACCGGGTTGGCACTGGTATTCCACCGTGCCGATGCGCTGGTTGCCGCGCGCCTGCCAGGTATGCCGCGCTGCCTGGACCTCGCCTGGTACCGGGAGCAGGATGGCATCGCCTGGTCGCTGTCGTCCAACCTCCTCGATGCGCTGGACAGGGCGATCGAGCAGTGCCGCTGGATGCCTGCATCCAGCAGCGCGCCTTCGCCGGCACCGCCTGCCCCTGGCACCCTGCATCGGGCGGTGGTGTCGCGGCTGGCTGCGGGTGGCTTGCGGGTGCTGGTGGCGGACGAGTCGGCTGCGCCATTCCTGGTCACCGTCGAACTGCCGGGCTGGCTCGATGCTGCCGCTGTCGGCGCCGCCATGCAGCGTGCGGGCAGCACGATCGCCTGGGAGAGCCGCTACCTGCGCGAGCGCAACTGGGTGCAACTCGCCTGGATGGGACGACGCAGCGAACACGAGGTACTGGCGGCAGCCGATGCGCTGGTACGCTGCTGCCGCCAGCAGGCACTCGTACAGGATCTGCCTCCGCTTAGGCAACGGACGGCCTGAACCGGCGCCCGGGCTACAGCCCGAGCCGCTGCCAGATGGTGGTCGTGAGTCCGGCCTGGTTCAGGGAGTAGAAATGCAGCCCCGGCGCGCCGGCCTGCAGCAGGCGGTCGCACATGTCGGTGATGACGTCCAGCCCGAACGCACGGATCGACGCCTTGTCGTCACCGAACTCCTGCAGCCGCAGGCGCATCCAGCGCGGGATGTCGGCACCGCACATCTCCGAGAAGCGGGCGAGCTGGGTGTAGTTGCCGATCGGCATGATGCCCGGGACGATCGGGATCGTCACGCCGGCGGCCTCGCAGCGGTCGACGAAGTCGAAGTAGGCGTCGTTGTTGAAGAAGTACTGGGTGATCGCCGAGTTCGCGCCGGCGTCGACCTTGCGCTTGAAGTTGGCGAGGTCGTCCTTCGGCGAGCGGGCCTGCGGATGTACCTCGGGATAGGCGGCCACTTCTATGTGGAACCAGTCGCCGGTCTGCTGGCGGATGAACGCGACCAGTTCGTTCGCGTAGCGGAATTCGCCTGCATCGACGGTACCGGACGGCAGGTCACCGCGCAGCGCGACGATGTGGCGGATGCCATTCGCCTTGTATTGCTCGAGGATCGCGGTGATGTTTTCGCGCGTCGATCCGATGCATGACAGGTGCGGAGCCGCCTCGTTGCCCGACGACTGGATCTCGATCACCGTCTCCAGCGTCCGGTCGCGGGTCGAGCCGCCGGCACCGAAGGTCACCGAGAAGAACTTCGGCTTGAGCTGGGCGAGCTGTTCGCGCGTCGCACGCAGCTTCGCGACGCCTTCCGGCGTCTTCGGCGGGAAGAATTCGAAACTGAACGTCCTGTCGAATGCGCGCTGGGTCTGCATGTGTGTTCCTTCAACCGGCCTGGGTGGTGGCCTGCCGCAGCGAATCCGTCGGTCCGGGTGCCCAGCACGCAGGATGGCGTAATCACCGCCCCGGCACGGCAGGCCGGGGCGGTAGCCGCGATCAGTAGCGGTACTGCTCCTGCTTGTACGGGCCTTCCTTCTGCACGCCGATGTAGCGAGCCTGCGTGTCGGTCAGTTCCGTCAACTGCGCGTTCAGCTTCTTCAGCTGCAGGCGCGCGACCTTCTCGTCGAGGTGCTTGGGCAGCACGTAGACGCCGACCGGGTACTTGTCGGTCTGTGTGAACAGCTCGATCTGGGCGATCGTCTGGTTGGCGAACGACGAACTCATCACGTACGACGGGTGGCCCGTGCCGCAGCCGAGGTTCACCAGCCGGCCCTTGGCCAGCATGATGATCCGCTTTCCATCCGGGAAGATCACGTGGTCGACCTGCGGCTTGATCTCTTCCCACTTGTACTGCTCGACGGACGCGACGTCGATCTCGTTGTCGAAGTGGCCGATGTTGCAGACGATGGCCTGGTCCTTCATCTGCTTCATGTGGTCATGGGTGATCACATGGAAGTTGCCGGTGGCGGTGACGAAGATGTCGGCCTTGTCGGCAGCGTAGTCCATGGTCACGACGCGGTAGCCTTCCATCGCCGCCTGCAGCGCGCAGATCGGGTCGACTTCGGTGACCCACACCTGGGCCGACAGCGCGCGCAGGGCCTGGGCCGAGCCCTTGCCCACGTCGCCGTAACCCGCGACCACGGCAACCTTGCCGGCGATCATCACGTCGGTGGCGCGCTTGATGCCGTCGACCAGCGACTCGCGGCAGCCGTACAGGTTGTCGAACTTCGACTTGGTGACCGAGTCGTTGACGTTGATGCCGGGGAACGCCAGCCGGCCTTCCTTGTGCATCTGGTACAGCCGGTGCACGCCGGTGGTGGTCTCTTCGGTCACGCCCTTGACGTGCTTGAGGCGGGTCGAATACCACTTGGGGTCTTTCGCCAGCGTCGCCTTGATCGAGGCGAACAGGCAGGTCTCTTCCTCGCTGGTCGGGTTCACCAGCACCGACGGATCGGTCTCGGCGGTCGTGCCCAGGTGCAGCAGCAGCGTGGCATCGCCGCCGTCGTCGAGGATCATGTTCGTGTAGCCACCATCGGCCCACTCGAAGATCCGGTGCGTGTAGTCCCAGTACTCGGCCAGCGACTCACCCTTGACGGCGAACACTGGCGTACCCGCGGCGGCAATCGCCGCGGCAGCATGGTCCTGCGTCGAATAGATGTTGCACGACGCCCAGCGAATCTTCGCGCCGAGGGCTTCCAGGGTCTGGATCAGCACGGCGGTCTGGATCGTCATGTGCAGCGAGCCGGTGATGCGTGCACCGCGCAGCGGCTGCTGGCTCTTGAACTCTTCACGGATCGCCATCAGGCCGGGCATCTCGGTCTCGGCGATCGCGATTTCCTTGCGGCCCCATTCGGCCAGGCTGAGGTCTGCTACCTTGAAGTCTTCGGTTACGGCGGATTTCAGTACGGCGCTCATCTCGCGCCCCCCTTTCTTTTCAGAAAAAAGTTTGCGAGCGCCGTTGCAGAGATCAGACCGCTTCGAGCCTGGCCATCGTGGCCGATCGGGATCTGGACGATCCTCCGGCGGGCGACGGCTGCAGCGCTCCTCGAAGCGGGCGGAGTGTAACCCAGGAGAATGAGCGGATGCAGGCATTTTTGCCTGATGTACCGTCATGATCTGTCCGTTCCGACCAGCGCGCGCCTGCGCACTGCCGCTGCCTTCTCCTGCGCGGGACTTCCGCCTCAGGCCGCCTTCGGGGGGGGCGTGATGTCCGAGCTGCCTGCCCACATCGTGTCGAGGTCGCGGAAATCCCACTTTTCCGGATCTTCCCGCCCGATGATCCGGTCGACCATGCCCTTGTGCGACAGGTCGATGATCTCCGGGGGAATGCGCGCGTCAGCCCCGATCGAGAAGAACAGCTTCACCCTGGGCGTGGTGAGCCCGCCTTCGTTCTGCTCGGTCACCACGCCGAGCCTGCCCGACGCCATCCTCACCAGCGATCCGACGGGATAGATGCCGACGCTCTTCACGAATGCGTGGAAGACCCGCTCGTCGAAATGGCCTTTCGACCACCCTGCCATCTGTCGTATCGACTCGGCGGGATTCCAGCCCGTCTTGTACGGGCGGTTCGAGGTGATCG
Organism: Rhodocyclaceae bacterium; assembly: GCA_020248265.1. Lineage (NCBI taxonomy): Bacteria > Pseudomonadati > Pseudomonadota > Betaproteobacteria > Rhodocyclales > Rhodocyclaceae > Rhodocyclaceae bacterium. The sequence goes on from JADCHX010000004.1 coordinate 543,826, forward strand.
CATCGTAGATGTCGCATACGGTGCCCATCTTTGCATACAGACTGATCGCGCTGCCTTCGAGTCCGTGCGGGTAGCCGGTTCCGTCGACCCGTTCATGGTGGTGGAGGCAGACGTCGAGTGCGATTTCGCCCACCGTGCCCGCCTCGATCAGGATGGCGTGGCCCAGTTGCGGATGCTTCTTCACGAGATCGAACTCCGCGTCGGTCAGCTTTCCGGGCTTGTTCAGCACGCTTGCCGGAACCACGGCCTTTCCCAGATCGTGCAGGAGTCCGGCCAGCCCGGCGTCGCGCAATTGCCGGTCTTCGAGACCGAGCTGGCGGCCCAGCGACAGCATCAGCCCGCAGACCGCGATCGAATGCATGAACGTGTAGTCATCGACTGTCTTCAACCGGGCCAGGCTGATCAGTGCACCCGGATTGCGTTCGACCGAGGCATTGATCTCGTCCACCAGTTCGAGCGCGCCCGCCGAATCGATCGCCTCGCCCATCCGCGCTTCCGAGAACATCGAGATCATGGCGCTCCGGGCGTTCTCGCAGATGCGTGCAGCCCGTTCCAGTTCTGCGCCCATCGTGGCGCGACCGGGCGTGCGCACGTCGGCCGCGCACGCCCGGTCGGCGTCGACCCGCTGGCTGGTGCTCTCGTGCGGGGCCGGCGGTTCGCCACCGACGGTACCCGGGACATCCGCGCCTTTCGACGTGTCGATCCAGACTTCCTGGACGCCGCCATCGAGGAGGCGATCGATATCGCGAGCCTCCTTCACCAGGAACCGTGTGCGCCAGAATGGATGGTCCAGCCAGGAGCCGCACAGTTCGTGCACATGCATGCCGACGCGCAGCTGGCTGACCGATATTCTTTTCAACATGGAGCCGTCGGAGGGAGCGTTGGCAGCAATATCATGAGGATTACGGTCACCCGCCCGATTTCTTGAGGGTGCCGTCCCCTTCCGGGAGCGTTTCGATGGCTGGCCTGCACGACGACCTGTTTGCTTTTGTCCGATCGGTGACGGATTTTCCGATTCCCGGCGTCACCTTCCGCGACCTCACCCCGTTGATGGCAGACCCGCCTGCCCTCGGCCGCGCTGTCTCGGCGCTGGCCGATCCTTTCCGCACTGCCGGGATCGCTCGGGTGGCCGGCGTCGAGGCGCGCGGCTTCATCTTCGGCGCGCTGGTCGCGCGCGAACTGGCAGCGGGGTTCGTGCCGCTGCGCAAGCCGGGAAAGCTGCCTGCGGGCGTCGAGGCGGTCAGCTACGCGCTCGAGTACGGTACCGCCTCGCTCGAGATCCATCGCGATGCGCTGCCGGCAGGTGCCCGCGTGCTGCTGGTCGATGATGTGCTGGCGACCGGTGGTACGGCCGCGGCGGCCGTCGAACTGCTGGCGCGTGTGGGCGGCGTGGTCGCGGGCGCGGCATTCCTGCTGGAGTTGCCGGCGCTGCTCGGGCGGGAGCGCATCCCCGGGTGCGACGTGCGCAGCGTGCTGCGTATCTGATCCGGCAGGCAGAAACGAAAACGCCCCGCGCTGCGGGGCGTTCCGGTGCTGCAGCGGTGGGCGTCGATCAGATCCCGGCGTCGGCCTTCAGTGCGGCGGCCTTGTCGGTCTTCTCCCATGTGAACTCGGGCTCGTTTCGTCCGAAGTGGCCGTAGGCCGCAGTCTTCTCGTAGATCGGACGCAGCAGATCGAGGCTGTGGATGATGCCCTTCGGGCGCAGGTCGAAGTGCTGCTCGACCAGCTTGGCGATCTTCTCGTCGGCGATCTTGCCGGTGCCGAAGGTCTCGACCAGCACGCTTACCGGCTTGGCTACGCCGATGGCGTAGGCCACCTGCACCTCGCACTTGCTGGCGAGACCGGCCGCGACGATGTTCTTCGCGACATAGCGGCCGGCGTAAGCGGCCGAGCGGTCGACCTTGGAAGGATCCTTCCCCGAGAACGCACCGCCGCCGTGGCGCGAGTAGCCGCCGTAGGTGTCGACGATGATCTTGCGGCCGGTAAGGCCGGTGTCGCCCTGCGGGCCGCCGATGACGAAGCGGCCGGTCGGGTTGATCAGGTAGCGCGCGCCCTTGAGCAGCGCCGCCGGGATCACCGGCTTGACGATTTCCTCGATCACCGCCTCGGTCAGCGGTTCGTGAGAGATGTCGGGGGTGTGCTGGGTCGAGATGACGACCGTGTCGATGCCGACCGGGCGGCCGTCGACGTACTTGATCGTGACCTGCGACTTCGCGTCCGGGCGCAGCCACGGCAGCTTGCCGTTGCGGCGCATCTCGGCCTGGCGCTCCATCAGGCGGTGCGAGTAGTGGATCGGCATCGGCATCAGTTCCGGCGTCTCGTCGCAGGCGAAGCCGTACATCAGGCCCTGGTCGCCCGCGCCCTGGTCTAGGTCGAGGCCCTTGCCTTCGTCGACGCCCGCGGCGATGTCCACCGACTGCTGGTCGTAGCAGACCAGCACGCCGCAGCTCTTGTAGTCGAAGCCGATGTCGGAATCGGTATAGCCGATGCGTTGCACGACCTTGCGCGCGACCTGCGCGTAGTCGACCTGGGCACTGGTAGTCACCTGGCCGGCCATCACCACCAGGCCGGTGTGCACCAGCGTCTCGGCGGCAACCCGGCCGTACTTGTCCTGGGCGAGGATGGCGTCGAGGGCGGCATCGGAGATCGCGTCGGCAACCTTGTCGGGATGGCCTTCCGATACCGATTCAGAGGTAAACAGAAATTCGCTCATATGGGAAACCCGTCTGCTGTAAGGGAAAAGGATGCCGGCGCAGGAAACGCGTCCGATGCTTGCAACGTGCGAAGCAGGACTCCGGATACGTATCGAATATGCCTGAAACCGCGAAGGCCGCAGACAAAAAGGGCGCTAGGATATCAGAGTCGCTCCAGACGCCGATGTCAATGAAACCATTTTGCTATTCCTGATCCGACTGCTCGGCCACCTGCCGCTGCGGGTGCTGCACTGGCTGGGCGCGGCGCTCGGCTGGACTGCTTACGCCTGCGACCGCACCTACCGGGAGCGCCTGCGCGAGAACCTTGCCCGGTCGGGGCTCGGCGACCCGCCAGGGACCCACCGCGTCCTGCACGGTGCGATTGCCGAGGCTGGGCGCGCCGTCGCCGAGTTGCCCTGCCTCTGGCTCCGGCCGCAGTCGGGTGTGTCCCGCTGGGTGCGCGTGACGGTGGGCCAGCAGCACCTCGATGAAGCGCATGCGCGGGGACGTGGAGTCCTTTTTCTGTCACCCCACCTCGGTGCGTTCGAGATCCTGCCGCAGTGGTACGGCCTCGCACGGCCGATCACGGTGATGTACCGTCGTCCGAAGCTCGGCTGGCTCGACCCGCTGGTCAGGGCCGGCCGGGGCCGCGGGCAGGTCGAACTGGTCAGTGCCGACCTTGGTGGCGTGCGCGCGATGCTGCGCGCCCTGCGTGCCGGGCATGCGGCTGGTCTGCTGCCAGACCAGGCGCCCGGGGCGGGTGAAGGGGTCTGGGCGGAGTTCTTTGGCCGGCCGGCCTACACGATCACCCTCGCGGCACGGCTGGCGCGATCGACCGGAGCGACCGTTCTGTTGGCCGTCGCCCGCCGCCTGCCGCACGCGCGCGGCTACGAACTCGAGTTCCATCTGCTGCCCGCGCTGCCGGCCGACCCGATGCAGGCGGCACGCGTGATCAATGCGGCGGTCGAGGCGGTCGTCGCACGCTGCCCGGCGCAGTACCTATGGAGCTACAACCGCTACAAGCGGCCGGCAGGCGCGCCACCGCCCCCTCCGGATCCGGCGGGCGCCCGCTGATGGGGACCCGGATCGCCCTGCTGCTGGTCTGGCTGCTGCACTTCCTGCCGTTCCGGCTGCTGGCGCTGGTCGGGCATGTGCTGGGGCTGGCGCTGTTCCTGATTGCCGGCGCGCGCCGGCGCGTTGTCCTGATCAACCTGGCGCTCTGCTTCCCCCGCATGTCCGAGGCCGACCGCCGACGGCTCGCTCGGGCCCATTTCGCGGCGTTCACGCGCAGCGTGCTCGACCGCGGCATCGCATGGTGGTCGAGCCGGGAGCGCCTGACGCGGGTGGTGCGTGTGGAAGGCTGGGAGCACCTGCGGGCGTGCACTGGCCGGCCGGTAGTGTTGCTGGCACCGCATTTCGTCGGGCTCGACATCGGTGCGCAACGGCTGGCGGCCGAGCACAGCGCGGTGTCGATGTACAGCCGGCAGAAGAACCCGCTGTTCGATGCCTTCCTGCGCGAGAAGCGGAACCGGTTCGGTTCGGTGACGATGGTGTCGCGCCAGCAGGGCCTTCGGCCGGTGCTGCGGGCGATGCGCAAGGGCCTGCCGCTCTACTACCTGCCGGACATGGATCTGGGCGCGCGCGATTCCGTGTTCGTGCCGTTCTTCGGCGTGCAGGCGGCGACGGTGCCCGCGCTGTCGCGTATCGTGCGGCTGACCGGTGCCGTGGTCCTGCCGTGCATCACCGAACAGTTGCCGGGCGGTGCAGGCTATCGGGTGCGGATTCATCCGCCGTGGACCGGTGTGCCCGCCTCCAGCGAGCCGGACGATGCCGGCGACGCGCTGGCGATGAATGCATTCATCGAATCCGCGGTGGCCGGGATGCCGGCGCAGTACCACTGGCTGCACAAACGGTTCAAGACCCGGCCGCCCGGCGAACCGCCGCCCTACTAGGAGAAAGCACATGTTCCGCAATCCGGATGTCGACCGTCTGCGTGCGTTGCTGCGCGAGGTACGTACGATTGCCGTGGTAGGCCTGTCGCCGAAGCCCGACCGGCCCAGCCATGGCGTGTCGAAATCGATGCAGTCGTTCGGCTACCGTATCGTGCCGGTGAATCCCGGCCAGGCAGCCATCCTCGGCGAGACCTGCTACGCGACGCTGCGCGACATTCCCGAAGGCGTGCGGGCAGGCATCGACCTGGTGGACGTGTTCCGCCAGGCCGACGCGGTGCCTGCGATCGTCGACGATTGCATCGCCCTCGGCCTGAAACGGCTGTGGCTGCAGGACGGCGTGGTCGACGCGGCGGCGGCGCAGCGTGCGGTCGAGGCGGGTATCGAGGTGGTGATGGATCGCTGCGTTTACCGGGACTATGTAAACTTGATGCGATGAAGCTGGCATTCACCAAGATGCACGGCGCCGGCAACGACTTCGTCGTGATCGACGCCACCCGCGAGCCCGTCGCCTTCGACGCGGCGACCTGGCGGCACCTCGCCGACCGCCATCGGGGTATCGGCTGCGACCAGATCCTGGTCGTCGAGCGTCCGCAGCTCGAGGGCACGGACTTCCACTACCGCATCTTCAATGCCGACGGCGGCGAGGTGGAGCAGTGCGGCAACGGCGCCCGCTGCTTCGTGCGCTTCGTGCGTGAGAAGGGATTGACCGACAAGCGCGAGATCCGTGTGGGCACGATGGCGGGCATCATTTCTCCGCGGCTGGAGGACGATGGTCGCGTCACGGTCGACATGGGTGCGCCGCGGCTCGCGCCGGCCGACGTGCCGTTCCTCGCCCCGGCCCGCGCAGACGTTTACCTGCTGGACCTCGCCGGCGGCTCGGTCGAGGTGTCGGCGGTTTCGATGGGCAACCCGCATGCCGTCCAGGTAGTGGCCGACGTGGATGCGGCGCCAGTGCTCGAGCAGGGCGCGCGCATCGAGTCACATCCGCGATTCCCGAAACGCGTCAATGCAGGCTACATGCAGGTGGTCGACCGGCGCACCGTGCGACTGCGCGTGTACGAGCGCGGTGCCGGCGAGACGCTCGCCTGCGGTACTGGCGCCTGCGCGGCGGTCGTCGCCGGCAGCCTGCGCGGGCTGCTCGACGCGCAGGTCGACGTGCATACCCGTGGCGGCGTGCTCACGATCGCCTGGGCGGGCGAGGGTATGCCGGTGCGCATGACCGGGCCGGCAGTCACCGTGTTTGAAGGTACGATCGAGATCTGAACGATCGATCGATGCTACGCCGTGCGAGCGGCCCGCAGCCTGCGTGCAGGCGAACGAGACAGGATGGGGGAAGGAATGAAAGAAGGCATCAATCCGGACCAGGTCGCGGCCTACCTGCAGGAGCACCCGGAGTTCTTCGAACTGCACTCGGACATGATGGCGAACCTGTTCATCCCGCATCCGCACGGCGGACGCGCGATCCCTATCTCCGAGCGCCAGGTGCTGACCCTGCGCGACAAGAACAGGCTGCTCGAGGCCAAGCTGGCGGAACTGATCCGCTTCGGAGAGCAGAACGATTCGATCGGCGAGAAGCTGCACCGGCTGACGGTCGCGCTGATCGCGGCGCCGGATACGCCCGCGGCGATCCACGTCACCCGCTACCACCTGCGGGAAGATTTCGCCGTGCCGCATGTCGAACTGCGGCTGTGGTCGCCAGCGGCGCCTTCTGCTGGGGGCGAGCCGTCGGTCGAGTATTCGCCGATCAGTGAAGAGGCGGGCGTGTTCGCCGACAGCCTGACCCAGCCCTACATCAGCGCTCGCGCGATGTTCGACAGCGCGTCCTGGTTCGGTGCGGACGGCGAGGGGCTGCGTTCGTTCGCGTACATTCCGCTGCGCGGCCGGCAGGCATTCGGTCTGCTCACGCTGGCGAGCGAAGATCCCCAGCGGTTCTACCCCGAGATGGGTACGCTTTACCTCAAGCGCCTGGGCGATATCGTGGCCGCTGCGCTGGGACGGAGCCTTGCCGGCTGATCTTCCGGCGCCTGCAGCGGCCGACCCGGAAACGACCCTGCCGGATGCCTCTCCGGAGGCGCTGCCGGCGGCATCGCAGCGGCTGCTTGAGCGTTTCGTCGACTATCTCGCGACCGAGCGCCGCCTCGCGGTCACCTCGGTGGCGGCGTACGAATACGACGTGCTGCGACTGCTGCGCCTGGCCGGGGACGCGCCGCTTGCCGGCCTGACTTCGCAGGAGATCCGGCGCTATGCCGGCCGCCTGCACGGTCAGGGCCTGAACGGGCGCTCGATCGCCAGGCTGTTGTCGGCGTGGCGCGCGTTCTTCCGCTGGCTGGTGCGCGAACGACTGTCCGCCGCCAATCCCGCGATCGGCGTGAAACCGCCGAAGTCCGGCAAGCGCCTGCCCAAGGTGCTGTCCCCGGACGAGGCGTCGCAGTTGCTCGGCGGCATGCCTGAAACGCCGGCCGAGGTACGCGACCTCGCGATCCTCGAACTGCTCTACTCGTCCGGGCTGCGCCGCGCCGAACTGGTCAGCCTGGACCTGGGCGACGTGCGTGCCGCGGATGCGCTCGTGCGCGTCACCGGCAAGGGCAGTCGGACGCGGGAAGTGCCGGTCGGCCGGCAGGCGCTGCTCGCCCTCGATGCCTGGCTGCAGGTGCGCCCGCTGATGGCCAGGCCCGGCTGCGAGGCACTGTTCGTCGGCGTGCGCGGCGATCGCATTTCCGACCGCGTGCTGTCCACCCGGGTCGAGCAATGGGCGCGGCAGCGGGGCCTCGGCCAGCACCTGCATCCGCACATGCTGCGCCATTCGTTCGCCTCCCACGTGCTGCAGTCGAGCGGCGACCTGCGTGCGGTCCAGGAAATGCTGGGCCATGCGAGCATCGCGACCACGCAGATCTACACCCACCTCGACTTCCAGTACCTGGCGAAGGCGTACGACGCGGCGCACCCGCGGGCGCGCATCGGCAAGCTGCCGAAGCAGGGCTGAGTTCAGCCCAGTGCGACGGCCCCTGCAGGTCGCAGTGGCCGGCATGCGGGTCGCGCACGTGCTCGTCCGCCACTTGATGGAAGACATGCTTCGCCTCGCGCCGCCGTGCGACTGCCCTGGCCGACCGATCAAATGCAACTGAGTAGCGCAAATGGGTTGCATAAAGGAGGTGGCCGGTGCATGCTCGGGCATCCCGTTGAAACACTTCCGACATGACGCAGGCACTCTACGGTCGATTCGCGGTCGCCAGCCGCGGCAACGATGGCGCGCAGGCGATGCGCACGGTTTCCAGCGACGATCCTTCGTCGCTGATGCGTATCCACGAGCCTTCGGTGAACCTCGCCGTCTGGCGGCGGACGCCGGATGATTCCGTGCTCGCGGCATGGCGCGACGTCTGCGCGACCGGCTCGACGGTGGTGGATGCCATCGTTCGCCCGGGCGCGCCGCACGAGGCAGACGAGACGGCCTGCGCGTCGTCCGTGGGCGAGCGGTTCGGCGTGTTCGCCCAGGACGTGCTCGTGCTGTCCCGCTGGATGGCCTGCATCGCCGGCTGCGTCGAGGTGCGTGCCCGGCTTGTGTCGATCGACGACGACCAGTGCAGGCTGTTCCATGTGGACGAGCAGGCACTGCGCATCCTCTCGACCTATGTCGGCCCCGGTACGCAGTGGGTCGAGGAGGGCGGCGCTCGGCGCGAGCGCCTTGGCATGGGCGGCCTGCCCGCAGACGCATTCAACCGCGCGTTGCTGCTTCCGGGCGCCGCCGTGCACCAGGCACGCGCCGGCTGGGTCTGCCTGCAGAAGGGCGATGCCTATCCCGGCAACCGCGGCCGTGCGATCGTCCACCGATCGCCGCCGATCGAAGGCAGCGGCCTGCGCCGCCTTCGGTTGACGCTCGAGCCGTCGGGCTATTGTCGATACGGACCCCCGTGAACCCCGGCGGGCAGTCCCTGCCGCTGCCACCGCCGCCTCGCGCTAAACTCCGGGCCACGCCTCGCACCACGCGACCGCCCGCGGGCTGCGGCAGGCTGCACGCAGTCCCTCCGGTCAGAAGCGACGCGGGTATGGCCGGAACGGGTCCCGCCAGCCATGTACCGGTCCCCAGGGACCCCAGCCCGGGCCGTAGAAGCTGCGCGCCCGCACCGATTCCTCGAACCGCACGACATCCAGATGCACGCGTTGCATGTAATCGATCACCGCGTCAGGTACGCCTTGCTCCCGCAGCTTCGCGAGTTCGCTCGCAGGCAGCCGGTAGACGGCGTGGCTGCGCTGCATGCGCTCGATGATCTGCTGTGGCGACTGTCCTGCCCTGGCCGACGCGACGATCTCCGCCAGCGAGGGCGGCGGTGGTGTCGGTTCGCCGGAGGTGGCGCAACCGGCCAGCATGGACAGCAGCAGCACCGCCGCCACGGCTGCGCGCACGAGCATGGCGTGGCTGCGGCCAGGACGGGTACCGATCTCGATTGCCATGCCTGCTCTCCGGTGTGCTGCGCGTCGCCGTGCGGCAAGCGGCCGCGGGCGGGCGAGGCAGCCCGCGCATGACAGCCGTGCGCGGAGTGCAATTCGATGCTCGCCAGCGCCGGCTTGCGCTGGGGTTCACGGCCATCTTGCACGTGTTGGTGCTGGGCTGCATCTTCCTGCTCCACGTTCAGGCACCGCGTCCCGCACCGGAGCGGCCGCCGCTCGTAGTCGTGATGATCACCCCACCTGCGCCGTTGCCGGAACCCGTGCGTCCACCTGAACCGCCCCGGATAGCGCTGCCGCCGCCGGTCGCGCGGCCGGCGCCGCCCGTACCAGCGGATCTCCCGCCACGGCCGGTCCCGGCCACGCCGCCGCCGGCAGAAGCGGCACCGGCGTCCGCCGTGGCTCCTGCGCCGGTGCCCCAGGCGCTCGCGCCGGCGCTCGATGCCACGCTGCGCCCTGCCGCGCCGTCGGTTTCGGCGGCGGCGCCCGCTGCGCCCGCTGCCCGCCCCGCCGCGCTGGTGCCTCCGTCGTTCGATGCCGACTACCTGCACAATCCGACGCCGCGCTATCCGCCTGCGGCCGCGCGCCTGCGCGAGACCGGGCGGGTACTGCTGGCGGTCAGCGTCAGCGCGGCCGGGCTGCCCGAGCGGGTCGAGATCGCTGCCACCAGTGGTTCGCCCCGCCTCGACCAGGCGGCCCTCGAGACGGTGAAGCGCTGGCGCTTCGTGCCGGCACGCCAGGGTGACAAGCCGGTCGCGGCTTCGGTCACCGTTCCCCTCGTGTTCAGACTCGACGAGTAGATGCCATGAATGAAACATTGAACCCGGCCGCCGTTGGCAATCCCGGCAGCAATCCCTACGGAATCGGCGCGATGCTGGCGCAGACCGATGCGGTCGGCGTTGTCGTGATCGTGTTGCTGGTCGCGATGTCCGTCGCGAGCTGGTACTTCATCGCGGCGAAGGCGATCGAGCAGCTGGCGCTGCGCCGCGCTGCGCGGCAGACGCCAGATGCCTTCTGGGGGGCTGCAGACCTCGCCGCAGCCGAACACGAGGTGCGTGGCCGGGCTGGTGATCCGTTCGCAGCACTCGCGCTGGCCGGCGTCGAGGCCTCCCGCGCGCACGCGGCCAGCACCCGCACCCTGGGCGCTGCCTGCGACCTGTCCGACTTCATCACGCGCGCGCTGCGCCAGTCGATGGTGGCGACCACCGCCCGGCTCGAGGCGGGCCAGACATTGCTTGCCTCGGTGGGCAGCACCGCGCCCTTCGTCGGGCTGTTCGGCACGGTGTGGGGCATCTACCACGCGCTGGTCGCGATCAGCCTGTCGGGCCAGGGCACCCTCGACAAGGTGGCCGGTCCGGTGGGCGAGGCGCTGATCATGACTGCGGCGGGACTCGCCGTGGCCATCCCGGCGGTGCTCGGATACAACATGTTCGTGCGCGCGAACCGGCTGCTGCTGGCCCAGCTCGACGGCTTTGCGCATGACCTGCATGCCGCCCTGGCCGTCGGCCCGCGCGCCCGCCCGGGCTCGAGCCCGGGCGCGGCTGCGGCACCGGGGGCCATGCCGGCGGCTGGCCAACCTGCATCGCGAGGGGCATGATGGCCTTCGGCGGATTCCAGGGATCGTCCGAGGCGCAGCCGATGGCGGAAATCAATACCACGCCGTTCGTCGACGTGATGCTGGTGCTGCTGATCATCTTCATCATCACCGCTCCGCTGCTGACCCATTCCATACGGATCGACCTGCCCCAGGCACGCAGCCAGGCGAGCCCGGAGAAGCCACAGACGATCACGCTGGCGATCGATGCCCGCGGCGCGATGTTCTGGGAGGGTGAGGCGGTTGCCGCAGACGCGCTGGTCGCGCGCCTGGCCGACGCCGCTGCGAAACAGCCGCAGCCGGAACTGCACCTGCGCGCCGACCGCGAGACGCGCTACCAGGTGCTGGCCGAAATCATGGGCCAGGCGAGGGTGGCCGGGATCACCCGCATCGGATTCGTCACCGATCCGTCCGCGCCAGCGGCAAAGCGCAACTGAATTGCGCTGGCAGGCGCAACGTGGTTTCATCCGCCTCCCTGCGGGGCCAACGGAGTGAACGATGCAGTCCCCTTCCGATCCTGACGCGCATCCGCATCGCCATCCCCGAGCGCACCCTCATGCCACTGCCCATGCCGAGCCGAGCGGGCATGGCCAACCGCCTCGTCCGTCCACTGCCTCGCCTTCGCTGCTGCCTGCCGCCGTGACCCCGCTACCTTCAGCCGCCGTACCCGAGCCCGGTCCTGCCTCGTTGTTCCTGGCCGGCAGCCGTGATCGGCTGTTCGCGGCATCCGGCCTGGTGGCGGTCCTCTGGCTGCTGGTCTGGTGGGCGCTCGACTGAGCCCATGCGCGCCTTGAACGCTTCCATCCGCATCGACAACCTCACGGTGGCCTACGATCGGCATCCGGCCGTACATCATCTGTGCGGTGCGTTCGAGGCCGGCTCGATGACGGCGATCGTCGGGCCCAACGGTGCCGGCAAGAGCAGCCTGCTGAAGGCGATCGTCGGCCTGTTGCGTCCTTCGGAGGGCACGGTCGACCTCACCGGCGCGATGCCGCACGACATCGCCTACCTGCCGCAGCAGGCGGAGATCGACCGCCAGTTTCCGATCCCGGTGCTGGACACGGTGGCCATGGGTTTCTGGCGGCGCTGCGGGGCGTTCCGCGCGATCGACGCCGCCCAACGCGCCACCGCGCGCGATGCGCTTGCAGCGGTCGGCCTGCGTGGTTTCGAGTCGCGGCCGATCGGCACGCTTTCCGTCGGGCAGTTCCAGCGCGTGCTGTTCGCCCGCGTGATGGTGCAGGATGCGCCGGTCATCCTGCTCGATGAACCGTTCAACGCGATCGACACCCGCACTACCGACGACCTGCTCGACCTGGTTCGCCGCTGGAGCGGCGAGCGGCGCACGATCATCGCCGTCCTGCACGACCTCGACCAGGTACGGCGCAATTTCCCCGAGACGCTGCTGATCTCGCGCGAGCGCATCGGCTGGGGCGCCACCGCCGAGACGCTCACCCCCGAAAACCTGAAGCGCGCGCGCCAGATGTCCGAAGCCTGGGACGAGGGCGCGCCGCTGTGCGAAGTCCATCCCGGACACTCCTGATCCCATGCCCGGTCCCTACGAACTCCTGCTGCTGCCGTTCATCGAGTACGGTTTCATGCGCCGGGCGCTGGTCGCCTGCTTCGGGCTGGCGATCGGCTGCGGGCCGATCGGCGTGTTCCTCATCCTGCGCCGGATGAGCCTGGTCGGCGATGCGATGTCGCATGCGGTGCTTCCAGGCGCCGCGATCGCCTTCCTGATGTTCGGCTTCTCGCTCACCGCGATGACCATCGGCGGTTTCCTGGTCGGGCTGGCGGTCGCGCTGCTTGCCGGTTCCGTGACCCGCCTCACGCCGCTGCGCGAGGATGCGAGCTTCGCCGCGCTGTTCCTGATATCGCTGGCGCTCGGCGTGACCCTGATCTCTTCGCAGGGCTCGAGCGTCGACCTGATGCACCTGCTTTTCGGCGCCATCCTCGCGGTGGACAACCCGGCGCTGCTGCTGATCGCCTCGATCGCCTCGGTGAGCGTGCTGACGCTCGCGGTGATCTTCCGCGCGCTGGTGATCGAGTGCCTCGACCCGGCCTTCCTGCGCTCGGTGCGCGGCGGCGGTGCGCGCTATCACTTCCTGTTCCTGGTACTGGTGGTGCTCAACCTGGTCGCCGGCTGCCAGTCGCTGGGCACGCTGATGACCGTCGGCCTGATGATGCTTCCGGCCGCCAGCGCGCGCTTCTGGACGGCGGGCATCGGTCCGATGCTGGTGTTCTCCGCCTGCGCGGCCTTTGCCTGCGGCTATGTCGGGCTGCTGGTGTCCTACCACGCGAACCTGCCGTCGGGCCCGTCGATCATCCTCACCGCTGGCGCGCTGTACGTGTTTTCGGTGGCCTTCGGGCGCCATGGCGGACTCGTCTCGAACTACCTGCGAGCGCCGCACTTCCAGCGCTGACGCGGGGCCCGCAGCCAGCTTTCGCTTTCCATCCGGAGCTTCACCGCCATGAATTCCCATCGCGCCTCCTCCCCGTGCGTGCTTCCCGCGCGCCGCTGCACCATCGTCGCAGGGATGGCCGGCTTGCTGATGCTGCTGGCGGGTTGCGGTCCTTCCGCCGATGGCGGACGGGGAGCCGATGCATCGAAGGCATCGGCCGCCACCACCGCCCCCGCCGTGGAACCGAAGCTGGCGGTGGTTGCCACCTTCACCATCCTTGCCGACCTGGTCGCCAATGTCGGCGGCGACCGTGTCGAGATCGCCATCCTCGTCGGGCCGGACAGCGACGCCCATGTGTTCTCGCCGACGCCCGCCGCTGCGAAGACGATCGCCGGTGCGAAGGTCGTGTTCGTCAACGGGCTGGGCTTCGAAGGCTGGATGGACAAGCTGATCGCGGCCTCCGGATACAAGGGGCCGCTGGTGGTGGCCAGCGATGGCGTGGACGTGCTGAAGGTGAAGCCGCGGGCGCATTCGCACAAGCATGGCCAACCCCATGGCCACGACCACGGTGAAGTCGACCCGCATGCCTGGCAGAGCCTTGCCAATGCCCGCCGCTATGTCGCGAACATCGCCGACGCGCTTTCGGCCGCCGATCCAGCGCACGAGGCGGGCTATCGCGCGCGGGCGAAGGCCTATGACGAGCAGCTGGCGCAACTCGACGAGAGGGCCCGTGCGCGCCTGGGCGCCATCCCCGCGTCGGAGCGGCGGGTGGTCGTCGGCCATGACGCATTCGGCTATTTCGCGCGCGCCTACGGCCTGACGTTCCTGTCCCCACGCGGGGTGAACACCGACTCCGAGGCGAGCGCGAAGGACGTGGCGCAACTGGCGAAGCAGATCCGTGCGCAGCGCATCCGCGCGGTGTTCGTCGAGAACATCAGCGACCCGCGCCTGGTCGAGCAGCTGGCGCGGGAATCCGGCGCCCGCGTCGGGGGCACGCTTTTCTCGGACGCGCTGTCTGCGAAGGACAAGCGGGCACTGACCTATCACGACATGATGAGTCACAATATCGACGAGGTGGCGAGGGCGCTCGCGCCCGCGGCCCCTGCCAACTGAACGCCGGCATGCCGCCGGGGCGTTTCGCCCTGCGGCGCGCGGGCCCGGCGAATAAACGCAACAAGATTGCATAAGATGTTCCTCGATGCTAACCTTCTTTCCGGAGGCAGCCATGCGCGCAGCAACCCCTGAATCCCGCCGTAGTTCCCCAGCAGCCGTGTCCTCGGCCGAGCAGCTGGTCCGTGCCACGGGCGCACGCGTCACGCAGGGCCGCATCCTCGTGCTCGAGGTCCTGCAGGCGGCAGGCCGGGCGTTGACCCACCACGAGATCGAGGCGGCGGTGGCCGGTCCGCTCGACCGGGTCACCGTATACCGGGTGCTCGACTGGCTCACCCGCCAGCAGATCGCGCACAAGATCCCCGGAGACGACCGGGTGTGGCGGTTCACCATCGCCGGGCAGAAGCAGGCCCACCACCATGCGCACTTCCAGTGCACCGACTGCAGCCAGGTAATCTGCCTGGATGACGTCCCCACCACGCTGCGTCCGCGCCTGCCTGCCGGGTATCGATCCGCAGGGGTCGAGGTGACGGTCAAGGGTCAGTGCAAGTCCTGCGTGCGGCCTGCGCCGCGCCGAGTCAGGCGCTAGCGGGCAACGCGAGCGGGCGACGGGCCCTGCAGCCCGCGCGCCTGTCGACCGGATGCCGCGTGCGCGTTCCATCCCACCCGCATCCACCGTATCGAGTCGACCATCAAGGGCTTGCCATGACCAAATCCAGTACCGGGGCACGGCCGAAGATTCCGGTCACCATCCTTACCGGCTTCCTCGGCAGCGGCAAGACGACGCTGCTCAACCGGATCCTGAAAGAGCAGCACGGCCGGCGCATCGCCGTGATCGAGAACGAGTTCGGCGAGGTGGGCATCGACAACGAGATCCTGCTGCAGAACCCGGAAGAGCAGATCGTCGAGATGAACAACGGCGGCATCTGCTGCACCGTGCGTGGCGACCTGATCCGCATCCTCGGTGAACTCGAGAAGAAGCACCGCAAGCTGGCCTTCGAACGCGTGATCATCGAGACTACCGGTCTCGCAGACCCTGCACCGGTCGCACAGACGTTCTTCGTCGACGAGTCGATCAGCGAGGCCTACCTGCTCGACTCGATCGTCACGGTGGTCGATGCGAAGCACGCACCGCTGCAACTCGACGAACACCACGAAGCCCAGGAGCAGGTCGGATTCGCCGACCGCATCCTGCTCTCGAAGACAGACCTGGTTCCGGAAGAAGAAGTCGTCGCGCTGGTCGAGCGACTGCGGCGCATGAACCCGCGCGCACCGGTGAAGCGGGTACATTTCGGCGAAGCGGACATCCGCGAACTGCTCGACGTGCGCGGTTTCAACCTGAATTCCATCCTCGAGATCGAGCCGGCGTTCCTGGAAGACGTCACGCACGAGCACGACGACGAGATCGGATCTTTCGCCTGGCGCGAAGATCGTCCGTTCGACATGGCGAAGCTCGAGGGTTTCCTGGACGGCGTGATCCGCTTCTACGGACAGGACCTGCTGCGCTACAAGGGCGTGCTCAATGTCGCCGGCGAGGACACGCGCATGGTGTTCCAGGGCGTGCACATGATGATGGGCGGTTCTGCCGGCAGGCGCTGGCTGGCCGGCGAGAAGCGCACCAGCACGATGGTGTTCATCGGCCGCAACCTGCCGCGCGAACTGCTCGAGCAGGGGCTGGCCCTGTGCGTCGAGGGTGCGCCCGAGCCGGTCGCGCCCGGCGCGGCCGTACGTTGAAGATCCCGCCATGCCGGCATCCGTGAAAGACCTGCCCACCGGCCCCGGCGCGGCGGGAGTGCCCGACCGGAGGTTGCCGGTGACCGTGCTGTCCGGCTTCCTCGGCGCCGGCAAGACCACCCTGCTCAACCACGTGCTGAACAACCGCGAGGGGCGCCGGGTCGCGGTGATCGTGAACGACATGTCCGAGGTGAACATCGACGCCCAGCTGGTGCGCGACGGTGGTGCACAGCTGTCGCGCGCGGAAGAGAAGCTGGTCGAGATGAGCAACGGCTGCATCTGCTGCACCCTGCGCGAAGACCTGCTGGTCGAGATCGCGAAGCTCGCCGGCGAAGGCCGGTTCGACTACCTGCTGATCGAATCGACCGGCATCTCCGAGCCGCTGCCGGTCGCCGAGACGTTCACCTTCCGTGGCGAGGACGGACGCAGCCTGGGCGACGTCGCACGGCTCGACACGATGGTCACGGTGGTCGACGCATTCAACTTCCTGCGCGACTACGAGGCTGCCGACTTCATCCACGAACGCGGCCAGAGCCTGGGCGAGGATGACAACCGCACCGTGGTCGACCTGCTGGTGGACCAGATCGAGTTCTGCGATGTGATCGTGCTCAACAAGTCGGACCTGGTCGCGCCGGGCGAGCTCGATCGCCTGCGTGCGATCCTGCATTCGCTCAATCCCGGCGCGGACATCGTCGATGCCGGGTTCGGCAAGGTGCCGCTCGAGCGGGTGCTCGATACCGGGCGCTTCGACTTCCAGCGGGCCGAGGCGTCGCCCGGATGGCTGCGCACGCTGCGCGGCGAGGAGCAGTCCGAGTCCGTCGAATACGGCATCTCGAGTTTCGTCTATCGCGGCGGTGAACCGTTCCATCCGGCACGCTTCTGGGACCTGATCCACTCCGGGTCCGAGGCCGCGTGGCAGGGCGTGGTCCGCTCGAAGGGCTTCTTCTGGCTGGCTTCGCGCATGGATTTCGCGGCGAGCTGGTCGCAGGCGGGCGGTGCCTGCCGCCATGGCGCAGCAGGGCTCTGGTGGTCTGCCGTCGACCCATCGGAGTGGCCGGACGCGCCCGAGGCGCGGCGCGAGATCGAGGCGATGATGACCGGGCCCCACGGCGACCGCCGGCAGGAACTGGTGTTCATCGGCATCGGGATGGACGAAGCCGCGCTGCGTGCAGGCCTGGATGCCTGCCTGCTGACCGCAGAAGAGCGCGCGGGCGGTCCTCAGGCGTGGGCCGTCTTGCCCGATCCGTTCCCCGAATGGCGCCTGGTGGATCCGGATGCGGCCGACTGACTTCAAGACGGCATCCCTGGCACGCTGCACGCCTGCTGCTGCTCGTGACGCGCGTCGCAAGCCGCGATAACCTCCTCTCTCATGACCGTCCTCGAAGTCAACGCCCTGTCGCACCGCTACGGCAATGCCACCGTGGTGGAAATGCCTGCCTGGTCGGTCGCGGCGGGGGAGCCGTGGTTGCTGCTGGGCGCCTCGGGCAGCGGCAAGACCACGCTGCTGCACTGCCTGGCTGGCATCCTAGTACCGACGCAGGGCTCGGTGAAGGTTGGCGGCACCGAGCTCGGATCGCTGCACGGCTCGGCGCTTGACCGCTTCCGTGGCCGGCACATCGGGCTGCTGCCGCAGCGCCTGCACCTGATCGACTGCCTCAGCGTGATCGACAACCTGCTGCTGGCGCAGTACGCCGCTGGCCTGCCGCGCGATACCGCGGCTGCGCGTGGCGCGCTGGAGGCTCTCGGCCTGGCCGGTCGTGCGCACGAGCGCCCGCACCGCCTGTCGTTCGGGCAGCAGCAGCGCGTGGCGCTTGCGCGTGCGCTGATCAACCGGCCGACGCTGGTGCTGGCAGACGAGCCCACCTCCAACCTCGACGATGCGAACTGCTCGGCGGCGCTCGAGCTGCTGCTCGACCAGGCCAGCCGCAGCGGCGCGGCGCTGGTGATCGCCACGCACGACCAGCGGGTCAAGGGGCGCATCGAGCGGCGGGTGGAACTGGTCGGCGGGAAAGCGGTCGCCGGCATGGATCTCGCTGTCGGACAGGTGGTCCCGGCATGAACCTGTTTACCCTCGCGGTGGCTTACCTGCGCTCGCGCATGCTCGCCTCGGTCCTGCAGGTCCTGCTGCTTGCCATCGGGCTGGCATCGATCGTCGTGATGCTGCTGGTCAGTACGCAGCTGGCCGACCGGGTCGAGCGCGATACGAAGGGCATCGACCTGGTGGTCGGTGCCAAGGGCAGTCCGCTGCAACTGGTCCTGTCGTCGGTGTTCCATGTCGACTCGCCGACCGGCAACATCCCGTATGCCGAGGCGATGAAGCTGAGCCGGCATCCGCTGGTGAAGAAGGCGATCCCGCTGGCGCTCGGCGACACCTGGCGCGGATACCGCATCGTCGGCACCGAGCATGCACTGGTCGAGCACTATGGTGCGTCGCTCGCGTCCGGCAGGCTCTGGTCGGGCCAGATGCAGGCGGTGGTCGGTGCCGAGGCCGCGCGCGCCGGCGGGGCCGGTGGCTCGCCGCTCAAGCTTGGCGACACCATCGTCGGCTCGCATGGCCTGGTCGACGGCGGCGCGGCGCATGACGAACACCCGTATGAAGTGGTCGGCATCCTGGCGCCCACCGGTGGCGTGATCGATCGGCTGGTCCTGGTAAGCGTCGAGACCGTCTGGGACGTGCACCCGCTTCCGCCGGGTGCGGTGGCCATGGCACCCGGTTCACCGGCCCCCGCGCCGGCTCCGACAGCCGGGGCAGCGCCGGCGCGGGACGACGGCCATGGTCATGCGGGTCACTCCCATGCCCGTCCGGCCGCGAAGGCAGGCGCGAAGCCGCATTCGCATTCGCATTCACATGCGCCTGCGCACGACCACCCGCACGACGGCCCGACCGGCGACGCGGCCTCGGCCGGCAGCCCCGGTGGTGATGTCGCTGGCGCCGGCAGCAGCACGAAGCCTGCGCCCGGGCGCGAACTGACGGCACTGCTCATCCAGTATTCCTCGCCGATGGCCGCTGCCCAGTTGCCACGCCTGGTCAATGCGGGGACCGCGATGCAGGCAGCTTCGCCGGCGGCCGAGAGCGTCCGCCTGAACCGACTGGTCGGGGTGGGCGTCGAGACGCTGCGCGTGTTCGCCTGGGTGCTGCTGGTCGCTGCGGGCCTCGCACTGTTCATCAGCCTGTACGGCGCCCTGTCCGAGCGCAGCCGCGACCTCGCGATGCTGCGGGTGCTCGGCATCCGCCGCCGCGCGCTGCTCGCGCTGATGCTGCTCGAAGGCCTGCTGCTGTGCGCGGCCGGGGGGGCGATCGGGTTGCTGGCGGGCCACGGGCTGACCGAATGGCTGGCCCGCAGCGTGCCCGCGCTGTCACAGTGGGCGCTCACCGGGTGGACCCTCGCGCCTGGCGAGGGCTGGCTGGTCGCCCTGGCGCTGCTGATCGGCGGCGTTGCCTCCATGCTGCCCGCGGTGCTAGCCTACCGGACCGATATCGCGAAAGTGCTCGCCCGGGGCTGACGCCGCGAGCGCGGCTTCGCCGCTACGTGCCGTTGCCTGCCGGGCCACCGAGGATTCAATCCGATGTCCACGTTCAAATGGTTGCCCTGGGTCGTGCTGGTTGCGCTCGCCGCGCCGGCCGCGCTCGCGTTCAAGACGCCGACGCGCGACGAGGCGGTGTTCACGTCGCCGATCCCGCAGCAGTTCCAGCAGAAGGCGATCGACGAGAAGAACGGCACGCTGTCCTGGCGCACGCTGGCGCAGGTCGAGACGGTGAAGCAGCGCGACAAGTTCGTGCCGCAGTTCAGTCCGGCGGTGCTGGCCCTGGACAACCGGCCGGTACGCCTGCAGGGCTTCATGATGCCGCTGACCGCGGGTGACCAGCACAAGACCTTCCTGCTCAGCGCGCAATCGCCGAGTTGCCCGTTCTGCCTGCCGGGCGGGCCTGATTCCCTGGTCGAGGTGCAGGCGCGCGCGCCGATGCGCTTCGGCGAGGAGCCTGTCATCCTCGCCGGCCGGCTGCAACTGCTGCGCAACGATCCGGGCGGGATGTACTACCGCCTGGTGGATGCGACGCCGGTGGTCGCGCGCTAGCACTGCGCGGTCCGATCGCCCTCGAAGGGGAGCCGCCGGCTCCCCTTTTTGCTGCCCGGTCGCCGAGCTGTGCGCCTGCAGTGCGTTGCATTCGCAATCGCGTTGCATTATCTTGCTGACAAATGCAACATGATTGCACACAACGAACGGGTTGCGCCGGGTGCGCACCAGGGGGAATGCAGATGTCCACGCACGCTCGGTCCAGAATGGCTGCAATGATTGCCGGCGCACTCGCCTGCACGAACGCTTCCGGTCAGTCGGCGCAGCCGCAGGCTGCGCCGCGACCGGTGGTCGAACTGCCACCGGTGGTGGTCACCGCGAATCCGCTGGGCAGCGCGCTGTTCGACCTCGCCATGCCGATCACCGTGCTGCAGGGCGAGGCGCTGCGCCAGCGCCTCGCGCCTTCGCTGGGCGAGACGATCAACGGCGAGCCAGGCATTTCGTCGAGCTACTTCGGGCCGGGAGCGAGCCGGCCGGTGATCCGCGGCCTCGATGGCGAGCGCATCCGCATCCTGACCAACGGCGTGGCCAACCTCGATGCCTCGGGCACCAGCGTCGACCATGCGGTCTCGATCGATCCGCTGCTGGTCGACCGCATCGAGGTCGTGCGCGGGCCGGCGGCCGTCCTGTACGGCGGTTCCGCGGTCGGCGGCGTGGTCAACGTAATAGACAGCCGCATCGCGACCGAGAACAATCCGCGCGGCGTCACCGGTGCGGTCGACACACGCTTCGGGTCGAACGACCGCGAGAAGGCGGTGACGGGCCGGGTCGACTTCGGCCTGGAAGGTGGCCTCAACCTGCACTTCGATGCGTTCCGGCGCGATACGGACGACCTGCGCATCCCCGGCTTCGCGCGTTCGGCCCGCCTGCGTGCGACCACGCCGCCGCCCAGTGGCGTCGAGACCACCGGCACGCTGGTGAACAGTTCGACCCGGTCGGACGGCGGCGCGGTGGGGGCATCCTATGTCTGGGCGCAGGGCTACTTCGGCGGCAGCGTATCCACCCTGAACTCGACCTACGGCGCGGTGCAGGAGCCGGAAGTGTCGATCAAGCTCGACCAGACCCGGATCGACCTCGCCGGCGAACGCCGGGACATCGCCGCGTTCGAGGCGGTGCGCTTCAAGTTCGGCCGCAGCAGCTACCGGCATGCAGAGATCGATGCCGGCACCGTCGGCACCGTGTTCCGCAACCAGGGCTTCGACATGCGGGTCGAGGCGCTGCACAAGCCGATCGGTCCCTTCCGCGGCACCATCGGCTTCCAGTCGACCCGTTTCGAGTTCGAGGCGGTGGGCGACGAGGCCTTCCTGCCCCGGACGTCGAACCGTACCAACGGCGTGTTCCTGTTCGAGGAAGTGAAGATCGACGCACTGACGCTGCAGGCGGGTGGCCGCCTGGAGCGGAACAGCGTCGGCGCGCTGGACGACCCGAACTTCGGCCCGGCGGAGACGCGCAACTTCACCGCGAAGAGCGCATCGGTCGGTGGCGTGTACAGCCTGAACCGGGCGTATGCGGTCGCGCTCAACCTGTCGCGCACCGAGCGTGCGCCCAACTACCAGGAACTGTTCGCGAACGGCCCGCACATCGCGACCAACGCGTTCGAGATCGGCAACCGCTCGTTCGGGCTTGAGGTTTCGAATGCGGTCGACCTGACGCTGCGCAAGCGCGAAGGGCGCGTGACCGGCAGTGCCGGCGTGTTCTACAACCGTTTCTCCAATTTCATCGCGCTGGTGTCGGATGCGACATTCGTCGACCCGGATGCCGCACGTAACCTGCCCGGGCTGCGCTACACCGGCGTACCCGCGGCGTTCAAGGGCGCCGAAGCCTCTGCGCGCACGTTGCTTGTCGATCGTCCTTACCGGATCGCGCTCGAATTCAAGGGCGACATCACCCGCGCCGAGAACACGGACACTGGCCAACCGTTGCCGCGCATCTCGCCGATGCGTATCGGTGGCGGGCTTTCGTTCGAACAGGGTCCGCTGACCGCCCGCCTGGATGCGATGCGCGTGCGCGGGCAGGATCGCGTGTCCGCAGATGAACGGCCGACCGACGGCTACACGATGGTGAACGCGAGCGTCGGCTACCGGATGAGCGTGCCCATGGCGAAGCTCGACCTGTTCCTGCGCGGCGTGAACCTGCTCAACCAGGAAGCTCGCAACCATGTGTCGTTCATCAAGGATCTCGCGCCTTACGGCCGGCGCGGCATCGTGGCAGGGCTGCGCGGGACTTTCTGACCGGGCCGTACACCTTCGCCGGACGGCGGCCGCCAGCCGGTCGCGAGTGTCCGGCTGCGTATAATCCAGGACCAGACCTGTCCGGCCCAGCACCATGCAGCAGTTCGAAGGCACGACCATCCTTTCCGTCCGCCGCGGCCCGATCGTCGCGCTCGGTGGTGACGGCCAGGTGACGCTCGGCAACATCGTGATCAAGTCGACCGCTCGCAAGGTGCGCCGGCTGTACCACGAGAAGATCCTCGCCGGCTTCGCCGGCGGTACGGCCGATGCCTTCACGCTGTTCGAACGGTTCGAAGCCAAGCTCGAAAAGCACCAGGGCCACCTGCTGCGCTCGGCGGTCGAGCTGGCGAAGGACTGGCGCACCGACCGCGTGCTGCGCCGGCTCGAGGCGATGCTCGCCATCGCCGATCGCGACCACTCGCTGGTGATCACTGGTGCCGGTGACGTGCTCGAACCGGAGCATGGCATCGTCGCGATCGGCAGCGGCGGTGCCTATGCGCAGGCCGCCGCCCGCGCGCTGCTGCAGTCCACCGACCTGGCGCCGGCCGAGGTGGTGAAGCGCTCGCTGTCGATCGCGGGCGAGATCTGCATCTACACCAACCAGAACCACGTGATCGAAGAGCTTCCCGGCCCCGCGGCCTGATGCCGGCCCCGACCTATGGGCATGACCAAATCATGAGCGCAATGACCCCGCAGGAAATCGTCCATGAACTCGACAAGCACATCGTCGGGCAGCATGCGGCCAAGCGTGCGGTGGCGATCGCGCTGCGCAACCGCTGGCGGCGGGCACAGGTCGACGAATCCCTGCGCCACGAGATCACGCCGAAGAACATCCTGATGATCGGCCCGACCGGTGTCGGCAAGACCGAGATCGCACGCCGGCTCGCGCGGCTGGCGGATGCCCCTTTCATCAAGGTCGAGGCAACGAAGTTCACCGAGGTTGGCTATGTCGGCCGTGACGTCGACACGATCATCCGCGACCTCGCCGAAGCTGCAATCAAGCAGGGGCGCGAGGCCGAAATGCGCCGGATGCGCCACCGGGCCTCGGATGCCGCCGAGGAACGCGTGCTCGATGCGCTGCTGCCACCGGCACGCGATATCGGCTTCCAGGCCGACGTGTCCGAGCGCGGCGACCGCAGCGACCGCAATTCGAGCACCCGGCAGAAGTTCCGCAAGATGCTGCGCGAGGGTGCGCTCGACGACAAGGAGATCGAGATCGACGTCGCGGCGGTCAACCCGCAGATGGAGATCATGGCGCCACCCGGGATGGAGGAACTCACCTCGCAGATCCAGGGCATGTTCCACAACATGGGCGGTATACGTCGCAAGACCCGCACGCTGCGCATCCGCGAGGCGATGCGCCTGCTGACCGACGAAGAGGCGTCGAAGCTGGTCAACGACGACGAACTGAAGCAGCGCGCGCTGACCAATGTCGAGCAGAACGGCATCGTGTTCATCGACGAGTTCGACAAGATTGCCACGCGCAGCGAGGGTTCGGGTGTAGACGTGTCGCGCCAGGGCGTGCAGCGCGACCTGTTGCCTCTGGTCGAGGGCACGGCCGTTACGACCAAGTACGGGATGATCCGCACCGACCATATCCTGTTCATCGCCAGCGGTGCGTTCCACCTCACCCGGCCGTCCGACCTGATCCCGGAGATGCAGGGGCGGTTCCCGATCCGCGTCGAACTCGATTCGCTGACCGTCGGCGACTTCGAGCAGATACTGACCGCGACCGACGCCTGCCTTACACGCCAGTACGAGGCGCTCATGCACACCGAGGGCGTGGCCCTGGCGTTCCGCCCGGATGGCATACGCCGTCTGGCCGAGATCGCCTGGCAGGTGAACGAGCGGGTGGAGAACATCGGTGCGCGGCGGCTCTACACGGTGATGGAGAAACTGCTCGAAGAACTCTCGTTCAGCGCACCGAAGCAGTCCGGCGATACCGTGGTGATCGATGCACCGTACGTTGACGCCCGCCTGAAGGACCTCGCCGGCAGCGAGGATCTCGCCCGGTACGTGCTGTAACGGCTGTCCGGGCAGGAGCGCCGCCCGGCCTAGCGCACGGCCAGGACCGGCTTGATGTTGAGCCTGCGCATCAGCGATTCTGCCGCAGCGCGTGCCTCGCGCTCGTTGGCGTAGGGGCCGATGTGTATCCGATGCAGGCCGCGCGACTGGTGGACGTGGGCGAGCTTCGATGCGTCGCCGAGTTCCGGGCGGATACGCCCGATGAAGGTCTCGGCATTGTTCCGGTCACCGAACGCGCCCAGTTGCAGGAATACGCCGCCGGACTCCGCAGCCAGCGGTAGCGCACCCGTGCGTGCCGGGAGTTCGTCCGGGCTGGCTGGTGCCGTCGCGGCGGCGGGCGGCGCGGGAAGTGCTGCCTCGGCGAGGGGCTGCGATGGCTGGCGGGGTACGACCGTCGGCGCCGCCGTCCGTGGCGCCGGTGCGCGCGAAGCCAGGTTCGAGGTGTCGGCCGGCCAGTTGATCCCGGGGATCAGTTTCTCGACATCGACGGTCGCGCTGCCGGCTTCGACATAACCGAGCCGGAACGCTGCCGCGTAGGACAGATCGATCAGCCGCTCGCCGATGAACGGGCCCCGGTCGTTGATCCGTACGACCACCTGCCTGCCGTTGGCGACGTTGGTCACGCGCACATAGCTCGGGATCGGCAGCGTCGGGTGGGCGCCAGTCATCTCGTACATGTTGTACACCTCGCCCGACGAGGTCTTCTGCGCGTGGTATCGCTTGCCGTACCAGGTGGCGACGCCGCGCGCGCGATACGGTACCCGTTCGGTCATCGGCGTGTAGCTGCGGCCGAAGACCACGTATGGCCGGTTGGCGAACCGGTGCAGCGGCTCGCTGCGTGGCTCGGCATCCGGGATGGTGTCGAGGTTCGGCGGTGGATTGTCGCCTGGGCCATCGTCGAGGTAGAACGCTCCGCCACGACGGGAGGTCGTTTTTGCCGGCGGTCGTACGGCGGCGGGCGGTGGCCGCACGGCGGCATCGTCGACGGCAGTACCTGCGCTCTTGGCGGTTCCCGGGGCAGGTCCGGTGGATGCGCAACCAGCTGCAGCCATTGCGGCGGTGACCGCCAGCGCCAGCACGGCGTGCCGCTCCGGCGCGGCCTGCGACCGCGTCGGGGCGATCGGTGTGCGGTTCATGACTTGATCAGTTTCCGGTTGGTCGAGATGCTCATCAGCAGGCCGAAGCCGAAGAAGGCGCTCACCAGCGCAGTGCCGCCGTAGCTGATCAGCGGCAACGGTACCCCTACGACAGGAAGGATACCCGACACCATTCCCATGTTCACGAATGCATAGGTAGCGAAGGTCAGAGTGACCGAGCCCGCCACCAGCCGCGTGAACACCGTCGGGGCATTTAGCGTGATCACCAGCCCGCGGGCGATCACCAGCAGGAACATCAGCAGGAGCATGGCATTGCCGAGCAACCCGAACTCCTCCGAATACACCGCGAAGATGAAGTCGGTCGTCCGTTCCGGCAGGAAGTCCAGGTGGGTCTGCGTGCCCTGGAGCCAGCCCTTCCCGAACCATCCGCCCGATCCGACCGCGATGGTCGACTGGATCGTGTGATAGCCAGCCCCCAGTGGATCCTGGCTCGGGTCGAGGAGGATCATCACCCGCGTACGCTGGTAGTCGTGCATCACCGACCACGCCAGCGGCAGCGCAGCCACCCCCGCCGCCCCCAGCGCGAAGATGATCTTCCAGGGCAGGCCGGCCAGGAACAGCACGAAGCAGCCCGATGAAGCGATCAGCAGCGCCGTGCCGAGGTCCGGCTGGCGCAGGATCAGCAGCACGGGGAGCACGAACAGCGCGGCTGCGATCACGAAGTTGCGCAGCCTGAGCGTCGACTCGTAACGGTCGAAGTACCAGGCAAGCGCCAGCGGCAGCGCGATCTTCATCAGCTCCGACGGTTGCAGGCTGATCACGCCGAGGTCGAGCCAGCGGCGCGCGCCGTTGCGTACGTCGCCCACCAGCGCGACGGCGATAAGCAGCGCGAGCGCGGCCAGGTATGCGGGCATGGCCAGGCGTAGCACCTGGCTCATCGGCGTATTCGCGACTACCCACATGACCGCGAAGGCGACGCCGATGTTGAAAAGCTTGGTTTCCATCCGGTCGAAGCTCTGGTTGGACGCGCTGTAGAGCGTGACCATCCCGGTCGCGAGCAGCAGGCACACCGCAATCAGCAGTGGCACGTCGATGTGTGCCGTACCCTTGCGCCAGAGGACTTCAATTACGTTCCGCACCGGCTCCTCCGTTGCTTGCGGCACCGTTGGCCGCTGCGCCCGGTATTGCCGGGGCGTCGATCGGCGTCACCGGCTTGCCGAACAGGAAGAAGTCGATCACGGTACGCGCGAGCGGCGCCGCATTGGCGCCGCCGCCGCCGGCGTTCTCGACCAGCACGGCGAGCGCGATCGTCGGGTTGTCGGCCGGCGCGTAGGCGATGAACAGTGCATGATCGCGGTGCCGCTCGTCCAGCCGGCTCGCATCGTACTTCTGGCCCTGCTTGATCGCGACGACCTGCGAGGTGCCGGTCTTGCCGCCGACGATGTACTTCGCGTCGGCGAAGGCCCTGTGCCCGGTGCCACCCGGAGTGGTGACCCCGATCATTGCGGCCTGCACCACGGCCCAGCTGTCCGGCTTGAAATCGAGGCGCCGCAGTGGCTGTGCCAGCACCGCGCGCTGCGCACGCGATGTCGCGTCCTGCACCAGGTTGACCAGGTGCGGCCGCCAGACCGTTCCCTTGTTGGCGATGATCGCAGTCGCATTGGCCATCTGGAGCAGGGTCATCACGTTGTAGCCCTGGCCGATGCCGATGGAAATGGTGTCGCCGACGTACCACTTCTGCCGGAACCGGCGCTGCTTCCATTCCTGCGACGGGTTGATGCCGATCGCCTCGCCCTCGAGGTCCACGCCAGTGCGAGCGCCGAAGCCGAACTGGCGCATGAAGTTGCTGATCGTGTCGATGCCCAGGTCGAATGCGAGCTGGTAATAGTAGGTGTCGCAGGAAATGACGATCGACTGGTGCAGGTTCACCGAGCCGTGGCCACCGGGTTTCCAGTCGCGGTACTGGTGCGAATTGCCCGGCAGCGTGAAGAAGCCCGGGTCGTTGATCGCGTACTGGGGGGTACGCCTGCCCAGTTCCAGCGCGGCCAGTGCCATGAACGGCTTGTAGGTCGACCCTGGCGGGTACTGCCCGCTCAGTGCCCGGTTGACCATAGGGCGGTCTGGATGGGTGTTCAGCTCGTGCCAGGTCGTTGGGTCGATGCCGTCGATGAACAGGTTGGGATCGAAGCCTGGCCTGCTGACGAAGGCAAGTACGCCTCCGGTGGACGGATCGATCGCCACCAGCGCGCCGCGCCGGCTGCCGAATGCCGCCTCCGCAGCCTCCTGGAGCCGAAGGTCGAGGTGCAGTTGCAGGTTGTTGCCGGACACCGGTGGCGTGCGCGACAGCGTGCGGACCGCGCGGCCACCCGAATCGACCTCGACCTGTTCCATGCCGGTCGTGCCGTGCAGCTCGCGTTCGTACATCTGTTCCAGCCCGGTCTTGCCGATATGCTCCGAGCCGCGGTAATTCGACAGGCGGCCGTCGGCTTCCAGGGTTTCCATGTCCTTCTGGTTGATCCGTCCGATGTAGCCGACCACGTGCGACGCGAGCGTGCCGTTCGGGTAGCGGCGGAACAGCCGGGCATTGATCTCCACCCCGGGGAAGCGGTAGCGGTTGGCGGCAAAGCGGGCGATCTCGGCTTCCGACAGGCGGGTGCGGATCGGGATGGCCCCCAGTTTGCGCGATTCATCGAGCAGTCGCTTGAAGCGGCGCCTGTCCTTCGGCGCGATCTCGATCAGCTGGGACAGCGACTCGATGGTCGCGTCGAGGTCGCGCACCACCGTCGGGTTGATCTCGAGCGTGTACGCGGTGAAGTTATGTGCCAGCACCGTCCCGTGCCGGTCGAGTATCAGCCCCCGGTTGGGCACGATCGGTACGAGCGAGATCCGGTTCGCCTCGGCCTGTGTGTAGTAGTACTCGTGCTTCATCACCTGCAGGAAGACGAAGCGTGCGAGCAGCAGCCCGAACAGCACTAGCACGAAGATCGCGGCGATGGCGGTGCGGCGCCGGAACTCCGAGCGCTCGCCTTCCAGGTTCTTCAGTTCGACGAATTGCGGCATCGGGGCGATCAGATCGGGTGTTCCGGATCGATACGCGGGCGTTGCGGTGCGAGCAGGACGATCCAGACCAGCGGCCAGAGCAGGGCTCCGGTGAACGGCGACACGAACCATGTCCAGCCGGGGAAGGCGGCGCCGCCCGCTAGCCGCACCAGGAGGATCACCGCCTGTGCGGTGAGCAGGATGGGCAGTATCTGCAGGATGTGCTTGTCGGTGCTGAACATGCGCAGCCGCCGACGCAGCAGCGTCGCACCGAGGGCGACCACCGTGTAGGCGAGCGCATGCTGTCCGAACAGGCTGGCCTGCGCGACGTCCATCGCCAGCCCGAGCACGAAGGCGACGCCGAAGCCGATCAGCCGCGGCTCGCGCACGATCCAGAACAGCAGCGCCAGCGCGACGAAGTCCGGCTTTAGCCAGGTCCAAACGCCTTCCCAGGGCAGCAGATTGGCGATCAGGGCCACCAGCAGCGTGAACCAGAGGAAGCCGGGCCGTACCGGCAGCAGCAGTTCCTGTCTCGGACCGATGCTCATGCCCATCGGATGGTTCCCGGGCGATCGATGGCCACCGGTCAGCCTCCCTTGCGGCCGCGCTTGCGCTGCGGCGCCGGCTCTTCGAATCCCGGGTTGTCCGGGTGCGGAGCGCTGGCGGTGAGGACCAGGACCTGCCGGTAGCGGTTCACCCCTGCCGCCGGTTGGGCGCTGATGCGTGCGAACATGAACGCCGCGTTCCGTTCCACCTCCTGCACCGTCGCCACCGGCAGTCCGGCCGGATAGGTACCGTCGATGCCGGAGGTGACCAGCTTGTCGCCGGTCTGGATGTCGGCGGAGAACGGCATGAAGCGCAGTTCAAGCGTGCCGTCGGAGCCGACGCCGAAAAGCACCCCGCGTACGCCGCTGCGCATCACCTGTACCGGTACGGTCATGTCCTTGTCGGTGATCAGGGTGACCTGGCTCGCCCAGGGGTAGACGCGGGTGACCTGCCCGACCAGGCCGGCCGCATCGACCACCGGTTGGCCCTGCCCGATGTTGTCGGACATCCCCTTGCTGATGATCACGCGTCGGGTGAACGGATCGCGGTGCGAGTAGAGGATCTCCGCGTACACGGCCGATTGCGAATGGCTGGCGCGGGTATCCAGCAGGCCGCGCAGCCGGGCGTTCTCGAGTTCCAGCGCCTCCAGCCTGAGCAGTGCCGCCGCATTGACCAGGTTCTGCTGTTCGAGCGTGTTGTTGCGGCCGGTCAGTTGTGCCTGGGTCGTGAAGAACCCGGACATGCGGTCGAGCAGTGCCGCCGGTGCGAGAGCCACCCGCTGCAGCGGATAGAGCACGACAGCCACCACCTGCTGCACATGGGTCAGGTACCTGAACCGGCTGTCGGCGACGATCAGCATCAGAGCGACCAGCGAGAACAGCAGGAATCGCGCGAACGGCGTCGGGCCGCGGTTGAAGAAGGGTTGCTGCGCGTGTTCCATTCAGCGCGCCGGCTGTGGTCGAAGATCGCCAGCCGTTGCCGGCGGCAGGAGGAGATCGCCGGCAACAGCCGGCGGTGTAGGCAGGTCGCCGGCAACAGCCGGCGGTGGGGGCAGGTCGCCGGCCGTCGCCGGGCAGAGGGGGCGGTGGGGTAGGGTGCCGGTCTCAGTCACTGGTGAAGATCGACGATACCCGGTCCATCTGCTCCAGCGCCAGCCCCGAGCCGCGGACCACGCAGGTGAGCGGGTCTTCCGCACAGATCACCGGTAGCCCGGTCTCTTCCATCAGCAGCCGGTCGATGTCGCGCAGCAGCGCGCCGCCACCGGTGAGGACCATGCCCTTCTCGGCGATGTCGGCACCCAGTTCCGGCGGCGTCTGTTCGAGCGCGCTCTTGACCGCACCCACGATCTGGTTCAGTGGCTCGGTCAGCGCCTCCAGGATCTCGTTGCTCGAGATCGTGAAGCTGCGCGGGATGCCTTCAGCCAGGTTGCGGCCCTTCACTTCCTTCTCGCGTACCTCGCTGCCGGGGAAGGCGGAGCCGATTTCCTTCTTGATTTCTTCGGAGGTCGTCTCGCCGATCAGCATCCCGTAGTTGCGGCGGATGTAGTTGATGATCGCCTCGTCGAACTTGTCGCCGCCGACACGTACCGAGTTGGCGTAGACGATGCCGCCCAGCGAGATCACGCCGACCTCGGTCGTGCCGCCGCCGATGTCGACCACCATCGACCCGGTGGCCTCTTCGACCGGAAGGCCTGCGCCGAGCGCGGCGGCCATCGGTTCCTCGATCAGTTCCACCTTGCGCGCGCCGGCACCATACGCCGATTCGCGGATCGCGCGGCGTTCGACCTGGGTGGATCCGCAGGGCACGCAGATGACGATGCGCGGGCTCGGGCTGAAGATGCGCGAGTCGTGCACCTTGCGGATGAAGTGCTTCAGCATCTGCTCGGTGATCGTGAAGTCGGCGATCACGCCGTCCTTCATCGGCCGGATGGCGGTGATGTTGCCGGGCGTGCGGCCCAGCATCTGCTTGGCCGCCAGGCCGACCTGCTGGATCACCTTCTTGCCGTTCGGGCCGCCTTCCTGGCGGATCGCGACGACCGACGGTTCGTTGAGGACGATGCCCTTGCCCCGCACCCAGATCAGGGTGTTCGCCGTGCCGAGATCGATCGCGAGATCAGTCGAGAAGTAGCCGCTGAGGAATCCGAACATTTATGGGGTGAATTCGATTGATGCGCGCCAGACGGCGCGCATGGATGGAAGCGCGGTCCGGGTTGACGGTCGGTGGGGGCCGGGAAGGCTGATGATCAACTACGTTATGATACTCCGGATCGCCATAGGCAAGCCCGCTTCCACGCGACCCGCCGGACGCCATTCGCTGCCGTTTTCCGGCTTCCCCGGCCCCTGTCTCAGACCCTTTCCCTTTCACGTTCGCACGCCCGCACGTCCACATATGTCGCTTCGCCCGGAAGACGTCCAGCGCATTGCTCACCTCGCGCGCCTCGCGATCACCAAAGAGGAGGGCGAGCGCACGCTCGGGCAACTGAACGATATCTTCGGCATGATCGAGCGCATGCGTGCGGTCGACACCGAGGGCGTGGTTCCCATGTCGCACCCGCTCGGCGGGGCGCAGCGATTGCGTGCCGACGTCGTCACCGACATCCCGGACCGCGAGCGTAACCTGGCCAATGCGCCGGCGCGCCAGGATGGCCTGTTCCTCGTGCCGCGCGTGCTGGAGTGACTCGGTGAGCGACGTCCTGCACCAGATGCCGCTGGCCGGGCTGGCGAAGCGGCTGGCCGCGCGGGAAGTGTCTGCGGTCGAGCTCGCACGCCATTTCCTCGACCGAATCGAGCGCCACCGCGGCCTGAATGCGTTCCTCGACATCCGTCCGGAAGTGACGCTGGCGCAGGCGCGCGCGGCGGACGAGCGGCGTTCCCGCGGCGAATCCGGCCCTCTGCTCGGCATCCCGATCGCGCACAAGGACATTTTCGTCACCCGCGATTTCGCCTCGACCGCCGCCAGCCGGATGCTCGAGGGCTACATGAGCCCGTTCGATGCCACCGTGGTCGAGCGCCTGGCGCAGGCCGGGATGGTCACCCTGGGCAAGGTCAACTGCGACGAGTTCGCGATGGGCTCGTCCAACGAGAACAGCGCCTACGGCCCGGTGCTGAACCCCTGGGACACCTCGGCGGTGCCCGGTGGGTCCTCCGGCGGTTCGTCCGCGGCGGTTGCCGCGCGCATCGCACCGGTGGCGACCGCAACCGATACCGGCGGATCCATCCGCGAGCCGGCGGCGTTCTGCGGCATCACCGGCACCAAGCCGACCTACGGCCGGCCATCGCGATGGGGCATGATCGCGTTCGCCTCCAGCCTCGACACTGCGGGGCTGATGACCGTCTCGGCCGAGGACGCCGCCTGGGTGCTCTCGGCGATGTGCGGCTTCGACCCGAACGATTCGACCAGCGTCGATCGCCCCGAGGAAGACTTCACGCGCGACCTGGCGCGACCGGTCGCCGGCCTGCGCATCGGCGTTCCGAAGGAATTCTTCGCCGCCGGGCTGCAACCGGACGTCGAACGCGCGGTACGTGGCGCCCTCGAGACCTACCGTTCGATGGGCGCGACCCTGGTCGACATCTCGCTGCCCAATGCGGAGCTCGGCATCCCGGTCTACTACGTGGTCGCGCCGGCCGAGTGCAGCTCGAACCTGTCGCGCTTCGACGGCGTGCGCTACGGCCATCGCGCCAAGGCGCATGGCGACCTCGCCGACATGATCAAGCGGTCGCGTGCGGAAGGTTTCGGTCCTGAGCCCAAGCGGCGCATCCTGATCGGCACCTACGTGCTTTCGCACGGCTACTACGATGCCTACTACATCAAGGCGCAGCAGGTGCGCCGGCTGATCGCCGACGAGTTCCAGCAGGCGTTCACGAAGTGCGACGTGATCGCCGGCCCGGTCACCACCAGCGTCGCGTTCGGTTTCGGCGAGAAGGCGGCCGATCCGGTGTCCATGTACATGTCCGACCTGTACACGATCCCGGGCAGCCTCGCCGGCGTGCCGAGCATGAGCATCCCGTGCGGCTTCGGCGACGGGGCGAATGCGAGCCGCCCGGTCGGGCTGCAGCTGATGTCGAACTACTTCGACGAGGCGCGGCTGATCGGTGCCGCACACCAGTACCAGCTTGCGACCGACTGGCACCGCAGGGTGCCGGCGGCCTTCGCCGGCTGAGCCGATCCCGGGGTCCAGCGACGACATGGCACGCACTTCGCAAACGGATTACAGAGGCTGGCAGGTCGTGATCGGGCTCGAGACGCACGCCCAGCTGTCGACCGCCAGCAAGATCTTCTCCGGCGCATCGACGGCGTTCGGTGCCGAGCCGAACACGCAGGCGAGCGTCATCGACCTGGCGCTGCCCGGCGTGCTGCCGGTGCTCAACCGCGGCGCGGTCGAGCGGGCCATCCGCTTCGGGCTCGCGGTAGGCGCCACCATCGCCCCGCGCAGCGTGTTCGCGCGCAAGAACTACTTCTATCCCGACCTGCCGAAGGGCTACCAGATCAGCCAGTACGAGATCCCGGTGGTGCAGGGCGGTTCGCTCGCATGCATCGTCGAGGGCAAGGGGTTCGAGCCCTATTCGAAGACCGTCCGACTGACCCGCGCCCACCTCGAAGAAGACGCCGGCAAGTCGCTGCACGAAGACTATTCCGGCATGAGCGGCATCGACCTCAACCGCGCCGGTACGCCGTTGCTCGAGATCGTCACCGAGCCTGACATACAGGTCGACGACATCGAACAGGCCGCGAGCGAGGCGGTAGCCTATGCGCGCGCGCTGCACTCACTGGTGACCTGGCTGGGCATCTGCGACGGCAACATGCAGGAAGGGTCGTTCCGCTGCGACGCCAACGTGTCGGTGCGTCGGCCCGATGCCGCGCTCGGCACCCGCTGCGAGATCAAGAACCTGAACAGTTTCCGCTTCATGCACCAGGCGATCGTGCATGAGGCGAAGCGCCAGATCGACCTGATCGTCGCGGGCGACCGCGTCGTGCAGGAGACCCGCCTGTATGACCCCGACCGCGACGAGACGCGATCGATGCGCAGCAAGGAAGACGCGATGGACTATCGCTACTTCCCCGATCCTGACCTGCTGCCGCTGGAGATCGATGCGGCATGGATCGAGCGGGTAAGGGCGCAACTGCCCGAGCTGCCGGCGGCGAAGCGCGCGCGCTTCGTGTCGGTGCTGGGCCTGTCCGACTACGACGCGGGGCTGCTGACTGCAGAGGCTGCAACGGCCCGCTACTTCGAGGATGTGGTTGCCGCGCTGCCGGCAGGCCAGGCCAAGCTCGCCGCGAACTGGATCAACGGCGATGTCTCTGCGGCCATCAATGCGGCGGGCGGGTCGATGAGCGGGTGTCCGGTGACCGCCGCCGGGCTGGCCGGACTGCTGGCGCGAGTCGTCGATGGCACGATCAACCAGAAGACCGCGAAGGAGGTGTTCGCCGCCCTGTGGTCCGGCGAAGCCGATTCCGCCGACGCGGTGATCGACAGCCGCGGGCTGCGCCAGATCTCCGATGCCGGGGCGCTGGTCGCGATCGTGGACGCGGTGCTTGCCGCCAATCCGAAGTCGGTCGAGGAGTTCCGCGCCGGCAAGGACAAGGCGTTCAACGCGCTCGTGGGCCAGGTGATGAAGCAGAGCCGCGGCAAGGCGAACCCGCAGCAGGTCAACGACATCCTGCGCGGGAAGCTGGCCGGCTGATCGGTCGGTTGCGTACGGTCGCTCGGCTGCCGAGGTCAGCCCGCTGGCAGGTCGACGAACACGCAGGTGAGGCCCGCGTCGCTGGACGCGCCCACGCCTGCGCCGTGCGAGGCGGCGATCGACCGTACGATTGCAAGGCCCAGACCGGCACCTTCGGTATCGTGCCGGCGCGAACTGTCGCCCCGATAGAATCGGTCGAACATCCGCGCCAGCACTTCCGGTGGCACGACCTCGCCGTGGTTGCACACCGACATGCGGACGATGCGCGCATGCCCTGCCGCTATCGTCGGCGACAGTGCTCGCTGTGCTCTGGTCCCGCCGCCCGCCGGTGCGGTGGTCCGAGGCGGCGGCCCGATCAGCACGTTCACACTGCTTCCGGCCGACGCATGGCGGATTGCATTGGACACGAGGTTGGTGAGAACGCGAAGCAGTTGGTTGCGGTCGCCGGGCACGACCGCATCGCCGTCGACCTGCAGCGCAAGGCCGAGCCTGCGCTCGGCGGCGAGTGCCTCGTAGAAGGACAGTACCTGACGCGCCATGGCATGGAGGTCGACGGCATCCCGCACCGGCTGCGCCAGACCGTGCTCCGATTTCGCCAGGAACAGCATGTCGGACACCATGCGCGCCAGACGTTCAAGTTCCTCCGAATTGTTCGCCAGCACTTCCCGGTAGTCATCGGCGCTGCGCGCACGCGACAGGCCCACCTGGGTCTGGGTCATCAGGTTGCTCAGCGGCGTGCGCAGTTCGTGCGCGAGGTCGCTGGAAAGTTCGCTCAGTCGCCGGAACGAATCTTCCAGCCGCGCGAGCATGTCGTTGAGCGTGGCGGCCAGCTCCGCCACCTCCACCGACAGGTCGCCCGAGGTGAGCCTGCGGTCGAGCCGGGAAGCGGTGACGCCTTCGGCCTCCCGGCCCAGGCGGCGCAACGGCGCGAGCCCGCTGCGAGCGGCGATCCATCCGAGCAGCCCCGTGGCGAGTACCGCGATCGCCACGAACGTCCACAGCGTGCGCCGAAACGATTGCATGTAATGGTCGTGGTGGGCGGTATCGACGCCGATGGTCACCCTGAACGCGCGACGGTCTGCCAGCGCGCTGGGCAGCTCGCGCGACAGTCCACGGAACGTGCGGCCTTCATGTGTCCATTGCACCGGGAGCGTACCGGCGCGACTGCGAGCGTCTGGAGCCACGGCGTGGCTGCCTGCAGCCGGCGACCCGGGCTGCGACAGCGCGCGGGCTGCCGCCGAGGCGAACCATAGCCGCCCGCTGGCATCATCGACCCGCAGCGCAAGCCCGTCGTGGCCGACCAGCATCGAGGCAAAGCGGGCTTCGAGGCGTTCCAGGTCGGCCGGCCTGCGTATCGACGAGAGCAGTGCGGCGCTGGTCGTGAACTTGCCCTCGACCACGTCGCGGTCGAGCTCGACGAAGTGCCGCTCGACCGAGATGCCGATCAGCTGGCCGAGCGCGAGCAGCACGGCGGTGGATCCGGCGGCGAACAGCAGCGTGACGCGCAGCGTCAGCGACAGCGATGCCGTTGCATGCACGGGGCGGACGACGGCCATGCGGCTCAGGATCCGTCGTCCAGCACGTAGCCCATGCCGCGCAGCGTACGGATCAGCTTGATGTCGAACGCGTCGTCGATCTTGGCGCGCAGCCTGCGGATCGCCACCTCGACGACATTGGTATCGCTGTCGAAGTTCATGTCCCATACCTGGGATGCGATCAGGGAACGTGGCAGCACCTCGCCGCGCCGGCGCATCAGCAGCTCCAGCAGCGCGAACTCCTTGCCGGTGAGGTCGATGCGCTGACCCGCGCGCACGGCCCGGCGCCGCGCGAGATCGAGCTCGAGGTCGGCCACCTTGAGGCTGGTGGACTCGGCTACCGGATTGCGCCTGCGCAGCAGCGTTCGCACCCGCGCCAGCAACTCGGTGAATGCGAACGGCTTCACCAGGTAATCGTCGGCCCCGAGCTCGAGCCCGCGCACCCGGTCCTCGACTTCATCGCGCGCGGTGAGAAAGAGCACGGGCAACTGGAGGCCGGCTTCGCGCAACGTCTTCACCAGGGTCCAGCCGTCCAGCCGGGGCAGCATCACATCGACGATCGCCAGGTCGAACGATTCCGCCAGCAGCAGATGCAGTCCATCCACCCCGTCGCGAGCGACCTCGGCGGCGAAGCCGGCTTCGCGCAGGCCCTGCCGCAGGTAGTCGCCGGTGCGGGTCTCATCCTCGACGATCAGGATCTTCAACGACCGATGCCCCCAAGGCTGTCATGTGCGGCGGAGGATCGATGCGCCCGCCGTCGCAGCCGATTCTGCAGCACGGCCGGCCAGTCCTGCGCTGGATCGTTCCACATTACGATTTTGTAATCGCCGGGTCATCGCCGGGTCGGGCTGTGCAATGCACCCTTCCTGCCCATGAAGCATCCCCCGGCCAACGTGCTGCCCGTGCTGCTGTGCGCAGCCCTCGCGATCGTGTCGCCCGCTGCGGCGAGCGCGTCCGCCACGTCCGCTGTCGCGGTTGCGTCGGCCGCGTCCGCCACGTCCGCCGCGTCCGCCGCGTCCGCTGCCGGGGGTGAGGGCACGCTGCGCGCCGCGGTCGACCGTGCCGCCCGGCTGGACCCGGTGGTACGCACGCTCGGTGCCCGCGCCGGCGAGGTCGATGCGAGCCGGGCCGTGGCGCAGGCGCTGTTTCCGGCCCCGCCGACCGCCGGTGCCAGCCTGCGCCGCGATCGTCCCGATCGGGATCTTGGGCTCAACGAACTGGAGTTCGAGGTCGGGTTGCCGCTGTGGCTGCCCGGGCAACGGGCATTGCGCCAGCGGCTGGCGGGCGACGAAGGCATGGAACGCGATGCGGCACTGGCCGATGCCCGGCTGCAGGTGGCCGGGCGGGTGCGCGAGTCGCTGTGGGCGCTGGCGTATGCCAGGCTGGACGAGTCGGCTGCAAGACGGCGGATCGAGACGGCCGAGCGCCTGACTGCCGATGTCGAGCGCCGCGTCGCCGCCGGCGTGCTCGCCCGCGCCGACCTGCTGCTCGCGCGGACGGAGGTGGCGAGTGCGCGCAGCCAGTTGATCGAGGCAGCATCGCGGGTGGAACAGGGGATGCACGCGTGGCGTGCGCTGGCTGGCGACAGCGTACTGCCAGCGTCCTGGGTAGAGACCGCAGTCACGGACGAAGCAAGCACTCACCCTTTGCTGGTGGCCCTACGCGCCGGAGTCGATCTGGCTCGCTCCCGGCTGAAGCTTGCAAGCGAGTCGAACCGCGATCCGCCGGAACTCGGACTGCAGCATCGCAGCGACCGGGATATCCACGGCGCGGATTACCGCAACTCGGTACGGGTCGCGCTGCGCATCCCGCTGGCGACCGATGCGCGCAACCAGCCGCGCGTCGCTGCTGCGAACACCGGGCTGGTACGCGCCGAATCCACGCTGCTGCAGCTTCAGCAGCGGCTCGAATCCGACCGTGCCCGCGCCGAGGCCGAACTGGCTGCGGCACGCGCGCAGGAAGCCAATGCCCGCGAGCGCCAGCGCGACGCGGCCGAGCATCTGTCGCTGGTGGCCAGAGCCTTCGATCTGGGCGAACTGTCGCTGGTGGCGATGCTGCGCGCGCTGTCGCTGGCCGACGAGGCGCAGGCCGACCTCGACCGGCAGGTCGCCGCACGCAACCGCGCGATCGCCCGGATCAACCAGGCTGCCGGAGTGTTGCCATGAAGTCTTCCCGGGTTCGTGCGATGCGTGTCCTGCAGGCCTCGGCGCTGGGCCTGCTGCTGACCTCGAGCGTCCCGCTGCGGGCCCATTCCGAGGCGGCACCCGCGGCCTCAGGTGCGGTTGCAGCGTCTGTCCTGGAGCCGCGCGTGGAGGCGGCATCCACCGATGTCGAACTGCTCGGCATCGTCGAAGGCAGCCGTCTGGTCGTCCATGTCGACCGTTTCGCGACCAACGAGCCCATCGACGGTGCGAAGCTGTCGCTGGAGCGCAACGGAACATCGTTCGACGGAAAGCCGATCGGCGAGGGCGCCTACCTGTTCGAACTGCCCTGGCTGTCGACGCCCGGTTCGCACGAGCTGCTGTTCACGCTGGTCGCCGGCGACCTGTCGGACCTGCTCATCGGAACGCTCGAAATCCCCGGGCCGGATGCGCGCGCCGGCACTGGAGCGGGCAGCGTGCCAGTACCGTTGCTGTCCGCACTGGCCGCGCTGCTCGCCCTCGCGCTGATCATCCGCTCGGCGCGCCGCCGGCGCCAGTCGGGCGCCCTCGCTGCGCTGCTGCTGGCCGGCTGCGCGATGGTCTTGCCGGAAGGCCCGGCGCAGGCCCATGAATCGGCACCGGCGCCGGCGACCGGCAGCCCGAAGCAGCCCTCGCGGTTGCCCGACGCCAGCGTGTTCGTGCCGATGCCTGCGCAGCGGGCGATCGGCCTGCGCACGCAACTGACCCGGATGTCGACCGCGCCAGTGTCGATGGAGCTCACGGGTACCGTGGTGGCCGATCCGCGTGCGAGCGGACTCGTCCAGGCACCGGTATCGGGCCGCATCGAGCCGGGTCCGGACGGCCTGCCACATGCCGGGCAGCGCGTCGCGCGCGGTGCGGTGCTCGCATGGCTGGTGCCGACGGTCGGCGTGGTCGAGCGCTCCGCCCGGCAGGCCGAGCTGGCCGACCTCGACGCGCGCATCGAGATCGCACGCGCGCGCAGCGAACGCTACCAGCAGCTGACCGGCAGCATCCCGCAGCGCGACATCGATGCTGCGCGCACCGAGGCTGCCGCGCTGGTGCAGCGGCGAAGCGCGATGGCGTCCGGGCTGTCCAGCCGAATCGCCCTGGTGGCGCCGGTATCCGGCCTGGTGTCGACCGCAGACGCCGCAAGCGGACAGGTGGTCGATGCCCGCGACCTGCTGTTTCGCATCGTCGATCCCGGGCGGCTGATGGTCGAGGCGCTCGGCTACGATGCGTCGCTCGCCACAGGCATCACCGGCGGCAGCGCGCTCACCGCCGACGGGCGCGCGATCGCGCTTGTCTGGGTAGGTGCCGCCGGCCAGTTGCGCGAGCAGGCGCTGCCGCTGCTGTTTCGCGTCGGCGCGGGCGCGCCGGCGCTGGTCGTCGGCGAGCGGTTGCGGGTGATCGCGGCGACGCGCGACATGCGCACCGGCATCGTGCTGCCGGCTGCGAGCCTGGTGCGCGCCGCGAACGGCGAACCGGTCGTCTGGGTACAGTCTTCGGCCGAACGCTTCATGCCCACGCGGGTGACCGCGCAGGTCCTCGATGCCGATCGCATCGTGGTCAGCGCCGGACTGCAGCCCGAGCAGCGGGTCGTCACCGCATCGGCCAGCCTGCTCGCGCAGATCCGCTGAGCGCCCGCCCATGTTCGACGCCCTGATCCAGGCCAGCCTGCGCCAGCGACTGTTCGTGCTGGTGTTCGCGCTGGTGCTGACCATAGCCGGCCTGCTCACGTTACGCGAGTTGCCGGTCGACGTCTTCCCCGACCTGAACCGGCCGACGGTGACGTTGATGACCGAGGCCGAGGGCATGGCTCCGGAAGAGGTCGAGCAGCGGGTCAGCTTCCCGCTGGAGACCGCGTTCGGCGGGCTTCCCGGCGTGCTGCGGGTGCGCTCGGTGTCCAGTGCCGGGCTGTCCATCGTCTACGTCGAGTTCGACTGGGGCACCGACATCTACCGCAACCGCCAGCTGGTGGCCGAACGCCTGGGTACCGTGGCGAGCCAGCTGCCGCCGCGCGTGGTGCCGGTGCTCGGGCCGGTCGCCTCGATCATGGGCCAGGTGATGCTGGTCGCGCTGCAGGGCGAACCCGGCAAGGCCGACGCGATGCAGGTACGGGAGGCCGCCGACTGGATCGTGCGTCCTCGGCTGCTGACCATCCCCGGCGTGGCGCAGGTGATCGCGATCGGTGGCGAGGTGCGACAGTACCGGATCACCCCCGACACGCGCCGCATGCGCGACCTCGGGGTCCGCCTGGCGGACATCGAGGCGGCTGCCGGCGGCTTCGCCACCAACACCAGCGGCGGATTCGTCGATCGGGGTGCGCGCGAGGTGATGCTGCGCAACGTCACCCGCACCACCTCGCTCGAGGACCTGGCGATGCTGCCGGTGGCGGTACGCAACGGCACGCCGGTACTGCTGCGCCAGGTGGCCGAGATCGGGTTCTCGGCGCGGACCCGGCGCGGCGATGCCGGCTACGGCGGCGAGCCGGCGGTGATCCTGTCGGTGGAGAAGCAGCCGCAGGTGGATACCGTCAGGCTCACCGCGCAGGTCGAGCAGGCGCTGGCCGAGCTCGGTCGGTCGCTGCCGGCCGGCGTGCAGGTGAAGAGCGTGCTGTTCAGGCAGGCCGACTTCATCGACCGTGCGATCGGCAACGTCGAGCGGGTGATGGTCGAGGCCGCGCTGGCGGTGCTGATCGTGCTGTTCGCCTTCCTGCTCAACGTACGCACCACGGCGATCTCGCTGGTGGCGATCCCGCTGTCGCTGCTGGTCACCGTACTGGTGTTCCACGTGCTGGGGCTGTCGATCAACACGATGACGCTCGGCGGCATCGCGATCGCGATCGGGGAACTGGTCGACGATGCGATCGTCGATGTCGAGAACGTGCTGCGCCGGCTGCGCGAGAACCGCATGCTCGCCAGCCCGCGGCCCGCGCTCGAGGTGGTCGGCGCCGCGTCGGTCGAGATCCGGTCGTCGATCGTGTACGCGACTGCAGTCGTCGTACTCGTGTTCCTGCCGCTGTTCGCGCTGTCGGGCATCGAGGGCCGGCTGTTCACGCCGCTGGGCATCGCCTACGTGATGTCCATCCTGGCCAGCCTGCTGGTCGCCGTGACGGTGACGCCCGTGCTCTGCTACCTGCTGCTTGCCCGGGGCAGCCTGCTCCATGCAGGAGGAGCGGCCGCTGCAGCGGGCGTGGCGGATGCGGCAGGCGAGCCGCAGGCCATGCGCCCGGAGCATGGCGACAGTCCGCTGGTGCGGCGACTCAAGGCCTGGGATCGGCGTGCGCTCGACTGGTCCTTCGACCGCCAACTGCCGGTGCTGGGAATCGCGACCGCGCTGGTGGTGGCGGCGCTCGCCACCGTGCCCTGGTTCGCCCGGTCGTTCCTGCCGCAGTTCAACGAGGGCACCCTGACCATCAACCTGCTGCTCGATCCGGGTACGTCACTCACCGAGTCGAACCGCGTCGGCGTGCTCGCCGAGCGCCTGCTGCTGCAGGTGCCGGAGGTGCGCCAGGTCGGGCGGCGCACCGGGCGCGCGGAACTCGACGAGCATGCCGAGGGCGTACACTCGTCCGAGATCGAAGTCGACCTGGAGCCATCGTCGCGCAGTCGTGCGCAGGTGGTCGCAGATATCCGGGCACGGCTCGCCGTCCTCCCGGTGTCGGCCAACATCGGCCAGCCGATCTCGCACCGGCTGGACCACCTGCTGTCGGGCATCCGGGCGGAAGTGGCGGTGAAGATCTTCGGCGATGACCTCGACACGCTCAGTGCGCTGGCCACCCAGGTGCAGACCCGGCTGTCGGCGGTGCCCGGGCTGGTCGACCTGCAGACCGAGAAGCAGGTGCGGGTTGCGCAGCAGCGCGTACGCATAGACCCGCAGCGCGCAGCTGCCTACGGCATCGCGCCGGCGGAGGTCGCGCGCAGGCTGCAGGCGATGGCCAATGGCGAAGTGCTGTCGCAGGTCAACGACGGCGTGCGTCGGTTCGACGTCGTGCTGCGGCTGGCCGACGCCGACCGCTCGCTGGAAGGGCTGGCGTCCCTGCCGGTGGACACGCCATCCGGGCCGGTGCCGCTCGGCCGTCTGGCGACCATCGAGGATGGCGACGGCCCGAACCAGGTCGGACGCGAGAGCGCGCGGCGCAGGATCGTGGTGTTCGCCAACACCAGCGGCCGCGACACGTCCGCGATCATCGCGGCGGTACGGGCCGAACTGGATGCGGTGCAGATGCCCGAGGGCTATTTCACCGTCCTCGAGGGGCAGTTCCAGGCGCAGGAGGCCGCGTCGCGGCGTATCGCGGTGCTGGCGCTGGTGTCGCTGCTGCTGGTGTATTCGGTGCTGTACAGCCGCTACCGCTCGGCGGCGCTGGCCGCGATCGTGATGGCCAACGTGCCGATGGCGATGGTGGGCGGCATCGTGGCGCTGTGGATCTCCGGCGGCGAGCTTTCGATCGCCAGCCTGGTCGGTTTCGTCACCCTGGCAGGCATCGCCGCGCGTAACGGCATCCTGAAGATCAGCCACTACGTCAACCTGGCGCTGTACGAGGGCGAGGTGTTCGGGCGTGCACTCGTGATGCGCGGCAGCCTGGAGCGCCTGACGCCGGTTCTGATGACCGCCCTGACTGCGGCCGTCGCGCTGTCGCCGCTGCTGTTCGGCGCCGATGACCCAGGCAAGGAGATCCTGCATCCGGTCGCGGTGGTGATCTTCGGCGGGCTGGTCAGCTCGACACTGCTCGACACGCTGGTCACGCCGGTGATGTTCCTGCGCTGGGGCCGACGGCCGCTGGAACGGCTGCTCGACACTGCACGCGACACGCGATTCTGAACCCGCGACGCAGTACTTCCGAACCTTGAAGGAGGACGACCATGGACAGACGCAACATGACGATCGCGCTGGCTGCCTTGCTGCTGCATCGGCCCGCGCTTGCCCATACGAATGCCGAGCTCGCGAACCAGCGCGGGCCGCAGGGTGGTCAGATGCGCGCTACCGCGACGCTGCACCTCGAACTCGTGGGCCGCGCGGATGAACTACTGCTGTACGTGTACGGCCACGATGACAGGCCGGTGGCGACAAAGGGTGCTGCCGGTCGCGCTACCCTGCTGCTCGGGGCCGATCGCAGCGAGCTCGTGCTGGAGCCGTTCGGCACGAACGGCCTGCGCGCTGTCGGCAAGGTCGTGCCCGATCCGAAGCTGCGCGTGGTGGTATCGCTGAGCCTGCCCGGCGGCAAGCCGCAGCAGGAACGCTTCGAACCGTTCCGGCCGCTGGTGGTCAGGAAGTAGCCTGCGAACACCCGCTGGCGCAGGCGCAGTCCATGGCTGTTGCGATGTCGGCGCAGTTGCCTCCAAGCAGAAGAAGATGACCCGCACTTCGTCACGCATGCCCTCCGCTGCATTGACCCTCGCGGCATCGGTGCTCGCGGGCGAGATC
Source organism: Rhodocyclaceae bacterium (assembly GCA_020248265.1). Classification (NCBI taxonomy): domain Bacteria; kingdom Pseudomonadati; phylum Pseudomonadota; class Betaproteobacteria; order Rhodocyclales; family Rhodocyclaceae; species Rhodocyclaceae bacterium. The sequence goes on from JADCHX010000004.1 coordinate 587,568, forward strand.
ATCAAGGCACGGGAGGCGGAGATCGCCTGGATGCAGGCCTGGCTGAAGAAGCGCGGTCGGTAGCGCGTCGGCCGTCGGCAGACGTACAGGCGAGCACCTTCTGCGTGACCCTGCTGACGCTGAAGGGCCTCTGCTAAGCTTGACCGCTGTCCGACAGTCCGTCCATCGGACCGCCCCGCCAGCCCAGAGGATTCCGATGCGTCTTCCATGTCTCAACGCCTGGTCCAGGCAGCCTGGCCGCCAATGGCTCGCGGCTGCGATGCTGCTGCTCGCCGCCGGTACCGGGGCTGCGGCCGGTTACCCGGATCGTCCGATCCGGTTGATCATGGGGTTTCCACCCGGAAGCACGGTGGACATCCTGGCCCGCCCCGTCGCGCAGCGGCTGTCGGAGGCGTTCGGACAGCCGGTGATCGTGGACAACCGGTCCGGTGCCACCGGCATCATCGCGAACGAGCTGGTGGCGCGGGCACAGCCCGACGGCTACACCCTGCTGGCCGCGCCCAGTTCGTCGCTGACCAGCACGCCGCACCTGGCGGCCAGGCTGCCCTACGATGCGCTGCGCGATTTCGTCGCGGTGGCGCAGTTGAGCGCATTCGGTTACGTGCTGGTGGTCAACCCCGCGGTACCCGCGAAGAACCTGCGCGAACTGATGGCCCTGGCCAACACCCGTCCCGACGGACTGACCTACGGTTCGTCCGGTACGGGCAGCGGTTTCCACCTGGCCGGCGAGCTGTTCCAGCGGCTGGGCAAGGTGAAGCTGCTGCACGTGCCGTACAAGGGCGGGCCGCCCGGCGTCACCGACCTCATGGCGGGCCGGATCGACTTCATGTTCTACAGCCTCGCCGTGATCCATCCGCAGATCCGCGCCGGCAAGCTGAGGGTGATCGCCGTCACCGCCCCCCAGCGTGATCCGCTGCTGCCCGACGTGCCGACGATGGCCGAGGGTGGCGTACCGGGCTACGAGGCAACCGGGTGGCACGGCATCTTCGCGCCCGGGGGTACGCCGCGCGCGGTGGTCGGGCGCCTGAATGCTGAGGTGATTCGTATCCTCGGGCTGCCCGATGTGCGCGACATCTGGGCACAGCAGGGCATGGGCATCACCAGCGCCGACCCGGCACGCCTGGCGCAGCGGATGCGCGATGACTACGAGTTCTACGGCAAGCTCATCCGGGCTGCGGGCATCAAGAGCGACGGCAGCTGAGCGCTGCCCGACATCCCGCCCACCTTTTTCGCGCAGGAGTTCAGATGTCGCACTGGTTCCAGTATTTCCCCGCGCAGTTCATGTGGTCGCAGGGCGTGATGTCTGCGATCGAGATGATCCCGTTCGGCGCCGCCGCGATGGGGGAGATCGACCAGGTCGGCCAGCGGCTGCGTGAGCGCATCGGCGACAACGAGGCCTGGGGCGGTCATTTCGATTACCACGAGTCGTGTATCCGGTGCCGCCGCGAGATCGAGAGCGGGGGCACGCGGGTGTCGGCGCCGTACTTCCACCTGCTCTGGGTCCTTGGCGTGTCCGACATGGATGCGGCGATGAAGAAGCTCGAGCAGTTCCGGCTGGCCGGCGTCGCGGAGCGCAACTCATGCCCGTTCCTGTGCGTGCACGGCGAGAACGACACCATCGTGCCGGTCGACTATGCGCGCAGGCTGTTCTCCGCCGTCGGCGCGACGGACAAGACGCTGCATGTCTTCGATGCCGACGAAGGCGGCAGCGAGCATTGCCAGGGCGACAACCGCATCCTCGGCGCCACGTTCGTTGCGGACTGGCTCTCGGACCGGCTGGTCAAGGGGCGTGCCATCGTCGGGTGACCTGCCGCCGCCTGACACCGTCGATCATCTCGGCGGAGCCTCGCGACGGGTCAGTTCGAGATAGCGCAGCCTCAGCTCGTTGTACTTGACTCGCAGGGATTCCTGTTCGCTGCGGCGCTGGGAAATCTTGCGTTCGGTCTCGGCGGCTTCGCTGGAAATACGAATGACGTCGTCAGTGAGCTGCTGAGGCACCGGCTTGCCGGCCTTCTGGGTGGTTTCGAGGCGGCGCCGGATATCGGCTTCGCTCGAGCGTATCTGCTTGAGATAGGTCTCGAGTCCCAGGATGGTAAGGTCGAGTTGGCCGAGGTCGCGATCGCGGCGGGCATCGATCTCGCGCTCGCTGGTGTAGGAGTTAAGCAGGGCCTCGTCGCGCTTGCGCTGCGCAGCACGTTCCTGTTCCTCGGATCTTCGGCGGGTGTCTTCTTCCTGCTTGAGGCGCACGGCTTCGCCCCCGAGAGTCCCATCGCTCTTCTTGACCGTCATGCCGCGGGCATTGAGTTCCCGCGTCGGGTTGTTGGCGAACTCTGGCGGTACGGTGTAGCCGCAGCCCACCTGGCGCCCATTGCTGTCGCTCCAGCAGATGATGCCGCTCGTCCTGCTGCCAGGCGGCGAGGCAGCCGCGACAGATCCGGGAATCGAGGATCCGAGCATCAGGCCGCAGGCAAGGGCCGGCAGCAGGTTGAACATGCGAGGCATCTATCTGCTCCCGTACAGGGCACGGTATCTCTCGACGGCGGCCAGGGAGGCCGACATCGCGGGATCGTTCGACAGGTAGTCGACGATGTCATCCAGGTTCGCGATGCTTACCACCGGCAGCCCCATCTGGCTTCGTACTTCCTCGACCGCCGAGAGCGCGCCGGTGCCGCGTTCCATCCGGTCCAGGGCGATGACCACGCCTGCCGCGCGGGCGCCGCCCGCTGCGATGTGTGTCAGCGACTCACGCACCGACGTGCCGGCGGAGATCACGTCGTCGATGATCAGTACCGCACCTTTCAGGCGCGCGCCGATGATCGATCCGCCTTCGCCGTGGTCCTTGATCTCCTTGCGATTGAACGCGTACGGGAAGTTCTGTCCGCGCCGGGCCAGTGCGATCGCGACGCCGGCCACCAGAGGGATGCCCTTGTATGCCGGCCCGTACAGCATGTCGAACCGGATGCCCGATTCGAGGATGGTCGATGCATAAAGTTCCGTGAGCCTGCCGAGGGCTGCGCCGTCGTTGAACAGCCCGGCGTCGAAAAAATACGGGGAATCCCTGCCCGCCTTTGTCACAAAGTGACCAAAACGTAAGGCCTGGCATTCCGTGGCGAAGGTGACGAACTGTTTACGGTAACTGTCCATCGGTCAGTGCAATAGGGGAAAGTGACTCGTTCGAGGGAATCCTGGGCTCTACGCCGGGGTACCCTGTAAACTCGGGCTGTTTGTCGGCGTCAGGAAGCGCCTGGGCGGATGTTCGCGACCCGCACGGACCGGATCCTTAGCGAATTTCGTGCCGAAGGTGCCTGCCGCAGTCTGCAGATGCACACTTTTCCGCAGCCCCCGTCTCCGTTCATGATCTCATGCTTCGCCTGACTACTGCCAACGTCAACGGAATCCGCTCCGCCGCCGCCAAGGGCTTCTTCGAATGGATGCCGCACAGCCGCGCCGACATCGTCTGCCTGCAGGAGGTGAAGGCGCAGGTGTGCGATCTCGACGCAGGTCTGACCGCGCCGAATGGGTGGTCCGCGGCGTTCCACTGCGCGCAGAAGCGCGGCTACAGCGGTGTGGCGATCTATTCACGTCGTCCGCCCGATCGTGTCATCGAAGGGTTGGGCGTTCCCGAGATCGACTGCGAAGGCCGTTTCCTGCGCTGCGATTACGGCGATCTCTCCATCGTGTCGGTGTACCTGCCGTCCGGGTCGGCCGGACCGCACCGGCAGGCCGCGAAGTTCTCGTTCCTTGCGCAGTTCATGCCGGTGCTGCTGAGGCTGCGCGCCGAGCAGCGCCAGTTCATCCTGTGCGGCGACTGGAACATCGCGCACCAGGCGATCGACCTGAAGAACTGGCGCAGTAACCAGAAGAATTCCGGTTTCCTTCCGGAAGAACGTGCATGGCTGAGTCAAGTCTTCGATCAGCATGGCTGGGTGGACGTGTTCCGCAGGGTCGACGATCGCCCGGAGCAGTACACATGGTGGTCCAACCGCGGGCAATCCTGGGCGAAGAACGTCGGCTGGCGCATCGATTACCAGATCGCCACGCCCGGGGTCGCGCAGTCCGCGGTGCGTGCATCGATCTACAAGGAACAGCGCTTCTCCGACCATGCGCCGCTGACCATCGACTACGACCTCGAATGGTGACGCGATGAGCGAGGCTGGACGCACCGGAGGGGCGGTGGGCGCGGTCGGCCCCGCTTCGTTGCCGGCGGCTTCATCCCAGCAGTTGCCACGTCCGGGCTGGCGCGGATGGATCGATGCAGCCAGGGTCTACGGCGAGCCACCGGTCGCGCGGATGCTTCTGCTCGGCTTCTCGGCCGGCCTGCCGCTGCTGCTGGTGTTCGGCACGCTGTCGTTCTGGCTGCGTGAGGCGGGCATCGACCGCACGACGATCGGCTTTCTCAGCTGGGTCGCGCTCGCCTATGCGTTCAAGTGGGCATGGGCCCCGCTGGTGGACCGGCTGCCGATCCCGCTGCTCACGCGCCGCCTGGGACGCCGGCGCAGCTGGCTGCTGCTGGCGCAGGCCACGATCATCGCTGCACTGTGTGGCATGGCGATGTCGGACCCGCAGCAGGCGCTGCAGCCGCTGATCCTGTTCGCGCTGCTGCTCGCATTCGCGTCCGCCACCCAGGACATCGCGCTCGATGCGTTCCGCATCGAATCGGCCGGCGTCGAGCGGCAGGCGGCGATGGCGGCGGCCTACCAGACCGGGTACCGGCTGGCGATGATCTGGGCCGGTGCCGGCGTGCTCTGGGTGGCTGCACGGTTCGATCCGAGCGAGGCGACCTACGAGCAGGCACCGTGGATGGTCGCCTACCTGGTGATGGCTGCGTCGATGCTGATCGGCGTCGTGACCGTGCTGCTGTCGCCCGAGCCCGCCGTTCGGCCCTTGCCCGGTGCAGCCGAAGCCGAGCATGCGATGGCCGAGCGCCTGGCACTGCGCCTGCCGCGCTGGCTGGCACGTTTCGCTGCCTGGCTGCACGGCGCGGCGGTGAATCCGTTCGTCGACTTCGTCGTGCGCTACCGCTGGCATGCGTTGCTTATCCTCGCGCTGATCTCGGTCTACCGCATCTCCGACGTGGTGATGGGCGTGATGGCCAATCCGTTCTACCGCGACATGGGCTTCACCAAGGACGAGGTGGCTGCCGTGTCGAAGGTGTACGGGCTGATCATGACGCTTGCCGGCGTCGGCCTCGGCGGCGTGATGGCGATGAAGCTTGGCGTCACGCGTGTACTTTTCCTGGGCGCGGTGCTGTCCGCGCTGACCAACCTGCTGTTCGCATGGCTGGCCGGACGTGGCCATGACCTGAACGCGCTGATCTGGATCGTCTCGGCCGACAACCTGTCCGCCGGCATCGCCTCCTCGGCATTCATTGCCTACCTGTCCGGTCTGACCAACGTCTCCTACTCGGCCACCCAGTACGCGCTGTTCACGTCCATCATGCTGCTGTTGCCGAAGTTCCTCGCCGGCTTCTCGGGCTGGGCGGTCGATCAGGTCGGTTATGGCTGGTTCTTCACCGGCACCGCGCTGCTCGGCCTGCCAGTGCTGGCGCTGGTATGGCTCGCTGGCCGGGTCGCGAAGCCGCCGCCATCGGCACCGCCGGGCGCTGCGACCGCCGCGGCGGTGATGTAGTCTCGGGCACACGAATGGCCGGAGCACCGGTCCATTGAGGAGGAGTGGATGAAGCTGCTGCCCAGTTACCGCGACCGGCGTGCCTGCACGACGGTCACTTCGAGCCTGCCGGGGCGTGTTCCATGCCGGGTCCCGGGCAAGGCCGCGCGAGCGGCCGTCGTGCTGGCCGGTGCGGCGATGGTCCTCGCCCCCATCGCGGCAGGCGCGCAGAGTCGTGCCGCTGCCGACTTCCCCACGCGGCCGATCCGCATCATCATCGGCTTCACGCCCGGGGGGCAGCCCGATATCTTCTCGCGCCTTATCGCCAGCCGGCTCACCGACGTGCTCGGTCAGAACGTGCTCGTCGACAACCGGCCCGGCGCGGGCGGCACCATCGGTGCGAAGCTGGTGGCCGATGCGGTGCCCGACGGGCACACGCTGCTCGCGGTCTCGGGCGCCCACGTGATCCAGCCGTCCGTGGCTCGGGTCACCTACGACACGGTGCGCGATTTCGCCGGCATCACCCAGATGTTCACCAGTGCCTACCTGCTGGTGGTGCCCAATTCACTGCCCGCGACTTCGGTCCGCGAGGTGGTGGCGCTGGCGCAGGCGAAGCCGGGCCAGCTCAACTACAGTTCCGCAGGCACCGGCAGCGGCACGCACTTCGCTGCCGAGATGTTCAAGGAAGCGGCGAAGATCGACGCGGTGCATGTGCCCTACAAGGGCATTCCCGAGGCGCTCACCGACACCATCGCGGGACGGGTGCAGTTCTTCATGGCGCCGCTGTCGAGCGCGATGACCATGGTCAAGGACGGCAAACTGCGCCCGATCGCCGTATCGACCGCGAAACGGGTGGGTACCCATCCCGAACTGCCGACCATCGCCGAGACCATCCCCGGCTTCGACTTCGACTCCTGGGGCGGCATGCTGGCGCCGGCGAAGACGCCGCGCCCGGTGATAGATCGCCTCAACGCCGAGATCGTGCGCGCGCTCGCGCTGCCGGACATCATCGCGCGCATGCGTGCGCTGGGGGCCGAGCCCGTGGCCGGGACGCCGCAGGCGTTCGACCGCTTCATCCGGGAGCAGCTTGCCGTGATCGCTGCGGTGGCGAAGCGCGCGGGGATCAACCCGCCCTGAGCGCGGCGCACAGGGCGGTACCGGGGCTCACTCGATCACGATCTTCTGCTCGCGGATCACCCGGCCCCAGCGTTCGATCTGGGTGCGGATCCACTTGTCTGCCTGGGCCGGCGTGCTGCCCACCGCTTCCAGGCCCTGCTCGCCGAGCCGCTCGCGCATCTCGGGCTGGGCGAGGATCTTCACCGTCTCGGCGTGCACGCGGGCGATGATCTCGGCCGGGGTCCGTGCCGGTGCGAGCAGTGCGACCCATGACTCAGCCTCGAAGCCGGGCAGCGTCTCGTTCATCGTCGGCACCCCGGGCAGCGCCGGGCTGCGCTTCTCGGATGTCACCGCGATCGCGCGCAGCTTGCCCGCCTTCCAGTGGCCGGAGATGCTGGGCACGGTCGCGAACATCGCATCCACCTGGCCGCCGATCAGGTCGGCCAGCGCGCCCGATGCGCCCTTGTACGGGACCTGGGTGACTTCGACCTTCGCGGTGAGCTCGAGCAGTTCCACCAGCAGCCGCGCCGGCGAGCCCGGCCCGACGATCGCATTGTTCAGCGCACCCGGCTTCGCACGCGCCAGCGCCAGCAGGTCCTTCACGCTCTTCGCCGGTACCGCCGGATGCACCACCAGCACCAGCGGCCCACGCACCAGCAGCGAGATCGGTGCCAGGTCGTTCACGGTGTCGTAGGCGATGCTCTTGAACAGGTGCGGATTGGTGGCATGGCTGTCGAACACGGCAAGCAGCGTGTAGCCATCGGGAGCGGCCTTCACCGCGGCGGCCGTGCCGATGGTGCCGCCGGCACCGGCGCGGTTCTCGACGATCAGCGGCTGGCCCAGGGCCTCGCCCAGCCGCGTGCCGACCAGCCGTGCGGTGATGTCGGCCAGGCCCGCCGGTGCGTTGGGCACGATCAGGCGGATCGGCCGCGACGGCCAGGCGGTGCCGGGTGTGGTCTGCGCCGAAGCGGTGGCGACGCAGAGGGCGGCGCTGCAGGCCGCGGCAATCTGCAACGAAAGGGCGGACGTGCGCCGCCACGGCGCGACGCGAGAGCGCGCGGCACGATGGCTGCCCGGCGCGGTGCATGGGTTCGACACGGTTCTGGTCCTCCGGATGGCCGGGCCCTTTTGACGGCAACCTCGGCTGCGGGTAAGTTTGACGCATCATGCAGATCCCTGCATGCCTGCATTGCCGCACCCTGCAGCCGCACCTGCACCCCAGCCGAGCCGCCCCATGCCCGATACGAACGACACCGCCGCCTCGCCAGGCAGCAGCCTGCAGGGCTCGGTCAGCCCCGCCGAGTGGACGCTGCGTTGCGAACTCGCAGCCGCGCACCGCCTGGTCGCGCATTTCACGTTCGTCGACATGACCTACAACCACATCTCGGCGCGCTGTCCGGACAACCCTGAGCACTTCCTGGTCAAGGCCGACAACGTGTTCATGGAGCAGGTCACCGCATCCAACCTGGTGAAGTACGACCTGTCCGGCCGGCAGGTGGCGCCCTCGGCATGGAAGGCCAGCCCTGCCGCCTACAACGTGCATGCCTCGGTGCTGTCGGCGCGCCCCGAGATCATGTCCGCGGTGCATACGCATTCGCCGGCGAACCTCGCGGTGTCGGCGCAGGCCGACGGGCTGCTGCCGCTGACGCAGCAGGCGATGCGCTTCTACGAACGCATCGCCTATTATCCGAACGAGGTCGACGACACCACGCGCGAGGGCACCGACTTCATGGCGAAGGCGCTTGGCGACAAGTGGGTGATGATTCTCGAGAACCACGGTGCGCTGGTCTGTGGCACGACCATCGCCGAGGCGTACATCTATCATCACTTCTTCGAACTGGCCTGCCGCGCGCAGATCGGCGCGCTCGCCGGCGGAGTGAAGCTCAAGGTGCCGTCGCACGAGACCTGCGTCGAGCGGGCGCGCAAGTTCGGACGCATCGGTGCCTACGATTCGAAGAGCCGCGACTGGGTAGCCAGCATGGCCCTGGTCGAGAAGCACCACCCCGACTACCGCAGCTGACCGCCCACCGGCAGGTCGGTTCGCATCCACGACGATGCGGGCGCCGGGGCGAGCCCGGTACTGCCCGCGACAGGAGGAATCTTGGCGCAGTTCAAGTTGCTGAATCAGCGCGGTGCCGACGGCACGCCGCGCGCGGCCATCCTGGCCGATGATGACCGTGTGATCGACCTGCTCGATGCGCTGCCGGGCACGTCCTGGGCCGCGTCGACGCTCTCGGTGCTCGGCGCCTGGGACATCGCCGAGCCCGCGCTGGCGGCGCTCGCCGGCGCATCCGGGGTTGCCTCGCGCCCGCTGTCTTCGGTCGAACTGATGGCGCCGCTGCTGTACCCGCCGGCGATCTACTGCACCGGCGCGAACTACCAGGCCCATGCCGGCGAGATGTCCGCCGAAGGCGCTGGCGTCGACAAGGCGAACACCCAGCCCTACCTGTTCCTGAAGTCGGGCCCGCACTGCGTGGTCGGGCCGAAGGACGAGATCCGCCTGCCGGCGATCTCGAAGAAGGTCGACTGGGAGGGCGAGTTCGCGGTGGTGATCGGCCGGCGCGCGCGCAACGTCGCGCTCGCCGATGCGATGAAGTACGTGGCCGGCTACACCGTGATGAACGACGTCTCGCTGCGCGACCTGTCGCGCCGTCCCGACTGGCCGCGCTGGAACATCGACTGGTTCGGCCACAAGAACTTCGAGACCGGCGCGCCGATGGGGCCGTGGATCGTGCCTGCATCCCAGGTGCCCGACCCGTACGCCTGTCGGCTGGAGACCTGGGTCAACCAGGAGCGGATGCAGGACACGCTCGTCGCCGACCTGATCTTCAACGTCGCCGAACTCATCGAATACCTGAGCCGCCGGATGACACTGCTGCCCGGGGACGTGATCGCGACCGGGACGCCGTCGGGCGTCGGGCGCCCGCGCGGCATCTTCCTCAAGCCTGGCGACCGGGTGCGGGTGACGATCTCCGGTATCGGGACGATCGACAATCCCGTGGTGCAGGGCGAGTAGGCTGCGGCGCCGATGGCCGACGCGGGGATCTCGGATACGCAGGCGGATCGTCGCTACGATGTCGGCGGCGTGCTGCTCGACCGGCCGTTCCGCATTCGCCGGCTGGGGCACTTCGGCTACAACGTCGATGACATCGCCGCGTGCCTGGAGTTCTATTGCGAATGGCTGGGCCTGCGCATCTCCGATCCGCAGGACCTCGCGGCGAACCATCCCAAGCGCGACGAACTCAAGGCTCTCGGCGACACGAACCTGTACTTCATCCGCCACGGCACCGACCATCATTCATTCGTGTTGTTCAACCGGCGGGTGTTCAACGCGCTGGGCCGCGCAGATGCGCTGCCGCCCGCGGTCGACCTGAACCAGCTCACATGGCAGGTGGGGAGCCTTGCCGAAGTGTCGAATGCGATCGACTACTTCGCCGGGCATGGCATCGCGATCAACCGCGTTGGTCGGGACATGCCGGGCTCGAACTGGCACGTGTACCCGATGGACCCGGAAGGACATCGCAACGAGCTCTATTACGGCATCGAGCAGATCGGCTGGGCGGGGACCGCCAAGCCGCGCGCGATGCACGAGCGCGGCTTCCGTCAGCGCCCGACCCTGCCGCAGGTCGGTGAACTCGCCGAGGTCGAGCGGATGCTCGCCCAGGGCATCGATCCGTCGTCCGGGTACCGGCATCCAGAGGCGCTGCCGGCCGTGCACGATGTCGACGGCGTGCTGCTCGCACGCCCGTTCAAGATCGTGCGGCACGGGCCCCTGCGCCTGTTCTGCAACGACATCGACGCGATGGCGACTTTCTATGTCGAGAGGCTCGGCTTCATCCTGACCGAAGCCGTCGAGTGGCAGGGCCATCGCTGCCTGTTCCTGCGCTGCAATACCGAACACCATTCGCTGGCGCTGTACCCGGCTGCCGTGCGCGATGCGCTGGGATGGCCGGGCCCGTCGACCGTCCTGAGCTTCGGGATGCAGGTGGCGACCTATCGCCAGCTGAAGGCAGCCATCGCCTGGCTGGAAGATCGGGGCTGCCGCTTCGTCGACCTGCCGGCGGCCCTGAGCCCCGGAATCGACTGGTTCGCCATGGCGCTCGACCCGGCAGGCCATGGCGTGCAGCTCTACTTCTCGATGGAGCAGGTCGGACGTGGCGGCCTTGCGTCGCCGCGCGCGCAGCGAATCTTGCCGCCGTACGGGCAATGGCCGGCGGTTGTCGAGCCGACGCCCGATGTCTACATGGGCGAGGCGTTCCCGGGCCCCTGGGGCTGAAGCGTCGTGCGCGGGCGCATCGCCTCTGCGCCGCGCGGCGATCAGCCGCCGCCGCCGCTGCCGAAGCGGTACACGACTAGCGACCCGCGCAGGTTGGGCAGCGCGGTGACCTCACGCCCCTCGTGCAGTGCGATCCGCTCCAGGATGCGGATCCGGTGCTGCGCGCAGAACGCCTCGAAGTCGGTCATCGTGCACAGGTGGATGTTCGGCGTGTCGTACCAGTGGTGCGGGAATTCGTCGTTCACCGGCATGCGGCCCATGGCGAGCTGGATACGGTTGCGCCAGTAGCCGAAGTTCGGGAACGACACGATGCCCTCGCGGCCGACGCGCAGCATCTCAGACAGGATGCGTTCGCTGTTCTTCATCGCCTGCAGCGTGAGGGACAGCACCACGTAGTCGAACGACCCCGGATCGAACCCGGACAGGCCCGACTCGAGGTCCATCTGCAGCACGTTGATGCCGTTCTTCACGCAGGCCGGGATCTTCGCGTCGTCGATCTCGATACCGTAGCCGCGCACGTCCAGCGACTCGCGCAGGTGGCGCAGCAGCGAGCCGTCGCCGCAACCGAGGTCGAGCACCTTCGCGCCGCGGCCGATGCGCCCGGCGATCACCGCGAAGTCGGCGCGCGGGCCCTTCATCGCGCGCCCCCGGTGATCTCGGCATGGATGCGATCGACATAGGCGCGCACAAGCGCGTGGTAGCGTGGGTCATCCAGCAGGAAGGCATCGTGGCCGTGCGGCGCGTCGATCTCGCCATAGGTCACGTCGAGCTGGTTGCGCAGCAGCGCCTGCACGATCTCGCGCGAGCGCTCGGGCGCGAAGCGCCAGTCGGTAGTGAACGAGACGACGAGAAAGCCGGCCCGTGCGGCGGCCATTGCCTTCGACAGGTCGCCGCCGCACTCCGATGCGGGGTCGAAGTAGTCGAGCGCCTTGGTGATGCGCAGGTAGGTATTGGCGTCGAAATACTCGGCGAACTTGCCGCCCTGGTAGCGGAGGTAGGACTCGATCTGGAACTCGGGTTCGAAGCCATAGCCGATGCTGCCGTGGCGCAACTGGCGTCCGAACTTGCTGGCCATCGCATCGTCGGACAGGTAGGTGATGTGCCCGACCATGCGCGCCACGCGCAGCCCGCGCACCGGCGTCGCGCCGTGCGCGTAGTAGTCGCCGCCGTGGAACTCCGGGTCGGTGAGGATCGCCTGGCGCGCGACCTCGTTGAAGGCGATGTTCTGCGCGGACAGGTTCGGTGCGCAGGCGATGACCAGCGCATGGCGCAGGCGGTCGGGGAACTGGCGCGTCCACGACAGCGACTGCATCGCGCCGAGGCTGCCACCCATGACCGCAGCGAAGCGCTCGATGCCGAGGTGGTCGGCCAGCCGCGCCTGCGCGGCGACCCAGTCCTCGACGGTGACCAGCGGAAAGCTCGCGCCGTACGGAC